>NZIT01000107.1 GCA_002691725.1 SAR116 cluster bacterium | reverse complement strand
TCAGACGTTGCGATTAGTCGAGTTGCTCGTCAATAAGGGCGCGTTATTCATTGATTTTATCAATGTGACGATGGCGGCTATTCCTTTTTGGTTGCTTATTATTTTGCCCATAAGCGCGACGATTGGAACAACCATTGTGTTATCTCGCATGCAACAGGATAAAGAGCTGATTGCCATGAAAGCGTCTGGCATATCGCCTTTTCGCATCGGCTTAGGGCCACTTCTGATGGGGGTATTATTAACAGCGTTTCTGATTATTAACTCGGCGATCATTATTCCAATGACCTATAATTATTATAAAAATGTCATGGCTAATCTGCGGGCCGCCGCCCCGATAGTGATCTTGCAGCCTGGTGTCTTTACCGATATCAGCAAAGGGCTGACGATATATATCAATAATAAAGAAAGCGAGAATGTATTTCAGGATATCTTTATCCATGATAACCGCAACCCCGAAGCCACAATTGAAATTCATGCGGATAAAGCCACGGTTACAATTACCGATCAAGCGCCTGTTATCTATTTGTTCAATGGTATTAGAACCGAGTTTACAGACACATCAGACAAAGCCGTCATCCTGGAGTTTGAGACCTATGAATTGCGTATTGTTGAAAGCAAAAGTGAGGGTGGAGAGCGAACAAAAGATTACAATGAAATGACTATTGCTGAGCTTTTATTCGCTGATGGTGCGTCTGATCAATATCGCCGAGAAATGCGCGCCGAAGGTCATTTTCGGATTACCGCACCACTGATCAGCTTACCGTTAATCATGATGGCATTAGCTGTTTTTATGCGGAGCCAATATCAACGCTCACATTACTGGTCACAAATTGCCATTGTCACGGTGTTAACGCTGCTCGGTGAAGTCGCCTTAATCACATCGAGAAGTCTGACAGTTGCAGTACCGTCGCTATTTCCATTGATGTATATCATCATCTTTCTGCCGCTTATCATCAGCTCGCTTCTGTTATGGCGACCTTGGATAAAAGGAGCGCAGCCCGCATGAGCAGATTTGGTCTATCGCGGATTTTTGCTCTCTATTTGTTTCGGCATGCTCTGGTTCATGTGCTGATGGTGTGGCTTGTGCTGGCATTGATTGTCAATCTGATTGATACAGCAGAGCTGATGCGCCGGAGCGCCAATAAAGAGGCGATATCTTCGGTGACGGCGATATCAATGGCGTTTTTGAAGTTTCCGTCCAGCCTTCCGTTTTTGCTTCCATTTGCGGTAATGTTTGGCTCATTAATCAGCTTTTACAGGCTAAGCAATAAAAATGAGATTATAGTCGCGCGCTCGGCAGGTCTTTCGGTTGGCAAAATTATCACCGGCCCTGTTGTTTGTGCCATTATGCTCAGCCTTATTCTGATGTTTGTCATTGACCCGATTTCCTCAGCCACAAATAATAGATATGCGGCGCTGGAAGAACAAAACTTTGGCTCAACAGGGCGCAGTCTATCTGTATCAACAGAGGGGATTTGGCTCAAAGATAACTTATCTTTCCAGAATATTATTGTTAGTGGCAGCCGCTTAAATCAGTCTAATTTGAATATGGAAAATGGTGAACTATACCGTTTTGACATTAATAACAAATGGTTATCGCATTACATCCCTGACCAGTTATGGTTTGAAAATAATAGCTGGCACCTTAAAGGCGGCAAAGTTTTACTTAAAGATGGTGCGATAATCCCGCTTAATATCATATCCTTTCCATCATCGCTTAATGCCGCCGATCTGACCAACTCAAATAAAAAGCCAGAGGCGATATCATTGCTGAAACTATGGAATTATATTGGCGTGTTAGAAGATGCAGGGTTGAACAGCCTCGGCCATAGATCATATTTCTATTATCAATTATCGCTACCGATTGTTTTGGTTGGCATGATTATGATTGCTGGTCATCATGGTCTGTCATACAAAGGGCGACGACGAAAATTAGGTGTAATTATGGTTGCAATGATTTCTGCACTTGGATTTTATATCTTTAAGGATATTATGTATGTGTTTGGGACATCTGGACGGCTACCGCCATTTATTGCCGGATTTGCACCAGGATTCATTGTAACACTGATCGGACTTGGTTCATTAATGAAAGCGGATCAAAACGCTTAAACAGGAAAGCAAATGCAACAGCTTTATTCTTCAGTCAAGCCTTGGATAATCAGCATGATAATGCTGTTTGGCTCCACTATGGCAAGTGCCACTACCTCTATCGAAGTTATTGCCACCGTTGACGGTGTTCCCATCACAAGCCATGACCTCAATGAGCGGCGCAATATGCTGATTAAAACAACCGGCATTCAGCTAACGCCTGACAATAAAGCGCAGATTGATCGTGATGTGTTGCAAATGCTGATTGATGATCAGATAAAAATAGCTACTGGCGAGCAATTTTTAGGCAGTCAGATACAGGCTGTTGAGAACAACGCTGACATTCTTATCAATCAAACCTTTTCCCAGAATGGTGAAAATCCAGATGATGTCTTGCAGGAGCTTAATATTCCACGTGATGTCATCAGGCATAAGTTCAAGGCTGATATTCTATGGGCATCTATCATTAATGGCCGCTTTGAAGGTCAATTTTCCAATGCCCGGGCTGAGGCAGAAAAAGAACGCCAACAGCTTGAGCAAAATATTTCTGAGCCGCATATTAATTTAGACGAAATTGTTCTGCTACCCGAACCTGGCAGAAACTATGCGGCAACCATAAACCTTGCTAATCAGATGGTAAAAGCGATCAGGCAAGGTGCTGATTTTGGCCGTATCGCGCAACAATATTCAGTATCAGGCAGTGCCAATATCGGCGGTAATATTGGCTGGGTTTTGGTCAAAACACTTGACCCGGAATTGGCTGATATTATCATGCCTATGCAACTCGGAGACATCACAGACCCATTAGACCGTGATGGTGCGATCTTGATATATAGGCTAAGCGGCAAACGACAAAATGGCTTGGCTGACCCGATGGAAGCTCGTATTTCGATAGCCCGATTGCTCTACCCGCTAGCATCAACCGATGATGCCGACCGACTGGAAGCTGCCGCCAAAATGAAAAGAGATACAGCGGCTATACTAACCTGTGATGACTTAGAGGCCTTGCATGAGTCTTATGGCTCTGGCATGCCATTTGATTTAGGCATTCTGCCGCTTTACAGCCTTGCCCCTGAATTGCGCGATTTGGTTGCGCCTCTTGATGCTGGCATGATCAGCGAGGTGGTCTCATTTAAGGAAGGCATGGCGGCGTTTATGGTCTGTGATAAACAAGCACCGCAAATGGATTTACCTGATCTTGACACATTGGAACTTAATGTCAAAAATCGCTATTTTTCGGTTCTGTCAGCACGTTATCTTAATCAATTACGGCGGCGAGCGGTAATTGATATTCGGATCAGCTTTTGATGGATAGATGCCGCCTTATTGTCACCCCCGGTGAGCCTGCTGGAATTGGCGCCGAGCTATTAATCAAAGCCGTTCAAGAGGAGCAAAATCAGATTATCACTATTGATGATCCTGATCGCTTGGCTAAACTAGCAGCGGATGGAGGCTATCCCCTTGATCTGACGGTCATTGACAATTTTAGCGATATTGCCACTACTGGCCGGTCTCATCATCTGGCGGTGATACCGATCACCTGGGCTAAGACTATTACTGCTGGCACACCATCACCTGCACATGCCCCGCAAGTCATTGATGCGATCAGCATGGCGGTTTTCATGGTGAAATCTGGTCAGGCTGATGCCATTGTCACCAACCCTATTCAGAAAGCAACGCTCCATCAGGCTGGGTTTGAGTATCCTGGACATACCGAGTTTCTAGCCGCACTTGATAACCCAAAAGATAACCCAAAAGCTGTCCCCATTATGATGCTGGTTAATAGCATGCTTCGTGTTGTGCCATTAACCATCCATATGCCGCTTAGGGATATTTTTGAGCATATTACCAGCGACCATATTATGCGTTCTGTGCGGATTATGGCGAGGCATTTAGCCAGTGATTTTGGGATATCCGCGCCACGCATTGCCGTTGCCGGGCTAAACCCTCATGCTGGCGAAAATGGCATGTTAGGCAAAGAGGATGCGATGATCATTGCGCCGGCCATAGCACAACTGCAATCCGAAGGATTAGCGGTCACCGGGCCTCATTCAGCCGATACTCTATTTTTTGAGGATAAGCGTGACAGCTATGACGCGGTTCTGGCGATGTATCATGACCAGGCTCTCATCCCTGTTAAGACACTGGATTTTCATCATGGCGTCAACACAACACTAGGGTTAAGCTTTATCAGAACCTCCCCTGATCATGGCACAGCCCTTGATCAAGCTGGACAATTTACGGCCAGACCAGACAGTTTGATTGCTGCTATCCAACTGGCACGCGATATGTCTTACAATCGGGCAGAATATCAAGCCACACCCCTTAATGTTTCATCACCTAATGTTTCATCGCCTAATGTTTCCCCCCCTAATGATTCATCACCTAATGCTACATTGAGATGACGATTGAAGCTGATATCGCGGCACTGCCGCCTCTGAAAGACATTATCCGCACATATAAGCTGGATGCGCGGCGCAAACTTGGTCAGAACTTTTTGCTTGATCTGAACCTGACGGGCCGGATTGCTCGTGAAGCTATGATCAACCCTGATCAAACCGTGATTGAGATTGGCCCGGGGCCAGGCGGGTTAACGCGAGCTATTTTGATGGCAGGGGCAAAGCATGTCATTGCCATTGAAAAAGACAGCCGCGCCATTGCCGCGCTGCAGCCATTGGTAGAGGCAAGCTTGGGCAGGCTAGAGATTATGGAAGCTGATGCTTTGGATGTTGCCATTCATGAATGTGGAGGCAATGATCAGCCGAGGCAAATTATTGCCAATCTGCCTTATAATATTGCAACCCCTTTGCTCATGGGGTGGCTTGATCATTGCAAGTCGTTTTCGTCATTAACGCTGATGTTTCAACGCGAGGTTGCTGAGCGTATCACCGCCAGCCCAAACACAAACACATTTGGCCGGTTAAGTATCATTTGCCAATGGCTGACCAAAACACAACATTGCTTTGATATCCCGCCGTCAGCATTTGTGCCGCCACCGAAAGTCACATCCAGCGTCGTCAGGCTTGTGCCTTTCGACAAGCCGCAATTTGCCGCCAAACAAGAGCAATTACAGCTTGTAGCCAAGACTGCCTTTAATCAGCGGCGTAAAATGCTTCGGGCGTCCTTGCGAGCGCTAGGCGGGCAGCGATTGCTAGATCATGCGAATATCAATGGCGAAAGGCGTCCTGAACAGCTTAATATCGCGGAGTTTTGCGCGATTGCTAATGCCCTGAATTATGTTGGCGCTAATCGTGGCGCTAATCAGGGCGCTAATCGTGGTGATAATCAGGGCGATTAGAACCCTGCTTGCAGGTTCCGGACGAAATTGGTGAGACCATTTTGGCGATGGCGGCGGCGGCGTTCTGCCTCAAGGATGTTATGGATCTGGTTCACCGATGAGTCCAGATCATGATTGACGACAATATAATCATATTCAGGAAAATGGCTTAACTCATCTGCGGCTTTAGACATCCGCTTGGCAACCTCTTGATCGGTATCTTGATTGCGTTTTTTCAGCCGCCGTTCCAATTCCCGAAATGATGGCGGCAGGATAAACACCGAAACCAGATCATCACGCGCTGTCGCTTTCAACGATTGCGTCCCTTGCCAGTCAATATCAAACAGAATATCCCTGCCGCGGCCAAGCGTCTCCATGACCTGCTTGGCTGGTGTCCCATAATAATGATCGAACACTTTAGCATATTCCAAAAACTGATTTTCATTGATCATGATCTGAAAATCTTCGGGCGTGACAAATTGATAATCTTTACCCTCAACTTCCCCGGGGCGGCGCTTGCGGCTGGTTGCTGATATCGAGAGCGTTACATTGTCGTCAATATCAAGAAGCCGCCGTGAAATAGATGATTTTCCTGCCCCAGATGGCGATGAAAGCACCAACATAAGCCCCCGGCGGTTAATCGGATTATCTGATGAGGCTGGCGATGATGACATGTGATCTAACTCAATATGCTAAATTATCAAATGATATTACACATCCAGCTTATAGGAAACAATGCTCTATTGCTGATTAGTTTTGCTGTTTTTCCATAAGGCAATATTGGCTTTATGCCCTTCATAGGTTTTGGCAAAACGATGCCCTCCTTTGCCATCAGAAACAAAAAAATAATAGTCTGATATCGCCGGATGAACAACGGCACGAAAACTAGCCAAGCCAGGGTTAGCAATAGGGGTTTGGGGTAATCCTTTGATGACATATGTGTTCCAGGCTGAGTCATGCTTGAGCTGCTTATGCAATTGGTCAACCTCCACTCCAGCTTGCTCAAGCCCATAAATCACAGTTGGATCTGATTGAAGCCGCATGCCTTTCTTGAGGCGATTAAGGAACACTGATGCGACCAAGGCGCGTTCACCTGCTCTGCCCGTTTCTTTTTCGACAATTGAGGCAAGGATCACCGCATCCTGAATAGTGGTGAGAACATGATCGTCATGACGTTCTGCCCATATTTCAGCAAATTGGATCTCACGCGATGCCTGCATCCGCTTGATGAGCGCATTACGATCAGCATGACGGAGGAAAAAATAAGTCTCAGGGAGCAAGCTACCTTCATCTGGAATTGCTGATAACTCACCGTCAAGGCGAGGGTCAGCACGGATGAGATCAACAACCTGAGCGGCGCTCAATCCCTCAGCAATGGTTATGCTATGCTGAACGGCTTTGCCGTTATGGATAATATCCATAGCCTCAGCTAAATTAACGCCTTTCGGGAAAATATATTCCCCTGCGCGCGGGTTATAGGTGTTGCCGCGCCGCCATTCCTCAATTTGATAGACAAATGGGTGATGAATAATGCCAATCTGATTGAGCCGCTGGCTAATCACATGGCGGCCATCACCACGCTTAATTTCCAATGTAATATCAATGGTTTGCTGTGACGGTCTTGCCAGTATCGTTTCCACCCAGATAAACAATATGACAGCGATGAAGCCAGCAGCTATGGTCAGAAAAACACTAACCCGAACAGCCCTGCGTAATGACCGTATAGATGATTTGGCCCGACCTTTTGCCTGATCTTTTGCCTTAGCTTTGGCCTGACCTTTTGCCTGATCTTTTGCCTGATCTTTTGCCTGATCTTTTGAAGGGGACGTTTCTGGTTCTTGCCCAGCCACATTCACCTCAATCTGGCTTGCCAACGATCAGCGACGCATTAGTGCCGCCAAACCCAAACGAATTGGACAAGGCATGACGAACAGGCTTTTCCTGAACCACATGCGGCACCAGATTTATGCCGCCAATATCATCTGATGGATCATCAAGATTAAGCGTAGGCGGCAGGGTATCATTCATAACGGCCATAATAGAATATATCGCTTCAATNGCCCCNGCNGCNCCTAGCAAATGCCCGGTTGCGCTCTTGGTTGANGACATATTNATGTTTGATCTATCGCCATTATAAANCTTCGATACAGCGTTTAATTCAATCATATCACCAAGCGGCGTTGANGTGCCATGAGCGTTNATATAATCNACCTGATCNATAGCAATCTCAGCATCNCGCAAGGCCGCTGACATNGANCGAAANCCGCCATCGCCATCTTCTGCCGGTGCNGTGATATGATAGGCATCACCAGACAGGCCATAGCCCTTAACCTCAGCNTAAATNTTNGCCCCNCGAGCTTTCGCATGTTCATATTCTTCAAGCACGAGAACGCCCGCACCCTCACCCATNACAAAGCCNTCACGGCCTTTATCCCATGGGCGTGAGGCCTTNTCAGGGNTATCATTANAGNNTGANGATAAGGCNTTTAAGGCGCTAAACCCGGCCAGCCCAAGGCGGCAAACAGCAGCTTCAGCACCGCCAGCCACCATCACATCAGCGTCACCATATTTGATCAGTCGAGAGGCATCACCAATAGCATGGGCGCCCGTAGAACACGCCGTCACAACAGCATGATTAGGGCCTTTGAGATTATGCCTGATCGAAACTTGACCTGATATCAAATTAATTAAAGACGATGGGATAAAAAACGGGCTAATACGGCGCGGGCCTCGTTCCTTTAAAATAATACTTGTCTCATAAATAGTCGATAAGCCGCCTATGCCAGAGCCTATCATAACCCCGGTTCGGTATGCCTTTTCCTCTGTATCAGTAACCCAGCCAGAATCAGCAATAGCCTGATTTGCCGCAATAATCCCGTAAGCCACAAAATCATCTAGCTTGCGGCGATCTTTTGGATCAATGAGGTCATCAATATTAACCGCGCCGTCACGGTCTTCGGATGCCGGAATACGCCCTGCAATCTTGCACGGTAAGTCCGATACATCAAACTCATCAATTTGCGCTAAACCGGATTTGGAAGATAATAGCGCATTCCAGTTTTGGTCTACGCCATATCCCAATGGGGTAATCATCCCCATACCAGTGACTACCACACGTTTCATCATTAAATGCCTGTTATTAAATCAGGATTAGGCTGATGCGCTATCGACAAAATCAACAGCGTTCTTAATAGTCTGAATTTTCTCGGCAGCAGTATCAGGAATTTCAATATTGAATTCTTCTTCAAAGGCAAGAACAAGTTCAACAGTATCAAGACTGTCAGCCCCAAGGTCATCTACAAAGTTGGCAGTTTCAGTAACCTTATCATCATCAACCCCAAGATGATCAACAACGATGGATTTAATACGGTCAAAAGTGTCGCTCATGGATGTCTCCCAAAAGATATATTACGGTCTGGTTAGACCTCAAAGATGGCGTGTTTATCATATTCATTATGTTAACACTAGCCCAAATGTAAAAATACTATAATGACTTAAATATAAATATTCTAGCCATTTTATGCACATATGTAACTTGTTGATTAAATCATGGCCATTCCGCCATTAACATGAAGTGTTGCGCCGGTCACATAACTCGCCTCAGGGCTGGCTAAATAGACTACGGCCGCCGCGATATCCTCGACTTGCCCCATCACTCCTGCCGGGACTTTTTTGACCAATTCCGCTCTTTGGTCTTCGGTTAATGCGTCAGTCATGGCGGTTTGAATAAACCCCGGGGCCACGACATTTGCTGTCACCCCTCGTGAGGCAACTTCCAGCGCCAGTGATTTCGTAAATCCGGTCATGCCTGCCTTAGACGCAGCATAATTCGTCTGACCAGGATTGCCCGTATAGCCAACAATAGATGATATCTGGATAATTCGCCCCCATCTGGCTTTCATCATACCACGCAGAGCGGCACGGCTTAATCGCATGACTGAGGTTAGATTAATATCAAGCACGCTTTGCCAATCCTCATCTTTCATCCGCATCAGCAATCCATCACGCGCCATGCCAGCATTATTAACCAGAATATCGACAGCGCCAACGCTAGCGCCTGCCTGTTCAATCAAGGTTTTTGCCGCCTCTGGATCACTCAGATCAGCGGTGATCACCTCCGCCTTTTGATCAGCAGAAAGAACAAGCTGACTAGCAACATCTTCAAGCACTTGCTGGCGCGTCCCCGAGAGAATGATATTAGCCCCGCGCGATGCCAAGGCTTTCGCAATTTCTGAGCCAATGCCGCCACTTGCACCTGTGACCAGTGCTGTCTTGCCGCTAAGATCAAACATGCTGTGGACTCCTTATAGATGATAACATTTGGATACATGATAACATTTGGTCTTTATAATTAGATACATAGTCAGCTCAGATTACAATGCCGCAACCGCACTGTCCATATCATCAGCAGTATCAATGTTAAAAGCCTCAACATCAGGCAATGTCCGCTTAACCAATCCGGTCAAGACTTTCCCTGTACCGACTTCCACAAATCGCGTTACCCCTTGTTCTGCCATATGGATAAGCGATTCACGCCAGCGCACTCTGCCAGTGACTTGCCGAACAAGCAAACCCCGCAAATCGCTTGGCGCGTGTTCAGCTTGTGCCGTCACATTGGCAACAATAGGAACCGCCGGCGGATATAGCGTTGTATCCGCCAATATTTCAGCCATAGTATCAGCCGCTGGTGCCATTAACCCACAATGAAAAGGCGCGCTAACCGGCAATAGCATAGCGCGTCTAACGCCAGCATCTTTCGCCGCCGCAATCGCCTGATTAACAGGCTCCGCCGCGCCACTAATAACAACCTGTCCAGCGCTATTATCATTGGCAATCTCAACCAGCCCATCAACCCCCGCAAGGATATTTTCCACGGCATCAATATCTACCCCTAATAAGGCCGCCATCGCCCCCTCACCCGCAGGAACTGCCGCCTGCATCGCATCACCGCGATGCCGCAACAGGCGTGCCGCCACATCAATATCAAAGACATGAACAGCCGTCATAGCCGAATATTCGCCCAAGGAATGACCAGCTACAAAATCAGCCATCTGATCAATGGATTTCCCTGTCGCCTTTTCCAGTGACCGAACCGTCGCCACCGCCGTTGCCATCAGTGCCGGCTGAGCGTTACGAGTCATTTTCAATTCATCATCAGGGCCATTGGTCATAATGGATAAAAGCTCACCGCCAAGCGCCTCATCAACTTGCTCAACCATATGCCGAGCCACAGGACATGACGCCATCAATGATGCGCCCATCCCAACAGTTTGTGATCCTTGTCCGGGGAAAAGAAAAGCAGTTTTTGTCATAGCATGTCTTCACTTGTTTCTGATTTTGGGTGAGAAAAGCGCCCGCGAGGCAGGTTTTCTCAAAACTGTGCGGAAGATAGCAAATTAAGCCTGTGCGGGCAAATCTTCTCTATATTTGGCTATGGCTTTATCACCGTGGCATCACTTTATCCCCCCAAAAGCAAGCAAGACCAGCGCACGGGAAGTGCAATAATGCGTATGCTGCCACTTGTCTGCATCACGCATCCCCATAAATAGATGGGAGGAGGCATGATGAAAACATTGCGTGTAATTTTAGGTGATCAGCTTAGCGATAATCTCGCCACCCTGCGCGACTGTGATAAGGATGATACTATCCTCATGGCAGAAGTCATGGATGAGGCTAGTTATGTCAAGCATCACAAAAAGAAACTGGTTTTTGTGTTTTCTGCCATGCGCCATTTTGCTGAACATCTGCATCAGCAAGGCTATCAGGTGATTTACGTCACCCTGGATGATCCCGATAACACCCATTCGATCACGGCGGAGGTAGAACGCCATATCGCCATGCTGGCACCAGATCAGATTGTGATCACCAGCGCAGGTGAATATCGCTTGAACCAAACCATCAAAATCATGCAAGACAAGGCATGGCAAGACCGATTAAAAACTCCTGTCATTTATCATGAGGATGATCGCTTTCTCGCCAGTCATCAGATGTTTGCTGATTGGGCAGAAGGCCGCAAATCATTACGAATGGAATATTTCTATCGTGACATGCGCCGTCATCACAAGGTGCTGATGGATGGCGACAAACCCGCAGGTGGCGACTGGAATTATGATGCCGAAAACCGCGCCCCACCGAAAGAGGGATTGACGCCGCCGCCACCAACAGCACATCCGCCTGATGCGATTACTAAAGCGGTTATCAACATGGTGGAGAAGCATTTTCCAACGCATATGGGATCAACAGATGGCTTTTTCTTTGCTGTCACGCGGCCAGCAGCCCTCGCCGTTCTTGATGCCTTTATCCAGGACCGCCTGCCATTATTTGGCACTTATCAAGATGCCATGTTAAGCGATGAGCCATGGATGTATCACTCTCACATTGGGCTTTATCTCAATATCGGATTATTAACGCCCATGGAATGTATCAGGGCGGCGGAAACCGCGTGGCATAGCGGTCAGGCACCGCTTAATGCGGTCGAGGGGTTTATCCGGCAGATATTGGGCTGGCGTGAATATGTTCGCGGTATTTATTGGTTACGCATGCCTGAATATGCAGACGCGAATGTGTTAGGAGCGACCCGCGACTTACCCGATTTTTACTGGACAGCAGAGACAAAAATGAGATGTTTGCGGATATCTGTTCAGAATACGATTGATCATGCTTACGCGCATCATATTCAGCGCTTAATGGTGTTGGGGAACTTTGCGCTCTTGGCTGGCATTAACCCGGCTCAGGTCAATGAATGGTATCTGGCCGTTTATGCCGATGCCTATGAATGGGTCGAGTTGCCAAATGTCAGTGGCATGACGCTTTATGCTGATGGCGGTGATCTGGCGAGCAAACCCTATGCCGCCAGTGGCGCCTATATCAACCGTATGTCGGATTATTGTAAAGGCTGTGCGTATAAGGTGAAAGATAAACTAGGCGCGGAGGCTTGTCCGTTTAATCTGTTATATTGGGATTTTCTGATGCGTAATGCTGACACGCTGTCGGGCAATCCACGCATGGGGATGCCGTATCGCAATTTAGCCCGCATGGATGATGCCCGCAAAGCCCAGATCGCGCATGACAGCAAACAATTTCTGGACCAATTAAAATAAAGATGTGAGATGGCGACCCGTACGGGATTCGAACCCGTGTTGTCGGCGTGAAAGGCCGATGTCCTAGGCCTCTAGACGAACGGGTCATAAAGGCAAGCACATGATTACACTAAACCTAAGGCGCAAATCAAGCGAATAAATCAAACAAATTGAAGATCAGTGATAATCATTTGTGGTCGATCCTCACCACGGAAGCGATTTCGGGTAATTCTGCCAATAATATTAGCCTTGCGGCCATCTTGCATCGCCGATAAAGCCTCACCCAATGGCGTTCCGGCAACGCGAAATGCAACAGCATCAATCTGTCCAAGCCCATCATCCAGCCGCAGCGCGACATGATCCTGGGTTTTTCCTATCCGCCGCCAAGATGCTGCTCTAACATCACGCGCCTGAAACATTGGTTGCGGAAATCCTGAGCCAAATGGCCCGATACGATCCAACCAGTCAAGGAGCGTTTCATTAGCTAAACTTAATGGAACATCAACATCAACATGCCATTCCTGATACGGCGGCTTATCGGCTAAATCGGTTTCTGCGCGCTGGTTTAGAAATTGGCAAAACGCATCAAAATGCGCCATATCCAGGCTGAACCCTGCCGCCATATCATGCCCGCCGCCAGACAATAAATAGCCGTTTTGTTTGGCCGCGATGATGGCCGCCCCTAGCCGCATACCAACAACCGAGCGACCTGAACCTTTACCAATTTTGCGGCCATCTTCATCTTCTGAGATACTAATCACGCAAGCTGGTTTGTTCATCGCTTCTTTCACCCGGCCAGCAGAAATACCAATCACCCCTTCATGCCAATTGCCGCCTGCAACACAGATCACAGCATCGGTTTTGCCCTCAGCCTGCGCCATGGCGGCGGCGGTTGTGTCACGTTCAACAGATTGCCGCTTGGTGTTCAGCTGATCCAGCATTGTTGCAAGCTCTAGCGCCTGTTGCGGGTCATCTGTTGTCAGCAAAGATACCCCAAGGTCGGTTTCGCCAAAACGGCCAGCCGCATTAATCCGTGGCCCTAAAACAAAGCCTAACGCTTCTGTATCTGGCGGCGCAGTGAGACGGCCAATATCGGCAAGCACACGCAACCCAACACGGCCTCGTTTCGCCATAATCTTTAACCCTGCCCGAACAAAAGCGCGGTTAAGACCAGCAAGCGGAACAACATCCGCTACGGTGGCTAAAGCCACGAGATCAATCGCCGCCATTAAATCAGGCTCTTGCTTGTCATTGGCGGTAAACCAATCACGCTGACGCAATTCACGCACCAGCGCCACCACCAGCATAAAGACAACGCCAGCCGCCGCCATATAGCCAAGGCCGCTATCATCATCCAGCCGATTAGGATTAACAACAGCAAGCGCAGGCGGCAATTCTGTCCCCGGCAGATGGTGATCAATAATAATCACATCAACTCCAGCCTCCACCGTAGCGGCCACTGGCGCATGCGCTGTTACCCCGCAATCGACGGTAACAATTAACTGGCATCCTTTATCCTTTAATCCGAGCAAGGCCGGCAGATTAGGGCCATAGCCTTCAGTGAAGCGATGCGGGATATGATAGGATACAGGCAAGCCTAAATGGTCTAAACACCGATAAAGAATAGCCGTTGAGCTTGCCCCATCGACATCATAATCACCAAAAATACCACCATGCTCCCCTTGCATGACCGCATCAGCCAGACGTGATGCCGCCGCATCCATATCGGTTAATTGTGACGGGTCAGGCATAAGATCACGGATTTTTGGGTCAAGCCAATGCCCTAGCTCAGTTTTCGTGATACCGCGCGCAGCCAACAGATGTGCCAAGGGGTGCGGCATGCCCGATGCTTCCATAATACCGGCTGTGATATGCGGCGGCGGCTCTGCTGAAACCCAATGCGCGCCTGTTGCTGATAACGCTGGCAGCTGATTTGAGTTCACCGGATTGGTCATAACAGATCAAGCATGTCCCATGGTCAGGATAACCGGCTCTGCCAATACGGTTGGCAATTCCGTCAGCTCAACAATAGCGGCAGTGATCGCTTGTGGCGGCACCTCATGCGTTGTCAGAATAACTGGCACATCACCATTCTCACCATCATCCGACCGCCCTGATTGCAACAGACTTTCCACGGATATCGCGTGATCTTTCAATATTGTTGTTATATCTGCCAAAACACCCGGACGATCATAGACTTTCAGGCGGATAAAATAACATTCCTCTTTTTGCGGCGCGGCCCGTTGTGGGGCAGCGGCAAGCTGAGATGCGGGAATACCAAAAAATGGCGTGATGCGGCTGGCGGCGAGATCAACAATATCAGCAAGCACTGCAGATGCGGTTGCCCCTGCCCCTGCCCCCGGGCCAATGGAGGTAATCGCCCCAATCGGCTCACCCGTGAAGGTGACAGCGTTAAGAGGGCCGTCAATTTTTGCCAATTGGCTGTCTAGTGGCAGGATAACCGGACGAACCCGCATCAGCACCTCACCATCCGTGTTCTTTTCCGCCTCCGCCAACAGCCTGATCGTACAGCCAAGCTTTTGCGCATTATCCATATCCGTCATGGTGATGGCGCGAACACCTGTGACATCGACAGCACCTATTGATGGCGCTGTGCCAAAACCTATCGCTCCTAGCAACGCCAGTTTATGCGCCGCATCTACCCCATCAATATCAAAACCAGGATCAGCCTCCGCATAGCCGAGCGCCTGTGCCTCAGCCAAGACATCATCAAAATCACGTCTCTGATGCTGCATCGTTGATAGAATATAATTGCAAGTGCCATTCAAAATGCCGGTGATACGAGTAATCTGATTTCCAGACAGACTTTCTCGCAATGTTTTAAGAACAGGGATACCGCCAGCAACCGAGGCCTCAGCGGCCAGCATAACGCCTGCTTTTTCGGCTTTCTCAGCCAGCATATAACCATGATGCGCAAGCAAGGCTTTATTGGCCGTGATGACATGCTTGCCATTGGCAATAGCCGCTTCGACCAAATCAAGCGCGACGCCGTCAGAGCCGCCAATTAATTCCACCACAACATCAACATTATCCATGCTCGCCAAAGCAAGCGGATTGTCACAGAACTGCATCCCTTGCATGGAAAAGCCGCGATCTTTATCGGCATCGCGGGCGGATACGGCTGTGATTGTTACCGCCATCCCTGCCTGGCGTTGAAAAGGAGCAGCGTTAGAGATGACTTGCCGTGCGACTTCTGCGCCAACAGTACCAAGGCCTGCAATAGCCAGTTGTAAACCTGTTTTCATTAATTTCATGTCCTGTCTTTGGGGTGCCCATCTTTGGGGTGCCTGTTATAAAGATGTCTGTCTTTTGGATGATGAATACCATCATTGATCGCAACGCAGTTATAATCCGTCATCTTGATATGGTCAAAGCATGTTACATTAACGCCAAATACCGATGGATCAATGCGCCGTCTGTGATGCGTATAAATACCGCATTTGCGGCAAAAATAATGTTCCGCCACTGCGGTATGGAATTGATAGAGCGACAACATATCGGCGCCTTTTTCAACCCTTAGATCATGTTCCAAAACGCCCGCAGAAGGTGCCCAGCGGCGACGGCAAAATGAACAATCACAGCGTCTGGCTGTGGTGAAATCCATATCAGCAGGGACGGAAATCTGCACCGCGCCACAATGGCAAGAACCGATAAGTCGTTTGTCGCTATTCATAATGATCATATTGCCCTCTTGAGCGCATTAACGCAACACGGCTGTTTGATATATCAGTCATTATGCTAGGGAAAATAGAGCGGATTAGATTGGTGATTGATGTATTGGTGTGGTCAAGATTTTCTTATAGAACACGCGCTCATAGCCGTCTTGCCTCTCGCGCCGAGTTTCCACAAAACCAAGCCGCTTATACCAAGCCATGTTTGCGGTCATCCTGATATTGGTATAAAGCTGATAATAATCGGCAGCCTGACGCAGATAATCCTCCAGATGACGCATCAGCGCAGAGCCAAGACCTTGCCCTGACGCATCGGGGCTAACAGCAATATTTTCAAGCCAATATCCTGACGGCTTTTTGATAATGATGGCGTAAGCTAGTAGAGAGGCCGCCTGATCAGAAATACGCTCGGCGACAAATACCGTATCTTGATTGAGATGGGCAGCATAATCGGCCAGCATAGGGGCTGGCTTTTGCCCCATGACCGCAATGTATGGTGTGTAGGCGGCCTCCATGATGGCCTGAATAGCGGGCAAGTCGGTTGCTTTGGCGCGCCGAAAGCTTATCGCAGGCGCCTTGCTTTTGCCGTTGGCGTTAGTGTTGGCGTTTGGCGGAAGAAAAGATGCTGTCATAGCGCTATCTTATCGCAGATGACAGAAATCACAATCCTGGCTGGTCTTAACACCACGTCAAACGGATTGATGGTAAGGTCGGTGGTGTAATCCTCAAGCACCATTAACATGATATCATCGGCCGTGCTGGTCTCTGCCCTGACCAAAAGACATAGCCAGCATCACCACAAGCAGCATCGCCACAAGCTCCAGCGCAAAGGCGGCAAGACCTCACAGCGTCTGCTACAATTCTGGTACGCAAATAAAGGGCTGCGAAATACGCAGCCCTTTTGGAAATATATGATTTGTTGCAGGTGCTTAACGCTTTGAGAACTGGAAGCTCCGGCGAGCTTTGGCTCGGCCATATTTTTTCCGTTCAACAACACGGCTATCACGGGTCAGA
>NZIT01000106.1 GCA_002691725.1 SAR116 cluster bacterium | reverse complement strand
AAGGCTAGGCGTGCTATGGAGTCAATCACGCTTGACCGTAATGCAGGTCACGCCAAGGACGCTATGATGCCGCGCTATGCTGAACTGGTTTATAATGGATTTTGGTTTGATCCTGAACGAGAAATGCTGCAAGCGGCAATTGATGCTAGCCAGCATAATGTTACTGGCCGCGTTCGGCTTAAACTCTATAAAGGAAATGTGATTGTGACAGGCAGACAGGCACCACGATCATTATATCAACCTGATCTGGTGACATTCGAAGAAGGCGCCGCTGATTATGATCAGTCTGATGCGCATGGCTTTATTCGGCTTAATGCGCTGCGCCTTCGAGTTAATCGCATGGTTGCCGATAGCATGGTAGCCGATAAAAAATCAGATAAGCCATCTGATCAATGATCATAGTGTCTGGTTAGCTATTGCCGCAGCATTAGTCATTGCATACAGGCTGGCTAACCGTTCCATCTTTATTGACTTGCTTTAAAACAACCGACCCAAATGGGGCAATGGCATAACCAGTGTCATGATGCCCAGTTTCACACGGTGTTGTTTCAACCCACCTATATTCGGCCATTCCATTGCTGTTTTTGGAAAACTCTTGATAAGGTTCCGAGCTTATTGTTGCAAATAAAATCAAAGCGATAATTACTGGCATGGGGTAACTCCATCATTTCAATTGATCGAAATGGTAACATGTATGATACCTAAGGCAAAATTTTTGCTAAAGTATGTCTAGTTTATGTCATAAGTGATTTATAAGGCTGATCAGCAATCATCTTGACGAATATCGGGGGGCTTTTCGATTAGCTATGAATGCCCTATATAATGATTGGAACAATATTGGTTTCATGTTTACCATCAAACCAGTTTATCGCATCTGATCATGATAGCCCATATCCAAAAGGAGACATAAAATGGCTTTTACTCTTCCCGATCTTCCCTACGCCTATGACGCGCTTGCTGGCGCTGGCATGAGCCAAGAAACTTTAGAATTCCATCATGACCTGCACCATAAGGCCTATGTCGATAACGGCAATAAACTGCTTGAAGGGTCAGGCCATGAGGGCAAGTCGCTTGAAGATATTGTTGTAGCAACCTATCAGGCTGATGCACTGGTTCAATCAGGTCTCTTTAATAACGCATCACAGCACTGGAATCATATTCAATTCTGGGAAATGATGGGGCCATCAGGTCAGGCTATGCCGTCTGAGCTTGAAACCGCGCTTAATGAGAGCTTTGGTTCGGTTGATACCTTCAAGCAAGAGTTTTCTGCCGCAGGTGCTGGTCAGTTCGGATCAGGCTGGTGCTGGCTTGTCAAAGATAAGGATGGCTCACTAAAAGTAACCAAGACCGAAAATGGCGTTAATCCGCTTTGCTTTGGTCAGACAGCATTATTGGGCTGTGATGTGTGGGAACATTCTTATTATATTGATTTCCGCAACAAACGCCCTGCTTATCTCAGCAATTTCCTTGATAATCTGGTTAACTGGGAGAACGTTGCCTCACGCATGGGGTAAGCCGCTGACATTTTATTTTAGCATTAAGGCCTGATGGCAATGTCAGGCCTTTATTTTATGGGTTTCAGGATTTTATTAATTTCTGGATGATTGCGGCTTGACCCCATGGGCAGTGGTGGCGATAGTATTATCGAAACATTAACAGATACTTTATTGGGGGCATTCATTATGAAACTTTCTGATCCATCGCTTTTGAAAACAGATGCTTATATCAATGGCAAATGGGTTGACGCGGGTGGCAAGACCATTGCCGTCACCAATCCGGCGACAGGTGAGGTGATTGCCAATGTTGCTGACCATGGGGCAGAAATGACCAGAACAGCCATTGAGGCGGCTAATGCTGCGCAGAAAAAATGGGCGGCACTGACGGCGAAAGAACGAGCTGTTATTATGCGCCGATGGTTCAATCTCATCATGGAAAATCAGGAAGATTTGGCCCAGATTCTAACTGCTGAAATGGGTAAGCCGCTTGCCGAAGCCAGAGGCGAGGTTGCCTATGGGGCGTCATTTATTGATTGGTTTGCCGAAGAAGGCCGGCGCGTAACCGGCGATGTTTTGATGCCGCATCAGCCTGATAAACGGCTGGTTGTGATTAAACAGCCGATTGGGGTTTATGGGGCGATTACGCCATGGAATTTCCCTAATGCCATGATCACCCGTAAGGTAGGCCCTGGCATGGCGGCAGGCTGCGCGGGTGTTGTTAAGCCTGCCAAGCAAACCCCGTTATCGGCCTTGGCACTGGCGGAATTGGCTGACCGTGCGGGGGTTCCTGCGGGTGTGCTTAATGTGCTTAATGGCAGCAAAGCATCAGATATCGGGACTGAGATTTGCACTAACCCCATTGTTCGCAAAGTGACCTTCACAGGGTCAACCGAAATTGGCCGTGTGCTGATGAAACAATCCGCCGATACCATAAAAAAAGTTAGCATGGAGCTAGGTGGAAACGCGCCTCTGATCGTCTTTGATGATGCTGATTTGAGCGTTGCTGTTCCAGAAGCGCTGGCATCTAAGTTCCGTAACGCTGGCCAGACATGTGTATGCGCTAACCGCATTTTTGTTCAGGACGGCATCTATGAGGAGTTTGCGGCGGCAATGGCGGCAGAAGTCGCTAAGATGAAGCTGGGTAATGGCGCCGATGATGGCGTCACTATGGGGCCTATGATTGATGAGCAAGGGCTGCTAAAAGCCGAAGAGCATGTCACCGATGCGGTTAGTGGCGGCGCCAAGACGCTTATCGGCGGCAAGCGTTCTAATCTCGGTTCAACCTATTATGAGCCAACTGTGCTAACTGGCGTGACACCTGACATGAAGATTTTCAGCGAAGAAACCTTTGGTCCTGTGGCGCCGTTATTCCGCTTCAATACAGAGGATGAGGTGATTGCCATGGCCAATGATACGATCTTTGGTCTGGCCGCCTATTTCTTTGCTAAGGATATGGCGCGGGTTTGGCGTGTCGCTGAACAGCTGGAATATGGTATTGTGTCGGTCAATACAGGCATCTTTTCCAATGAGATTGGGCCATTTGGCGGCGTCAAGCAATCGGGCATCGGGCGCGAAGGTAGCCGCTATGGCATCGATGAATATATGGAAATGAAATATATGTGTCTTGGTGTCTAAGAGGGTTCTTAAGGAGTGAATAAGGGGGCGTTCAGCGCTTGCTCAAAAGGGCGGCGTTCGCGCGTGATCAATCGCGTATAGTTATAATGAACTTTTATCAGGAATGAGGGTAAATATAGTATGGCTGATAATGCCAAAGGCGATACCGCCACAACCGGCAACTTGTCCGAATATGAGGTGGATATCCTCATTCCTGAATCAGAAATTGCCGCCCGCGTTAATGCTCTGGCCCGTGAAATTAATACCCATTATCAGGGAACTAGAAAGCTGATTGTGGTTGGATTATTGCGCGGCTCATTTATCTTTATTGCTGATCTGGTGCGGCGGCTTGACCTGCCGGTTGAGGTTGATTTCATGACGGTATCGAGTTATGGCAAGGCGATGGTGTCGAGCCGTGATGTGCGCATTTTGAAAGACCTTGAGGGCGATATTGGCGGCACCGATGTGCTGGTGGTTGAGGATATTATCGACACAGGACATACTCTCCATCAAGTGCTGGAAATATTGCAGACACGGCAACCGCAAAGCCTTGAAGTATGCTGTTTGCTGAACAAGCCGACACGGCGTGAGGCGGATGTCACCGTCCGTTGGATTGGCTTTGATATTCCTGATGCTTTTGTTGTCGGCTATGGCATTGATTATGCCCAGAATAACCGCCATCTGCCGCATATCGGCGCGGTCAGGATGAAAGAGTGATCGGGCAGGCCGGATCAATCTATCTTGAGTATCTGCATTGACCATGCATTATTGGTGCTTTATTGCTGATATATAAGAATAAAAAGTGATGCCTTTGTTGTAAGCGCTCATCCATGTCGCAGGTTTAAGGAGAGCCCATCACCTCATAATGACGAGGGATTAATGGGTATGCGACTTAGACGAATAATAGACTGGATTAAATCCAATAAATTAATTTGTTTTCTGTCTTTTGCTGCCATCATTGTGGTTTGGGTTTCGTTATCTTTTTATTGCATACTTGAGGCGAATGCAGAAAGTATCCGCATCATTATTTTGCTTATTGGTGGCTTGATGGCGTTTTATGGATTGGTTCAAGCCACCGCTCGTCAAAACACGTTTTCGAAGCAAGTCGATACTCAGATTGAGCAATCCAAGACCGCCAATATTCAATTATTTAACGACCGATTAGGCCGAGGAGTGGAATTGCTCGCAAATGATGACATGACCCTTAGGAAGGCTGGGATACGAGTGCTTGAAGATTTGGCGGCAAGCGTAGATGTGGTTAATCAGAAAAACATTATTGCTAATATTCTGCATGATTTTATTCGGCAGAAAGTCATAATAAAATATGAAAAAGATGAGGACGGGTTGGCAATTGGAGACCCTATAAGGCCTGATGTTGATCAGGATGAAGTGCAGTTAGCGTTAGATGTCTATCTGAGTATAATTTACCTAGATGAAATATATGAAAAGAAACAAGATTTCAGCAATCTTGATTTAAGTTATTTAAACTTCAATCAATTTAAAATCCCGACCGATCATAGAGAAAATAAAAGGACACTAAGGGAGATAAACTTCGCTGATTCTATCATCAATAACTGCAATTTTCGTGGATTAAGAATTGAAGGTTGTAATTTTGAAGCAAATAGATTTGTTAGTTGTGAATTTTCAAATACGAATTGGAAAGACTGTAATTTTTTAGAAAAAAGACCTAATACCGAATTAAATTTGATGTTTTCAAATGCTGGTTCTAATTTTGTGAACTGTGTATTTGAGTATAAAAAAATTCAGTTTTTAGGATATCGTTTTGATCTCCAATTTATAAGATGTCGCTTTAAATCCCAAGAAATACACTTTTCTTCCAAAACCTCAACCTTCTTGGGTGGGAGATTTGATGGTGGTGGGGGATTTCGTGGTGGAGTTTTTCTCAAAAACTTAAATAAAAACTCTGACATTACCATTATTGGAACAGATCTAAGTTATCTAGATTATCTGAAGTTTGATGAAGAATTTGAACCTGCCGATATTGACGCTAGCAAAGCAATATTTTTGATAGACAGTAATATATTGAAATTGCTAAAGGATAGTGAAATACGGATAGATGAAAGAAGAGCTTATTTCGTAGACATTGGAGATGCTTATTTCATAGGAACTGGAGATGCTTACTTCATCAAATCTGATGCGGAATGGTCAGAAAAACCAGTAGATGAATGGATTGATAAGGAAATAAAGGAAAGTGAAAAGGATTTAGATAAATTAAATGCTCATAATTTTCTTTTAAGCAGAATATTAGACAAAATACCTTAAAGCCTCAAAAAAATCTAACCACCCCTACCTAAAGCCCCATTAGCTGATCGTCCCAAGGGTAGCTAGTCATGTCTTCCACCCCGTCCTCTGTCACAAGAAGCTGATTTTCCAGCTTGATCGAATAGGGCCCGCCATCACGGCCAATCAACGCCTCAACACAGAGCATCATCCCCGGTTTCAGCACATGGTCAAAGGCGCCTTCGACAAAGTCTTGCGGATAGGCGACAAGCGGCCATTCATCACATAGCCCAACCCCATGAAAGCGGCAAGAATAGCGCCCTCCAACATAAGAATTCGGCAATTGGTGACCTTTGAAGGTCAGGTCGCGCAAATGCACGCCGGGGGCAACAAGGGCGGTGTTTGTCTGAATATGCTCAACGCCTAGTTTATAGTCGTCAATCATCTCTTGCGTCGGCTTGCCATCCCCTAAAAACCATGTCCGTGAGATATCACAGCACATGCCATAAACCCCAACCATATCGGTATCAAATGCCAGAATCTCATTATTCTGGACAACCCGCGGGCCACATTCTTGAAACCACGGATAAGTGCGCGGCCCTGATGCCAATAGCCGCGTTTCAATCCACTCGCCGCCACGTTTAATATTCTCGGCATGCAAATGCGCCCATATGGCATCTTCGGTCATGCCGGGCTTAGCCTCACGCTCCATGACATGCACCGACTGCTCACAGGCATGAATGGCACAGCGCATGGCCAGAATCTCATCCTTGCCTTTGACAGCGCGCGTATGCTCCATCAGCTCCTCGCCTTCCGCCACGGTAAAGCCTGCCGCCTCAAACGCTTTGTAGCCATGCACCATAATCTTATCAATCGCCAGCCGCCGCCCCTTACCAACACGGCTTTGCATTAGCTCAGTAACATCCTTGACAAAATCACTTGCCGCCGCCGATGTTTTGTCGCCATTGGAAAAATAGAACATTGATGCGCCAGACCGAACCTCACGCACTAGCGGATTATAATCACACAAAAATGGTGACATTTTATAATCATAAACCACCATATAGCCATCTGCGGTCACCAGACAGGCGCGAAACGGATTATGCGTATTCCATAACTGCATATTGGTGGTGTCAGACGCATAACGGATATTCAAGGGATCAAACAGCAACACAGCATCAAGATCACGCTCGGCGAGCCCTGCCATAATCCGGTTTAGCCGATAAAGCCGCATCGCTTCCAGATCAGGTGGGGTTAACCCATCAGCTGCCCACTCATCAAATGCCAATTGTGTTGGGCCTATCTCAATGCGGTTATTATCCGCAGGCGATCCATCAGGGCGTACGCCCATGCTTTTGCTATTCGCATCATGCTTATTAGGATCAATTTTTCTGGTATCTCGGAAATGCTGAACGGTCATGACAAGCCCCTCAAAGGTTACTATTTGAGGCTAGCCAGAAATAAAAGCAGTTTTCAAGTAAAATCTATTCCTGATACTAAAAATACTATACTAGAAATACTATACTAGAAATATAGGGACAGATTGCGGTGAACAGCCAAACAGCTGGATATTTCACGCGCCATCTCTAGCGGTAATCGATCTTGCGCCAGAATGCCAATGTTATCTCTCGTCAGGGCTTCAAAGGCGGCCAGATCACTTGCCAAGCCTGGATCAACTTGCTGAGCTGTTTGCATGACATCAACAATGTCTTGATAGGCCCGCTCAGCTGTCCGGTTATAGAGCCGTAAGGTACTGGTCAGATCCGATATCATAGATTGATAAGCCTCAGATAACGCATCCCATTCTGCTGGAATTTGCGCCGCTAATCCTGCCATTTCATCATCTAGCATAAAGATATCTTCATTAAGCTCATCGCCATAAGCTGACCCGCGATATTGACGTAATTCTCTTTGCAGATCGGCTTGGCGGGATTGCAGCCGGCGAATATCACGCTCAATTTTACGAACCTTGGTATGAAGTGGCGTATATTCATCCTGCATCGCCGTCATCTTAGCTTCAATGGCGGTAATCTTATTAACTTGATCCAAAGCAACAGGAATATTAGCCAAAGCTTGCTTTAATTTGTCCTGATCTGCGGCATCAAGAGCGCCCAAATTACGCGCGGATAGCGCCGCCGCTTCGGCACGGATAGTGCTGGCCGTAATGGTATATTCGGCAAAGATCTGTTCTTTCAAACATTCTTGCAGGCGTGGATTACGCGGTGGTGGAGATGTCTCGCCAGTCAGATAACTGCGAGTTGGCAGATAATTTACCAATTGCGGGTAATAGCCAACAACCCCCAGCCCAATGAGCTGAAGGATAATGAACGGAACAACACCTTTATAGATGTCGATCGTCTTGACCGCGGCGCTGGCAACCCCGCGTAAATAAAACAACGCAAAGCCAAATGGCGGGGTTAAAAATGATGTTTGAATATTAAGCCCAACCATAACGCCTAACCAGACTGCCGTCACATTTGCCGATGGATCAGCCAGCAGAATAGGCGCAACAATAGGAACAACTACAACGGCAATCTCAATAAAGTCCAGGAAAAAGCCAAGCAGAAAAATGACGACCATGACAACAAAGAATTGTGTCCAGAAGCCGCCAGGCAAACTACCTAGCCCATGTTTCACGACTTCCTCGCCACCAAAGGCACGGAAAGCCGCCGTCAACATAGCCGCACCAAGCAGAATGATAAAAACCATCGATGTCGTTTTAGCCGTCTCCAGCATGACTTGATAAAGCGTATTATCAATTTTGTAACTGCGTATTAATGCCCAGCCAATTGAGGTGATTAATCCAGCCACGCCAATCAGCGCCAAGATAAGGCCGATATAATCCATACCAGTGCTAATCGTCAGAATTTTCAGGTTAAAGCCGCTCCATATCACTATGGTCAGCAATAATAGCGATGCCGCCATTAAGATAACAGGATGGAAGGCGTTTTTGCGGCCTTCGGCTAGCCGGTAACTTGCCATTAAAGTCGCACCAATGGCACCAATGGCTCCAGCCTGATTGACGGTGGCTATCCCCAACAAGATAGAACCGAGAACGGCAAAAATCATCAAAAGTGGCGGTATTAATGCCAGCACAACCTTGGCCAGAAAGGCGCTGGTCATGATCTTGCCCTCAACCGGAACAGCAGGCGCTGTCCCCGGCCGCAACAAGGCTGAGCCAAAAATGTAAATCATGTAAAGCGCAACCAGTAAAAGCCCCGGAAGAAATGCCCCCAAAAACATATCGCCAGCGCTTGTGGAAACAATATCCAGATTTGATGGCATGCTCGTTTCACCAGTGGCAGCTTTATACAGCGCCGCCCGTTCCGATGACGCCTGATCAACAGCATTAGATAACTGGTCAGCTAAAATAATCAAAACAATGGATGGAGGAATAATCTGCCCCAACGTTCCTGAGGCGCAAATTGTTCCTGTGGCAAGCGATTTTGAATAATTGTTTCGAAGCATAGCTGGCAGAGAGATCAATCCCATTGCAACTACCGTGGCGCCAACAATTCCCGTTGTGGCGGCTAAAAGAGCGCCAACAAAGACAACCGAAATACCTAAGCCGCCGGGGACGGGGCCAAAAAGCTGTGCCATGGTGACGAGCAAATCTTCTGCCACTTTTGACCGCTGAAGCATGATGCCCATAAAGATAAATAGCGGAATAGCGATTAACGTATCACGTTCAACTTCCCAATAAATGCCTCTGAAATTGGTGACACCGGCAGTCAACCATTCAACCGGCCCATCACGGACAAAATATGCCCCGCTATCGCCATCAAATAAATAGCCAACACTTCCCGCAACAACGATTGTAATAATGGCGGCACCAGGCAAGGCAAATGCTACGGGATAACCTGACCCCAAGGCGACAATCATAATGACAAATAAGAGCGCTAAGAACAGTAATTCCATTATGCTTTCTCCGCACCATCATCAGGGGTGACATGATCAAGGGCAACATTATCAGTGTCGTCATTTTGGTCAGATGTCAGGTTTTGAAATGATGACAGGAAATGACTTGAAAATTGGATGAGCATGGTAATAGCAAAGACTAACAAGAACGCCGCCATTAAATATTTAACATACATTCCGTATCCGCTCATTGATGTCTCAAAGTTAAGCATTGGACTATTAATGATGCTATTCTTGGTGCCAATTCCACATATCATGACGGCCCAACATAAGGGAATACCGAGGGCGACGGCACCAATCATATTAACCTTATTCTTTTTCTTTTTATCAAACCCTGCATAAAGCACGTCAACGCGAACATGGCCTTCCTCGACTAATGTCTGGGCGCTCGCAAAAAGAAACAGCGCCGCATACCAGAACCGCACAAGATCACCCATAAATGTTTGCTCATAGGAAAATACAAACCGCGCTATAACAATAATCATCTCAGCGATGACCACCATTAGCGCTAGCCATACAAAAGAAATATGGCGCATCCGAACCGCTACCAGAAAGCCAAGAGCAATCACTGGCAGATGAATAAATATGCCGCGTGATTTTGGCTGATTTAACATGTTGGAAATAGAATCGGAAAACAGATAGCTATGGAAATCATGAACACGCATGAAAGAAATAACAATATCAACCAGACCAATTAATAACACCACCCAAAAGCAGGCGGCAATAATGTAGCTATTCATAAAATCAAGATATTTGACATCATCGGCTTTAGAGCGTCGCTCCACCCATGAGAAGACATAATATAGAGCCAGCCCATAAAACCCCAGTTGCAGAGCTGATAAGCCCAAATCTATGCCACTGGTGGAGGCCGCGTTATAAAGCCCGGTAAGGCTGAGAATAGTGAGCGGGCCAGGAAATCCGAACCCATATGTTAAAAAATTATTTAAAATAAACGTCATTGCAAAGCTGACATTCGCAAGAATAACAAGACGAATTATATTTGCATTATTTGCGTCAAACATAAATGGGGTACCTGCCCTGAGTGTTTGCAATGGGTAAAGACAAATGTAAAAAGGAGTGGCACATCATATATATGCCACTCCTGAATGTAAAATTATGTGCCGAGAACCTTATTACGCTTATTGATGTAATCCACATCATTGAGCATAAGGTAATCGCCGACAGTCGTCCGTGCGTTCAAGAAAGATTCGTGAATGCGACGAGCCAAGTCTGAATGTTCTACCACTTCAGCAAAAACTTCCGAAGCGCCACGGCCAAATGCAGCATACACTTCATCGTTAAAGGCCTTCACTTCAACGCCCTGTTCTTGTTGCAAACGCACAAGAGCCGCGCCGTTTTTAGCATTATATTCAGCCATCATATTGGCGTTCTCAGAATAGGCGAGATGCTGAACGAGAAGCTTATCAGAAGCGCTCAAATTAGCCCAGAAATCGGCATTCATACCAATGGAAAGCTGTGAGCCTGGCTCATGCATGCCNGGATAATAGTAATATCTTGCNGCTTCATAGAACTTCATGGCCTCATCNTTCCAAGGGCCNACCCATTCNGTTGCATCAATNGCNCCNGAAACAAGGTTTTCATAAATCTGNCCACCNGGTAGCGATACAGGTGAAGCNCCAAGCTTAGCCATAACGTCACCGCCAAGGCCTGGAATACGCATNTTCAGNCCTTTGATATCATCAGCTGAGTTGATNTCTTTGTTGAACCAACCACCCCACTGAACGCCAGTGTTTCCGCAAGGGATACATTTCAAGCCGAATGAGCCAGCAAGTTCATCATGAAGCTCTTGGCCGCCCATAAACTTCATCCAAGCATCAATTTCCGTGTAGGTTAGACCAAACGGGACAGCGGTAAAATACGCCCAGCCAGGATGCTTGCCTTTCCAGTAGTAATCAGCGCCATGATAAATTTGCGCGTTACCAGAGGCAACTTCATCGAATGAGTCAAAAGCACCAACACGTTCACCAGCCGCATAATAGGTAACCTGAATACGGCCATCGGTTGCATCTGTTACTGATTGGGCAAACCGCTGAGCGCCAGTTCCAAGACCAGGGAAATCCCGTGGCCAAGTTGATACCATAGCAACTTCAATGCGTTCTTTATTAACGGAAGGGGCGGACAAGCCCTTATCTTTTTGATTTTGGTTAACTAAAGTAGTGCCAACGACACCAGCCGCCACACCTACTGCGCCACCAATAATGAGGTCACGACGTTTCATAATAATCCTCCTGATTATGGATTAACGTTAAACTAGGTTCAATCAATTCCTGATTTTTCAGAAATATTTCAGAAACCTTACAGCTTCATAGATAGGCATGACAGATAATACGTCAACCAAAATATAGAATTATACACCTAATAATTGACGGAAACTCACTATAATATTTATTTTCGTCAAATATATTTGCATTTATTTTTGTGTTTTTGGCGATAAAATTAACCAACAAAGCTTGATTCTGCCAGCTTGACCTGCTTTCAATATAAATACCATCGTTTTTAATTGAGGAGAAGCGGATGACAACCGCATTTATTGCTATTGATGTTCAGAATGATTTTTGTCCGGGTGGCGCGCTGGCCGTCAATGATGGCGATGCGGTAGTAGCGCCGATCAATGCGCTAATCAATACATATGATCATGTCATCCTGACCCAGGATTGGCATCCATCAGGACATTCCAGTTTTGCCAGTGAGCATGATGGGCATGATCCATTAACCACCATTACCATGCCATATGGTGAGCAAACCCTGTGGCCAGATCATTGTGTGCAAGGCACAAATGGCGCCATGTTCCATGATCATTTAAATATAGATCGGGCGGAATTGATTATTCGCAAAGGCTATCGCCGTGAGGTTGATTCGTACTCAGCCTTTTTTGAAAATGATCATAAAACAACAACAGGTCTCACCGGATATTTGAATGACCGAGGCATAACGCATGTTGTCATGGCCGGGCTGGCAACAGATTTCTGTGTGGCGTTTTCTGCCTTAGACGCTCGCAAATGTGGATTTAGCTGTCAGGTGGTGATGGATGCGTCACGCGCCATTGACCTTGGCGGCTCATTAGCGGCAATGACTGAGGCGATGGCAGAGGCTGGCGTTGAGCTCATTACCATGGCAGATACATAAGCCAATATCTGATTTACAATTTTCTCATTTAAGGCCTTTTCATTTTTTAAGGTCTTTTCATTAAGGTCTTAAGCTCGGTTGCAGGATCAGCAATCAAGGCTTTAGTGATCCTGTTTTCTGGATCAGGTGAGGACAATAAATGGCGGCCAACCATATAGGCCTGACTGTCATTAAGCGCCTCGACCGCTGCCAATTTTCCATTTGCTGAAAATGACCAAAACGATACCTGCCCTTGCCGCCGGCCTTCGCGCCGAACAGTGTCATGATCTGCTGGCACTAGTCCTGCGGATTGCAGACGCACATCATATTGTTCTGACCAGAACCATGGGGTTTCATGCGCATCTGCCGCTTGCCCCATCATGGACTGCGCCGCAATATCTGCACTCATCTGCGCATGATGAACAGATTCTAACCTGATCGTGCCGTTCGTGTAGCCGTGAGCAGGCAGCGCAACATCACCAATCGCATAGATATCAGCCGCGCTGGAGCGATAAAATGCATCAGTCAGCACCCCATTACCCGTGCTAAGTCCAGCCTTGGCGGCTAAGTCCATATCCGGAATAACGCCAATGCCAGCGACTATCAGATCAGCATCCATGGTTGCGTTATTGGCTTTGTTATCGCCGATCAAAACCTGCATCTTAGTCTCTGTCTCGGCAATGCCGCTGACTTGAGCTTGCGTGTGAATAGCAACGCCATTGGCTTGGTGGAGCGCTTGAAAATATGCGGACGCCTCGGCACTGGCAACGCGAGCAAGCAAACGATCAGCGGCTTCGATCACCGATACCTCTTTGCCTAAAGTTCTGGCACTGGCTGCGACCTCTAACCCTATGTAGCCGCCGCCAATGATGATGACATGCTTGGCAGCATTCAGCTTTGACCGCAACGCCCGCGCATCGACCGGATGCCGAAGCATCATAATATTTTTATTATCGCCGCCAGATATGGGGAGTGGCCGCGGATATGCCCCGGTTGCCAACACCAGCTGATGCCATCCCAGGGTATCGCCATTATCAAGGGTGAGCTGATGATCTTGTGGCGCAATCTGAGTTACCGTCACGCCAGCCATTAACGTGATCTGGTTATCAGCAAACCAGCTTTCGGAACGCAGAGCAAATGCCGTCTCATCGCTTTCAGCCGATTTCAGAAACGCCTTTGATAGCGGTGGCCGTTCAAGTGGCAAGCCCTTGAGCCGGTCAATTACCGTAATGCTGCCCTCATGCCCCAGCTTGCGTAGCCGCTCCGCACAAGCAATGCCGGCATGGCTCGCCCCAATAATAATAATATCTTTATGTTGGGATGCGGGTTGGGATAATTGCGTTGGAGTTGATGCTGTCATGATATGTTTCCACATGTTAGGTGAGGAAGGATATGTGTTTAGCCATTTGACAATCTATGAAAACGCAACATTTATCAATGGTAATCATTCGTCGCCAAGATTAATGCAGACTTAGCTATCATTGCATGTAGGCGTTTGACAATAGACTTCTGATGCGTGATAAAAATATGCCCGAAACTGAAGCCCGAAACTTAGGATAGGATTTTGTATGGCAGAGTGGATAACCCATATTCCTGAGCCTGCTCAAGAATATATCAGAACCCGCCGTCTGGATGAGGTTGAGTGTTTAGTAGCTGATTTATCCGGTATTGCGCGCGGCAAAGCTATGCCAGCAAATAAATTTTCAAAACAGTCCTATTTTCATCTGCCAACATCAATTTTCACCCAGTCGATTACTGGTGACTGGATGGATGATACACTGATCAATCAGATTGAACCTGATATGATCTTGCGGCCAGATTATGCCACCGCTAGCGCCGCGCCGTGGACAGGTGACGTAACCTTGCAAATCATTCATGATGTTTATGATCAGAATGATACGCTTTATCCGGTGGCGCCGCGCAATGTCTTGAAGCGCGTCATTTCCCTTTATCATGAGCTTGGATTGCGGCCTATCGTAGCCCCGGAGATGGAGTTCTTTTTGGTGGCGCCAAATACCGACCCTAATCAGCCGATTGAGCCGCCAATGGGGCGATCAGGGCGGCGTGTTGCGGCGCGTCAATCCTATTCAATGTCAGCCATTGATGAATATGGGCCTGTCATTGATGATATCTATGATTTTGCCGAAATGCAGGGGCTTGAGATTGATGGCATTTTGCAAGAAGGCGGGTCCGGGCAAGTTGAACTTAATCTGCAACATGGTGACCCGTTACGGCTTGCTGATGAGGTGTTCTATTTCAAAAGAATGATCAGAGAAGCCGCCTTACGGCATAACTGTTTTGCGACTTTCATGGCTAAGCCTATTCAGGATGAGCCGGGCAGTGCCATGCATCTGCATCATTCGGTTGTTGATATGAAAACAGGCGATAACATCTTTGTCACTTCTGATGGTGAGAACAGCGATATCTTTATGCATTTCATTGCAGGTATGCAAAATCATATGCCAGAGGCTGTTGCCATCATGGCGCCATATGTAAATAGCTATCGCCGTTATATTCGTGATTTTGCCGCCCCTATCAATCTGGAATGGGGGGTTGATAATCGGACAACAGGCTTGCGGGTTCCGATATCTGAGGCTAGCTCCAGGCGCATTGAAAACCGCTTGCCGGGAATGGATGTTAATCCGTATCTGGGGATTGCCGCATCATTAGCATGTGGCTATTTGGGTATAATTGAAAAACGTCAACCGCGTGATCAATTTACCCAGGATGCCCATGCGATTGATCAAGAACTGCCTAATAATCTGTCTGATGCAGTCGATATTTTTGATCAAGCGACCGCCATGCATGAGGTGTTGCACCCTGATTTCTGTCATATTTATTCGGCCATTAAGCGGCTGGAATATACGGCTTATCAGCAGGTGATAAGCCCTTGGGAACGCGAACATTTGTTGATGAATGTATGAACCTGCTGACCGCTAATGATGAACAAGGGCAATATCCGCCGAGCTATTATGCTGATACGGTCAGCCAGTTGCCATTACAGCCGCCATTAAAAGGTGACCATAAAGCCGATATCGTTATTGTCGGGGCAGGCTTTACCGGGTTATCGGCGGCTCTGCATCTGGCCAAACGCGGCTATGATGTTCGGGTACTTGATGCGCACCGCATCGGCTTTGGTGCGTCTGGCCGCAATGGCGGGCAAGTTGGCAGTGGCCAGCGTGTTGAACAAGATCGGCTTGAGAAAACCTATGGCATGGATAAGGCTCGGCAATTATGGGGATTAGCCGAAGATGCTAAGGCGCTCGTAAAATCGCTGATCAAAACACATAAGATTGATTGCCATTATAAGCCCGGCATAGCTCATACATGCTGGCGGCAAAGCGAAGTCGATGACGATCACCGCTATGTCGAAAAACTTCAGCGCGAATACAACTACAATCATATCGAAGCATGTGACCGCGATACGATCCATGAGATGATTGGCTCACCTGTCTATCAAGGCGGCAGTGTTGATCATGATGCCGGTCATTTGCATCCTTTAGCCTATGTGTTGGGGCTTGGCAGGGCGGCATTAGCGGCTGGTGTCACCATATATGAAAATAGCATGGTGAGGCGAATTATTGAGGGCAAAACGCCAAGTGTCATGACCGATACAGGTGCTATCCATGCTGATCATCTGATCCTTGCCTGTAATGGATATCTAGGGGCATTAAACAAACCCGTGGCGCGGCGCGTCATGCCGATCAATAACTTTATCGTTGCGACCGCACCATTGGCTGATGCAGCACCGGCTATTCTGGCAAGTGATATTGCTGTTGCTGATAGTAAGTTCGTCTTGAATTACTTTCGCCGATCACATGACAATCGGCTGATTTTTGGGGGCGGTGAAAATGTCAGCTATCGCTTTCCCAAAGATATCCGTGCCATGGTATCGAAGCCGCTTTTCAATGTCTTCCCACAGATCAAGGGTATCCCGCTAGACTATGCTTGGGGCGGCACGTTGGCGATTACGGTTAATCGGATGCCATGTTTTATGCGGCTCAATGGAAATGTTATGTCGGCATCTGGCTATTCGGGTCACGGCGTTGCTATGGCTAGTTTGGCAGGCAAGCTATTGGCAGAAGCCACCGCCGGCGTCTCAGAAGGCTTTGATTGCATGGCAGGGCTGAACGTGCCGCGTTTCCCCGGTGGTGACATGCTCCGTTGGCCATCGCTGGTGATAGGCATGAATTGGTATATGCTCCGCGATAAACTAGGCTTCTAGCCTAAAGATAGCATGAGCAATTTAGCTGATATGGCGAGCATGATCATGCCAATAATGATATCCAGGACACGCCAATGTTTGCGGCTGGTCATATATCGTGAGCAGTATTTCGCACCATATCCAAGTGCTGCAAAAAACACAAAACTGGCGGACATGGCACCAAGCGCAAAATGCCATTTTCCGAGCGCATCATAAGCAATGGAAAAGCTGCCGATTAATACCATTGTGTCCAGATAGACATGCGGGTTCACATAGGTCAGAACAGCCAGGGTCATTACTGATTTCTGCCATGACAAGTCGGTATGCGGCGCGGCCATAATGTCCAGATCATAATCACCGCGCCAAGCTGAACGGAAATGCATGACCGCATAAATAAACAGCCATGAGGCGGCAATAATTGCCAGAATATAGGTATAATCCGCCATCAGAGCCTGAACCGCCAGCGCCATGCCGCCAACACCAATGCCTATCAGGAGAGCATCAGAGCAGGCGCAAAATAACACAACCAAAGTAACATGCTGCTGCCGCAAGCCTTGTTTGATGACAAAACTATTCTGGGCGCCGATAGCAAGAATAAGTGAAAAGCCCAACCCAAATCCATTGATGAAAGCAAGCATGATTTTTATATCCAAACGGATTGAGGCGATGTTGTCATTGCGCCTATCATAGTCTGAAATGACCTTGAAAAGCGATGAGATAATTTTAGCTCCTGATGTCTGAAAACATGACTGTTCTGGGTGCTTTGAAAAAAAGTTAGTATGTGCTAACTTTTACGATAGATTAAACATATACTAACCGCCCGCCTGAATGATACGAAGATGATACGAAGATGATATCATGATCAAATACAAAAATATAAATAGAACTATAAATGGATTGGGTCTTACTGCCGTTTGGATGGTGGTCTGGCTTTATGCTGTGAGCTTGGCCGGCATCGCCTCTGCTGAGAGGATAAAGGTCGTGACCAGCTTTACCATACTTGCCGATATGACGCGGCAAGTCTCTGGTGAATATGCTGATGTGGTATCGATTACCAAAGCAGGGGCGGAAATTCACGGCTATCAGCCAACGCCGCAAGATTTGGTGCAAGCGATTGATGCTGATCTGCTGATCTATAATGGGCTCAATTTAGAACAATGGATGGATCAGTTTTTGCAAAATCTGGGGGATGTACCAGCGGTTCGGATTAGTGCCGGGATTACGCCAATATCTATTGATGCCGGGAATTACAAAGGCAAGGCTAATCCGCATGCCTGGATGGGATTGGAAAACGCGCATATCTATATTGATAATATTGCTGATGCCTTGTCGGATATAGACCCTCAACATAAGACGCAATATATGACCAATGCTAGCCGTTATAAAGCGCAATTAGATGATCAGATATTGCCACTTAAAGCCGATATTGCGGAATTGCCTGAGGCGGCACGATGGCTGGTGACCTGTGAAGGCGCATTTAGCTATCTGGCGGCTGATCTAGCAATGAATGAGCTGTATTTATGGCCGATTAATGCCGATAGCAGAGCAACCCCACAACAAGTGCGGCGCGTGATTGATCATATTCGGGAGCATGATATTCCAACGATTTTCTGTGAGAGCACGGTCAATACCGCACCCGCAGAACAAGTCGCAAGAGAAACCGGGATACATTATGGCGGCGTGCTTTACGTTGATAGTTTAAGCGCTGATGATGGCCCGGTGCCGAGCTATGAAGATTTGATTATCGTCAATGTTCAAACGATTATTGCGGCGATTGATAGAGGTCTTGAAAAGACAGAATGAGAACGAGCCTTATGCAAAAAGATAATATGCAACATGATAATATGAAAAAAACTGATTATGGGATTGTCGCAGATAGCGTTTCAGTGATCTATCCGAACGGCCATCGGGCGCTATGGGATGCCAGCTTTAGCTTGCCGCATGGAACGGTTTGCGGGCTGGTTGGTATCAATGGCGCTGGTAAATCCACGCTTTTTAAGGCGATGATGGGGTTCACAAGAATGTCGCAAGGCTCGATTGAGATTCTGGGTAAATCTGTGACCGATGCTTTAAGAGAAAATCTCATCTCCTATGTGCCGCAAACTGAGCAAGTGGATTGGAACTTTCCGGTATTGGTTGAAGATGTTGTGATGATGGGAAGGTTCGGTCATATGGGGTTCTTGCGTATCCCCAGAAAGGCTGATCATGAGGCTGTCGATCAAGCTTTGAGGCGCGTTAATATGCAGGATTTTCGCCAGCGCCAAATTGGTGAGCTGTCGGGCGGCCAGCGAAAGCGCGTCTTTCTTGCCCGCGCGATTGCCCAGAATGGCCATGTTATTTTGCTGGATGAGCCTTTTACCGGTGTTGATGTCCATACCGAGGAGCAGATCATTAAGCTGATGTTGGAAATGCGCGATGAAGGCCGCATTATTCTTGTTTCAACGCATAATTTAGGATCAGTGCCAGAGTTTTGTGATCAGACTATTTTGATCAAAGGCACGATACTTAGCCATGGCGAAACCGAAACCACCTTTACCCAGGATAATTTGCAAGAGGCATTTGGCGGGGTCTTACGCTATTTCACGCTTAGTGGCAAAACCCTGCATGAAGATAGCGATAGCCGATCTGTTACCATTGTGACCGATGACGAACGTCCATTGGTGCAATATGGCGGTAAAACCAAAACCAAGGAAGGCGAGACGGAGTGATACTGCTAGAGCCATTTTCATATAGCTATATGAATAATGCCATGCTGATGTCAGCGCTGGTTGGCGGTATGTGTGCGTTTCTATCTGCCTTTTTGATGTTAAAAGGCTGGTCGCTAATTGGTGATGCCTTATCACATTCGGTTGTTCCGGGCGTGGCAGGGGCTTATATGCTGGGTCTGCCATTTGCGCTAGGGGCATTTCTGGCTGGTGGCTTGGCGGCGGCGGCAATGCTGTTTCTGTCAGAACGCTCAGGGCTAAAGATTGATGCCATTATCGGGATCATTTTTACGTCGTTTTTTGGTCTGGGGTTATTCATGATCTCTTTATGGCCGATGTCTATATCTATCCAGACGATTGTCTTTGGTAACATTCTTTCGGTAACGCCCGCAGACTCGTTGCAGCTTTTGCTAATTACCTTTGTTGCAATCACCATATTGCTCTTGCGCTGGAAAGACCTGATGGTGATGTTTTTTGATGAGGAACATGCGCGCAGTATTGGCCTTAATCCAGCCCGACTAAAACTGCTGTTTTTCATGCTATTAGCGGCTTCTGTTGTTGCTGCTATGAAAACCGTAGGGGCGTTTCTGGTTATCTCAATGGTGGTAACGCCAGGTGCCACCGCCTATCTGATTTGCGATAGATTCCCTCGGCTTGTCGTTGTCTCGGTTGCTATTGGTGTGATGTCTGGTCTGGTCGGCACATATATCAGCTATTTCCTTGATGGCGCGACGGGTGGGGTGATTGTCACAGTTCAGCTTACTATCTTTTTGGTGACGTTTATTGTTGCTCCTAAATATGGGCTGATTGCTAGCCGGCGGAAGGCCACATCCGCGCTTCTGTCTGAGGAGCATGGCTAATGCAATGGGTTGATCTAATGCTGCCATTTCAGTTTGGCTTTATGCAGAAAGCCTTTGTTATTGGCATTATGGTTGCGATCCCAACAGCGTTATTATCTTGCTTTCTGGTCATGAAAGGCTGGGCGTTAATGGGTGATGCGGTCAGCCATGCTATCCTGCCCGGAGTTGTGCTGGCCTATATCTTTGGCTTCCCATTGCTCATCGGGGCATTTCTGGCAGGCATGCTATGTGCGCTAATGACAGGGTTCCTTACAACAAATAGCCGGATCAAACAAGATACGGTGATGGGGGTTGTCTTTTCAGGCATGTTTGGGGTCGGCATTGTGCTTTATGTATCGGTCAAAACAGACCTGCATTTAGATCATATTCTATTTGGACATTTGCTTGGGGTTAGCGATGATGATCTATGGCTGACGGCGATGATTGCTATCCCTGTCAGCCTTGTTCTGATGTTTAAGTGGAAAGATTTTATGCTCCACAGCTTTGATGCGATGCAGGCAAAAGCCAGTGGGCTTTCGGTGATGATCTTGCATTATGGGCTTTTAACTATGATCTCGCTTGGCGTTGTTGCGACACTATCGGCGACCGGGCTAATATTGGCTATCGGGCTGTTAATTACGCCGGGGGCAATCGCCTTTTTATTGGTGCGACGGTTCTTGCATATGTTATGGCTTTCGGTGGTGATTTCTGTCAGCGCCATGATGATTGGCATTTATGTGAGTTTCTTTATTAATTCTGCGCCGGCACCGACTGTCATTCTTATCCTGACTTTCTGGTTTATCCTCGCCTTTGGCTATCGCATGGCACGGCTAAACCTGGCAACAGGTCAGGCCGAGAGCTGAGTTACTCATCATGGAATACCGCTACCAAAAATTTCCATAAAAATTTTCATAAGCCTCAAAAAAAACCGCTTTACAAATATGATTGCTAGCAGGTAATTTTTGCCCCGAATGATGGCGTCATTCATTGGCGATGTTTTATAATACTGTCGCCAAACCTTTGTTTCTGATGTGATTAGTATAATCCTGTACGCCGGGATAATCATCTCAGGGGTAGGGGAATATGCGCTCCTGAGACTTTAGTTATATTTTGTAATTATGTGTCGAAGGAGCTTAACATGCAAAGACCCCAATTCTATCGTTTTCATAATGGCAGCAAAGACGCTTTACCATTCTCGCATGCGGAATATTCGCGTCGTCTAACCGCGATCAGGGCGCGCATGACGGCTAAAGATATTGATGCTCTCGTGCTGACCTCAATGCATAATGTCGCCTATTATACAGGGTTTTTATATTGCGCCTTTGGACGGCCTTATGCGGCGGTTATCACGCCAGATGAGGCGATCACGGTATCGGCGGCGATTGATGCAGGCCAGCCATGGCGGCGGTCGGTTGCTGACAATATCACCTATACGGATTGGCAACGCGGCAATTACTATCGCGCGATTGCGGATCTTCTGCCAAACGCCAAGCGCATTGGCATCGAAGATGATCATGTGACATTACAGCATCGGCAAGCCTTTGCCGATGTTATGCCAAATGCAAATTGGCTGGATATATCAGCTGATACAATGGCGGAACGGATGATCAAGTCTGATGAAGAAATTGACCTGATCAAAGCGGGAGCCGCGGTAGCAGATATCGGCGGCCATGCGATCCATGCGGCCATAGGCGAAGGCATCCGAGAGATTGATGTGGCGATGGCAGGACGTGATGCCATGGAAGCCGAGATTGCAAAGCGGTTTCCTGATAGTGAGATACGAGATACATGGGTTTGGTTTCAATCTGGCATTAATACAGATGGCGCCCATAATCCAGTGACATGCCGAAAACTGGCGGCTGGTGATCTGTTATCATTGAACACCTTTCCCATGATTTCTGGATATTATACGGCGCTTGAACGGACGCTCTTTTTGGGTGAGCCTGATGCCGCGACACATAAAGCATGGCAAGCCAATCTCACGGTCCATGAGCATGGATTAAGCCTGATCAAGCCGGGCGCAACATGCCAGGGTATCACGGCGGAGTTAAACACCTTGTTTGATGAGCTGGGATATCTGGATCGCCGGACATTTGGTTATGGCCATTCATTTGGCGTCTTGTCGCATTATTATGGGCGTGAGGCGGGATTAGAATTACGCGAAGATATTGACACCGTTCTCGAAGCGGGGATGGTTGTATCAATGGAACCGATGATCACCATTGGTGATGATGAGCCGGGGCGCGGCGGCTATCGTGAGCATGATATTCTGGTCGTGACCGCAGAAGGCGCGGTAAACATCACCGGATTTCCGTATGGGATGGACCATAATATTATTGCGGTCTGACAGCACATCTGTCCGGGAATCATGAGGTTGCTTGAAGGGGTGTATAATTGCTTCAGGCAATACCTACAGTCTGATCAATTTTTTGTGATTTGCCATCACCAATTTTACGCTCTTTAATGAATATTCTTAAATAATCAGTTGATTATTCTTAAATATATTTTCATTAAGGGAGAGTCAATAATGAAAAAATTTCTTGCCTTAGTAGTTTCCGCAGGTGCCATGATGATTGCTGGTGTAGCTCAAGCAGCCACACTTGATGATGTGAAAGCAAGAGGCTATCTGCAATGTGGTGTTAGTCAGGGGCTTCCTGGTTTTTCAAATGCTGATGATAACGGTAACTGGACAGGAATTGATGTTGATCTGTGCCGTGGTGTTGCGGCTGCCATATTTGGCGATGCAAACAAAGTTCGCTTTACACCATTATCGGCAAAACAGCGTTTTACCGCCCTGTCTTCAGGTGAAATTGATATCCTGTCACGCAATACGACATGGACAATGACTCGTGATACTCAGCTTGGTTTGAACTTTGCCGGGGTTAACTATTATGATGGTCAGGGTCTAATGGTTCCATCCAGTCTTGGGATTACATCTGTGTCTGAACTTGATGGTGCTAATATCTGCACCAATACGGGAACAACGACTGAACTCAATATCACGGATTACTTCCGTTCTAATAATATGAGCTTTGAGTTGATTGCCTTTGAAAAAGCGGATGAGGTTGTTGCTGCATATGATGCTGGTCGTTGTGACGTTTATACAACTGACCGTTCAGGTCTAGCCGCCCAGCGGACAAAGCTGACTAACCCGGACGCCCATGTTGTTCTGCCTGAAATTCTCACAAAAGAACCGCTAGGCCCTGTTGTTCGTCAAGGCGATGATCAGTGGTTTAACATTGTTCGATGGTCACTTAACGCGATGATTAATGCCGAAGAACTTGGCGTAACAAAGTCAAATGTTGGCAGTATGATGGGTTCAAATAACCCTTCCATCGCGCGGCTTCTTGGTGACGAGGGTAATTTTGGTCAAGAGCTTGGTCTGAGCAATGATTGGGCCGCTAACATCATCAAGGCTATCGGTAACTATGGTGAGTCTTATGACAAACATATTACCCCACTTGGTCTTGCTCGTGGTGTTAATGCTCTATGGAATAATGGCGGTATCCTTTATGCCGCTCCTATCCGCTAGGATATATCAAAATCAGGCATCCATCCCTTTACTTATAATTATGAGTTCGATTTATGGGGGTGGATGCTTTTCAGTAATTGCCGTTCAGAAAAAAACAAAAACCCATATGTGCCAGGGATGTTTATGAATGAAAATATCCGACCTATTAAGCTATTTGAATGATGATCGTGTCCGCCGCATTATAGCGCAGGTCACTTTGGCTGGCTTTGTTGTGTTCTGTTTTTGGGGGCTAATCAGCAACACATCACAGAACCTTGATCAGCTTAATAAATCCATTGGATTTGACTTTCTGTTTCAGAATGCTGGCTTTCAGATTG
>NZIT01000105.1 GCA_002691725.1 SAR116 cluster bacterium | reverse complement strand
ATTGCCTGATCAGGGATGACGGTTTGGATTATGGAGAATGTTATGCAACTTGATCATTATACGGCGTTGATGCGCAATGCCATTGGCGAGGCACAAAATACCGCCCTTGCCGCAGGCCATCCTCAGCTTACAGCTGAACATATATTAGCAACTTTATTAGAATCACGAGATTCGCTAGCGGTGATGTTGATTAACCGTGCTGGTGGTGATGCCGATAAACTCGCGTCATTAACCGCTGCCGCAATACAGAAAATGCCGTCCGCTGTCGGTAGTAATGCACAGCTTCATCTTGATGGTCATCTGGCGCGGATTTTTGCGGTTGCAGAAAAAGCCTCAAAAACCGCTGGAGATCAGTTTGTTGCCGCTGATACAGTATTGATTGCGATGGTCGAGGCGGATGGTAATATCAGTAAGCTGTTCAAACAGGCCGGGGTAACCGCCGCAAATCTGAAAGCCGCATCTGCTAAAACCCGAGGCGGTAAAACCATTGATAGTGATGCAGCAGAAGATCAATTTGAAGCGCTTGGCAAATATGCGACTGACCTGACAGATGCGGCACGCAAAGGCAAGCTAGACCCGGTCATTGGCAGAGATCAGGAAATTCGCCGCGCCATTCAGATATTGTCGCGCCGGACCAAGAATAACCCTGTTCTCATCGGTGAGCCTGGGGTCGGTAAAACCGCTATTGTTGAAGGCTTGGCACAGCGTATCGTTAATAACGAAGTCCCTGGTGTGCTGGCGGGCAAAACCTTGCTTGTTCTGGATATGGGCGCGCTTATTGCGGGGGCAAAATATCGTGGTGAGTTTGAAGAACGCCTAAAATCTGTATTGAAAGAAGTGCAGGCGCAAGAGGGTGATATTATCCTCTTTATTGATGAGATGCATCAGCTTGTTGGTGCTGGCAAAACCGATGGCGCGATGGATGCGTCCAATTTGCTAAAGCCTGCTCTGGCGCGTGGAGAATTGCATTGTATCGGAGCCACAACTCTTGACGAATATCGGCAATATGTTGAAAAAGATTCGGCCTTGGCACGCCGTTTTCAGCCGATCTATGTCAATGAGCCAAGCATTGATGACACGATTTTTGTGCTTCGAGGGCTGAAAGAAAAATATGAGCTGCATCACGCTGTTCGGATTTCTGATGAAGCCTTGGTGGCGGCGGCAAAATTATCTAGCCGCTATATCAATGATCGGTTTCTGCCCGATAAAGCGATTGATGTGATGGATGAGGCCGCTAGTTTATTGCGGGTGCAATCAGACAGTAAGCCGCCTTTACTGGATAGTATTGATCGCCAGATCATGCAGCTCAAAATTGAGGAAGCGGCATTAAAAAAGGAAGCGCCTAAGCGGCATCAAAAGCGCCTTGATGATATTGCTAATGATCTTGAAGGGCTGGAAGAGCAATCAGCTGATTTGACCAGACAATGGGAAGATGTCAAAGCGCGTATCGAAGAGGTTAAATTGCTCCAACAGCAAATTGATAAAGAGCGCAATAATCTTAAATCCGCACAGCGTGATGGGCGGCTTGAGGATGCGGCGGAGATTAGTTACAGCATTTTGCCGCGACTCATATCTGAGCTGACCGAGGCCAAAGACTTAGTGGCGTCTTCTGATATGTTTAATGATGAGGTGGAAGCCACGCATATTGCCCGTGTGATCAGCACATGGACAGGTATTCCGGTCGATAAAATGCTTGAAGGTGAGCAAGAGAAAATGCTGTCCATGGAAAGCATATTAGAAAGCCGTGTCATTGGCCAGCACGAAGCCATTAAAGCGGTGGCTAATGCGACACGGCGGGCGCGGGCAGGAATTTCTGACCCTAATCAGCCTATTGGCAGTTTCATGATGCTAGGCCCAACAGGTGTCGGCAAAACCGAATTATCAAAAGCCTTGGCTGAGTTTCTGTTTGATGATGAAACGGCGGTGCTGCGGATTGATATGTCCGAATATATGGAAAAGCATACTGTCTCGCGGCTGTTAGGGGCGCCTCCGGGCTATGTCGGCTATGAGGAAGGCGGCAGTTTGACCGAAGCGGTACGGCGCAGGCCATATCAAGTGGTGCTGTTTGATGAGATCGAAAAAGCCCATCCTGATATCTTCAATATTCTACTGCAAGTGCTTGATGAGGGTAAATTGACCGATGGGCAAGGCCATAAAGTCGATTTCCGCAATACGATTATCCTAATGACGTCAAATATTGGTGCTGATCATTTGCTGGAACTTGATGATGGTGAGAGTAGTGAGGCGGCACGTCAGCCTGTGATGGCAGAGGTGCAGTCTTTGTTCCGTCCGGAGTTTCTCAACCGGATTGACTCTATCCTGCTGTTTCGGCGGCTTGATCGGGCAGATATGGCGCATATTGTTGATCTGCAATTGGCGCGTCTGGCAAGCCGTCTGGCTGATCGTCATATCACGCTTGATATCACGGAGGCGGCAAAGAACTGGCTTGCTGATACCGGATATGATCCAAAATATGGCGCCCGACCACTCAAGCGCGTGATCCAGAATAAGGTTCAGAATCCATTGGCTGAAGATATTCTGGCTGGCCGCTTTATTGATGGTGATACTGTTGTCGTTGATCATGCTGGTGATGAGGAGGCGTTGCAATTCTCAAGCCTTGCTGAACAACAGGCATCGGCGTGATCACGATCAGGCATTTTTAGTAAGCCATCTGATTTGAAATAAGGATTTCTGATGAGATGGCTTTACTTTTATGTGCTGATAAGACATCTCTTTAATCAGGATGTGTTAAATACTATATAAGTATCAATTAAGTCAGGGTCAAACAGGAGAACATCATGATGCGTTTTTTTGAAAAGCTGGTAGCCGTCAAAGTAGAAGAAGATCATGCGTCTGATGAAAATCTGCGGCTGGCGGCAACCGCATTACTGTTTCGGGCGCATATGGTTGATGGTGATGCTGACCCGTCAGAGCTGGCCATGATCCGGCGTATTGTCGAAGATGAGTTTGGGCTGACTGCTGATGAGGTGGAACAACTGCTAGCCGATGCTAAAGCCAGCGCCGATGATGCCGCCGATCTTTATGGCTGGATAAGGCTTGTCAACAGCAATTATAGCCATGATGAGAAATGCTTTCTGATGGAAAAACTGTGGCAGGTCATTCTTGCTGATGGCGTTATTGAAGATCATGAGGCGTCATTAATGCGGCGGATATCTGGATTAATTTATATCACTGACAAAGATTCCGCAGAAGCCAGAAGTCAGGCTCTGCTTAATATCTAATCATATCTTCATCTATCCATCTCTTTTGGAGTCACTCTGGCGAAGTTCAGCTAAAGATTAGTGTGTCATAACTTGCCTTATTTGATTGAGAGGAGTAGGTATGTATATGGATATGTCTGAATGAGATTGTGGGTTCAGGAGAATAATATAATGGACAAGACTTTTGAAATTGGAGTGGCAAAGCGCAAACAAACCCTTGGCGCTGAATATGTAGAAAATACGCTGAATAATGCTGATGCATTTATGCGGCCATTCCAGGAGGCTATGACGACATGGTGCTGGGGATTTGGCTGGGGTGATGAAGCGATTGAGCCGAAAACGCGCTCTATGATGAATCTGGCGATGATCGGCGCGCTTGGCAAAATGCATGAATGGGAATTGCATTGCCGTGGGGCGATTAGCAATGGTGTCAGTGTGGCAGAGATTCGCGCGATTATTCACGTTGTCGGCATTTATTGCGGGGTGCCACAAGCACTGGAATGTTTTCGAGTTGCCCGCAAAGTTCTGGAAGAAAAAGGCATGTTAGACGGCTTTGAGGAATAACACTAAAGGCGGAGATGATCCGTGTTTAAGTTCAAAATATGAGGATAAAATCATGAAATTTTTACAATTCTACATTGATGGCAAATGGGTTGATCCGGTTAAACCTGAAACGATTGATGTGATTAACCCGGCAACAGAAGAACCATCAGGCCAGATCAGTATGGGTTCGGCTGCGGATGTTGACCTTGCTGTTGCCGCCGCTACAAAAGCCTTTCCTGGTTATTCGCGGTTCTCGGTAAAGGAAAGAGTTGAGCTGCTTACCGCGGTGCGTGAAGAATATAAGCGCCGTTATGATGAGGTCGCCCATGCCATCATGATTGAAATGGGTGCCCCGATTAATCTGGCAAAAGGTGGTCAGGCATCGGTTGGCCTTGGCCATCTCAAAGCGGCTATCCGAGTTCTTGGTGATTTCACCTTTGAATATCCGCATGGCAATTTCATGATCCGCCGTGAACCTATTGGAGTTTGTGGGTTAATCACGCCATGGAACTGGCCAATTAATCAGGTCATGGCAAAATTGGCGCCCTGTCTGGCCTCAGGCTGTACGTCTGTGCTTAAGCCAAGTGAGGTTGCGCCTCTATCAACGATGCTGGTTGCTGAGATTTGTCATACTGCAGGTGTGCCTGCCGGGGTGCTTAATATTGTTAATGGATTTGGCCCTATCGTTGGTGAGGCGATGAGCGCTCATCCTGATATCGCGCTGATGTCGTTTACTGGCTCAACGCGCGGCGGTATCGCTGTTGCCAAGGCATCGGCAGATACGGTCAAGCGGGTGGCGCAGGAACTTGGCGGCAAATCAGCCAATATTGTTCTTGATGATGCCGCGATGGCACAAACTATTGAACGCGGCGTCTCAGGAGTGATGGAAAACACAGGTCAGTCATGTAATGCGCCGACCCGTATGCTGGTTCCGGCGGCGCGCCATGATGAGGCATTAGCCGTTGCGAAGGCCGCTGCTGAAAAGGTTGTTGTTGGCGATCCATCATCAGAAAACACGGAAATGGGGCCGCTGGTTAGTGAAGTTCAGTTCACCAAGGTGCAGGACCTGATCCAGCAAGGCATTGATGAAGGCGCGACTCTGGCCACGGGCGGCACAGGTCGTCCCGATGGCTTCAATCGCGGCTATTTTGTTCGGCCAACGATTTTTGGAAATGTCACAAATGATATGACAATTGCCCGTGAAGAAATCTTTGGGCCTGTCTTATCTATTCTGTCTTACAATGATCGTGATGATGCTATCGCCATTGCCAATGATACCGATTATGGCCTGGCCGCTTATGTATCTGGTGACCCGGCAAATATGGATCAGATGATGGATTACGCGCGTGAGTTGCGGGCTGGCCAAGTTCATATCAATTACACTGGTGGCGGCGCGGAAGCGCCATTTGGCGGCTATAAGCAATCTGGTAATGGTCGTGAAAAGGCAGAATGGGGTTTTGAAGAATATCTGGAAACCAAAGCTATTCTTGGCGGCGCGCAGTAATCCATAGGGTTCCTCATGGCCAAGTTATATTTTAATTACTCGGCCATGAACGCGGGTAAATCAACGATCCTGTTGCAGGCCTCGCATAACTATCATGAACGTGGCATGCGGACGATGCTGATGACCGCTGGTATTGATAATCGATACGGCGATGCGGTCATTAGCTCACGCATTGGCATTGCCTCTGATGCCATCACCTTCAACGAAGGTGATGATTTACTGGCTATGGTGAGGCAGCAGCATGATCAGAACAGCATTAGCTGTCTGCTTGTCGATGAGGCGCAGTTTCTAAGCACCGAGCAAGTCTGGCAGTTAACGCAAGTTGCTGATCAGTTGGATATTCCTGTCTTGGCTTACGGGCTCAGGACTGACTTTCAGGGTGAGCTATTCCCCGGAAGTGCCGCGCTTTTGGCGCTATCGGATAATATTCGGGAAATACGGACGATTTGCTGGTGCGGCCGAAAAGCGACGATGGTCATGCGGCTAGATGCTGATGGCAAGCCGATCCAGGCAGGCGAGCAAATTGCTATCGGCGGTAATGATTTATATGTGTCGGTATGCCGGCAGCATTGGGTTGACCGCGATATTGGCAAAGTATGACTCACGCGCCACATTACCCAAAGCCCCATGATGATACCGTGCAGCCAGTTTTCCTGGCTCTGGGCATCACCTTTCTCATCTTGGAAATTATTCTTGCGCTTGGCCTAGCCGCCATGGTCAAAAGCATCAGGGATACAGTACCGTTTTTTACGATATTACTGGCGCGATATGCGTTTTGTCTGCCCTTGCTATTCGCCTATGGTGTGTGGCAACGTGGGTCAAAGGTTCTCAGCATCAGCAACTGGAAAACATTAAGCTTGCGGATATCGTCTGGCATGCTTGGATTATTTAGCTGGTTTGGTGCTGTCATCTATCTCGATATATCGCTTGCCGCGGCGTTATCGCAAACCATGCCAATTTTTATCACCATATTGGCACCTCTTGTTATCGCTGAACGGGTTGGCAGGCATCGGCTGGCGGCGGTAGGGATTGGCGCCATAGGAGTGCTGGTTCTGGTTTGGCAAGAAACCCAAGCCCCGCATTTTTCTGATCCTCTTATCAGTTTTGGTATTGCGCTTGGTTTAGCGTCACCCTTTTTTGGGAGCATTATGTTTCTGATGTTGCGGCAATTGGGCAAAAGCAATCCGCCTGCAACAACCGCGCTTTGGTATAATGCCGCTGGTATGATCGTCTCATTTATCTTGGTGATCATATGCGGCGAGGATATGTCTATGGCGATGGCGATATGGCCGTTCATGGTTATTATTGGAATAGTTGCCAGCTTTCAGCAATTTTTTATGGCGGCAAGCCATGTCTATGCCCCGGCAAGTGTTTTAGCGCCTGTGCATTTCCTCACGATACCAGCTGGCGTCATCACAGGGGCGCTATTTTTCCAGGAATCTCCCCCCGCCATGTTCTATCTAGGGGCGTTAGTTATCCTGATTGCGAATGGCTATATCATTTGGCGCGAAAGACAACATGCGTTGGCTGTTTGATCAGAATGATCAGCGATAGAGATAATCACGCGAGATCGGAACGACGCCTTTTGATTTGCTGATTTGGATTTGATACACCACCAGTTGACTATGGCTGAAGGCAAGCTCACATCCGGCTAAATAAAACTCCCATATTCGGCAAAATCGATCATCAAACATGGCCAGCGCTTCATCCCGTTTTGCCATGAAGCGCTCACGCCAACACCGTAGCGTCTTGGCATAATGGTCATGCCATACTTCTATATCGGTGACGCGCAGAGATGTTTGCTCAATGCTAGTCATGATCTCAGACAGTTTTGGAATATAGCCACCCGGGAAAATATACTTGCTAATAAAAGGATCAGACCCTGATGAGGCAAGCGAAGACCCTATAGTATGAATGACGGCGACGCCATCTTTTTTGAGCAGACGGTCAATCGCCCGAAAGTAGATAGGAAACTGTTTTTTGCCGACATGCTCAAACATGCCAACCGAAACAATATGGTCATAGAGTTGGGTTTCATCCCGATAGTCACGATAGATGAAATCAACAGGTAAATCGGGTTCTTTCGCGGCTCTGGCCTGGGCGGTGATGAGCTGTTCTTTCGATAAGGTAATGCCAGTAACTGACGCCCCATGATCACGCGCAAGGGTTAATCCCAAGCCGCCCCAACCACAGCCAATATCTAGCACGGTTGCTTTTTTGGTAAGCATTAATTTTTTCGCAATATGCGCTTTCTTGGCTACTTGCGCTTCGGGGAGGTCGGTATCCAAATCGGGGAAATAGCCGCATGAATATTGCAAATCAGGGTCAAGGAAAAGATCATAAAACGCATTGCCTATATCATAATGAGAATGGATATTATGCGCGGATTGCGCTCTCCGCCGGCCATCTTTGCGATACAAGAACGCACCCTCATACAATGTTGTCAGCTTTGATAACATCGTGGTTTGTGTATTCTCTTTGACTTCTATCATTGCTTTAAGCGCATCATAAAGCGTGCCATCATGGATAATCATGGTGCCATTCGCATAGGCTTCGCCAATAGCAAGAGATGGCTGAAACGGTAATTGGAAAATAGTTTTCCACGATAAAAACTTGACGGTGGGGTAGCCGTCTTGAGCTGAAGTTATGCTTTGCCCATTAGGCAAAATTATTCCACATTTTATGGCATGTAGTGCATCTTCACATTGCCATTGCAACCATTTGCCCAGCATATTCTATTCCTAAGTCTTATTCCTCTGCTCATTATTTATACTAATTGGTATTGGTTAATAATTACTTAAAAATAGGCGATTGCTCAAAATATTTTTTTGCATTAGTGTTGCCGCCAAGAAATAGTTGTTGAGAAAACGAGTCTAGAAAAGCCATCTCTGGAGAAATATATGACTGATCAGGCTGAACCTGCGACCACCGAGGCACCACAAACGATTGTATCAAGCTGGAATGAATGGGATCCGTTAAAGCATGTCATTGTTGGCCGTGCTGATGGCGGCTGTATTCCAGCCCCGGAGCCAGCTCTTGATGCTAAAGTCCCCGAAGATTCGGATATGCGTGGCCAATATGGTCCGCGCCCACAGGAAACGGTTGATCGTGCCAATGCGCTGCTAGATAACTTTGCTTCTATGCTGGAAAAGCGCGGAGTTATTGTTGATCGCCCGACGCCGCTTGATTTTAATCAGCCGACCGCAACACCAGATTGGGAAACCGAAACCATGTTTGGCTGTATGCCGCCGCGTGATGTTTTGCTGACTGTTGGCAAAGAAATGCTCGAAGCCACGATGAGCTATCGGTGTCGTTGGTTTGAGTATCTATGCTATCGGCCATTGCTTCAGCGCTATTATATGGAAGACCCGAAGATGCGCCACGAATCGGCGCCTAAGCCACGGCTAACCAATGCGGATTATCGGCCGGATTACTTGTCTGAGAAAATCGGAGAGCAAAAGCGGCTCGAATGGACAGCAGATAAATATTTTGTGACGACCGAGGAAGAACCGCTATTTGATGCAGCAGACGTCTTGCGCTTTGGCAAAGACCTTGTTGTTCAACATGGCTTTACCACCAATCTTAAAGGGATTGACTGGCTTCAGCGGCATTATCCTGATCATAGAGTTCATGCGGTTAACTTCCCCGGTGATCCTTATCCCATTCATATTGATGCGACCTTTACGCCATTGCGGCCAGGGCTTATTCTCAATAATCCACAACGTCGCCTACCTGATGATCAACGCGCTATGTTTGAAAAAAATGGCTGGGAGATTGTTGACGCGGCACAGCCTGCGCATAACGCACCACCGCCACTTTGTTACTCCTCCGTATGGCTGTCGATGAATGTTCTGGTGCTTGATCCCAAAACCGTATGTGTCGAAAAAACAGAAGTCTATCAGGCAGAGCAAATGGATAAACTTGGCATGAATGTCCTTGAGGTAGAATTGCGCGATGCTTACGCTTTTGGTGGTGGCTTACATTGCTGTACAGCAGACGTCTATCGGGAAGGCAGTTGTGAGGATTATTTTCCTAAACAATAAGCAGATTTTATGAAACAAAATGCTGAATTATGAAAGAAATGGCCATGCTGATGCTGGTCATTTTTTTTATGGAAACGGCATAACACATATACCAAAGCAGTATTATCAACCGTTATTTCGTGATGACGTATATAAAAGGTTAAAAAAGTTAATTTATAATAAATTTCAATACGTTAACTTTATATTAACCACTTCCTTCTATACTCCATTTTATTCTGATCATTCAGTGATCCCAACCTCTCGAATTTAAGGGACTGAATGGCAATGCCTCAAGTGAGGGTTATGAAAATGCAGAGTAGTAGATGGAGGTTTGTCATGAACACCTTGACTAAAACATCAACAGATAAACAAGCGAATAGAACAATGTTTCGACACATGTATCAAAAAATTACCGGCAATCCCGTTGCCGTTATTATCCCCTCTAAGACATTAATGACGACATCAAGGACAACATCAAGGACAACATCAGGGACGACTGCCGTGACGGCGATCATGATGATGGTGGCTTTTATATTGACGCCAGTATCATTGGTCTATGGTCAAAGTCATTTAACCGTCAGCGATGCTATCCTTGCCACCCCAGCCGTCCAACAGCAACGAGCGCAAGTCTGCCAAGCGATAAGCCGCTTTGATCAGGCGCGCTCAAGTCAACTTCCTCAAGTAGATTTTACGGTTTCTGGAGGCAGTGTCGCGAGTGATAATTTTAATCGGTCGGGAGGGCTTACAAGCCCCGGTGAAGAATATGCAATTGGCCGCCGCTTTGAAAATAAGAATGTCGATGGGACCTTCCGATTAACCCAATCTCTATATGATGGTAAACGCGCAGAACTCAGCAAGCAGATTGCCGATAATGATCGTGCTGTTGCCAAACTGTTGGTGGTTGTGGAAACTGAAACGGCCGCCGCTGACATTATTAATATTGGGCTGAATTATTATTTCCAACAGCAATTACATGATCATTACACCGAACAACTGGCAAATTTGAAAGAAGTCACAGGCCGCATTTATGAACGGGTTGAATTAGGCGCTGGCCGGATCAGTGACTTGCGTGAAGCCCGATTGATGGAACTTGAAGTTGAGATTGCGCTATCGCAAGCTGAGCGTCAGATGGACTTGATTGAAAGGGATATGATCGCACGGTTTAAGCTAACCCCTGATCAAATCCTTCCTTACACGCATGACTTTATCGATGTCCGCCCTGATGATGTGCAGGTTGAAAACAGCGAAAACATTCGTCAGGTGAAACAGCTGGAGATTCAAATTCAAAGCCTTGATTTTGAACATCAACGCCTAACAGGTGAGCGCCGACCCAACATTTCAGAGCATGTTGATACTACCCTCTTTGATATTGACTCATTCAGCCATGAATATGAGGTTGTGGGCAGGCTTCAAATGACCTTGCCGATTTATGATGGCGGTAGCAACAAGGCTCGCAAGAACGAAAATGAATGGCGGCGGCGTGGGCTTATGTCGGAACGGGCTAATCTCATCCGTAGCCATGCATCACAAACCCAGAGGGTGATATCTGACCATCGGCAATCTGTCGAAGCGTTGAAAGAGATAAATGAGCAGATTGCTGAAATGGAAGAACGGCTGAAATCCGTTCAAGCGCGCGAAGGTCAGACGCAGTCAGAGCCGCTTGCCCTTGCCCGTCTGCTGTCTGAGCTGTCAGAAGCTAAGGCGAGATATATTAACCAAACTATCAATCTTGAGCTGAGTTTATTGCAGGGTGTGTTCTTTGCTGACCAGCTTAGCGCTTATATCGATCTTCCTGAGGGCGAGCAATCATGTTAACAACCAAAGTATCTGAAAATAATAGTATGTCTGAAAAGCCGTCTTCTCCAGACGGGCATTGGTTCTGGAAATATATTCATGAGAATCGCAAAGTCTATTATCAGGTGATCATAGCATCAGTGTTGATTAACATTTTTGCGCTGGTCTCATCACTCTATATCATGACGGTTTATGATCGCGTGATCCCGAATAATGCTATTGCTTCGCTCATCACATTGACGATTATTGTGGTGATTGTGATGGGCTTCGATTTTACCCTGAAGATTTTGCGTGGGCTTTTTGTTGATCACGCCAGTTCACAAATTGATCGGCGAGTATCGGCAGATTTATTCCAAAAAATTTCAAGCCATAGTGTCAAAATGTCTAAACAGGCGACTGGCGTGGTTGCGAATACGGTGCGCGATTTTGAATTGCTGAAAGAGGTGATCGGGTCTGCGAGTTTCACCGTATTTGCTGATCTGCCTTTCGTCTTTTTGTTTATTTTTGTGCTTTTTTATATCGGTGGGCCGGTCGCAACCGTACCTGCTTTGATCGTGCCAATCGTGATTATTTTCGGGCTTATTCTGCAGCCTCTGATGCGCCGCCTGAGTGAGATGAGCTNAGCGCAGGGTAAATCAAAACAAGGTGTCATGGTTGAGTTGCTATCCATGCTGGAGACCGTCAAGACGATTCGCGGTATTTCCATCATTCGTAACCGCTGGTATCAGGGCGTTATTAATCAAGGCACATCACAACGCCGTAGCCGCTTCACAACACAGCTTGCCACGCATTTCACGCAATTAGGGCAACAATCCTCGCAAGTCGGCATCGTAGTCTGGGGCGTCTTTCTCATTGCGTCGGGCGAACTGACGATGGGTCAGCTGATTGCTTGTGTGATNTTGTCCGGGCGGACATTAGCCCCATTAGGTCAGATTACCGGCTTGCTTGGCCGCTTTAATCAGGCCGTTACNGCCTATAAGGGCTTATCCGAAGTGATGAACACCATTACCGAGGAAGAAGTGCAGGCCAATCAAGTCAAACGCGAAACCCTCACAGGTAATATTGCTTTCAAAGGCGTGTCGCTGATGTATGAAGGCCGCAATGAGCCAACGATAAAAGACTGTAATTTTGATATTAAANCTGGCNAGCGGGTAGCTATTCTTGGCCGTATCGGATCAGGAAAGTCAACCTTGCTGTCGATGATTGCCGGTATTCAGCAAGCTACATCGGGTGCTGTTATGCTGGATAATACCGACATCCGTAATATGCGCCATGAAGATATCCGCAATAATGTTGGCATTGTCTTGCAGAACCCGATGCTGTTTTCCGGAACGGTTAGGGAAAACCTGTTGATGGGTAATCCTGATGCCACCGATGACGAATTGCTGAAAGCCGCTGAGATGTCTGGNGCCTCAGCATTTATCGGGATGCTGCCTAATGGCTTTGATTTTGTGTTGTCTGAACGGGGGCAGGAATTATCGGCGGGTATGCGCCAGTCCCTAGCCATAGCAAGGGCAATGATCGGTGATCCATCCATCTTTCTGTTGGATGAGCCGACATCATCTATGGATAGCAATACAGAAATGGCGCTCGTGCAGCAGCTTGATAAAGCCACTAAAGGCAAGACCACGGTCTTTGTCACCCATCGCGGGCCATTGGTAAATATTGCTGACCGCATCATGGTGGTTGAGGCGGGGCAGGTTGTCATTGATGGCCCTCGTGATGCCGTTCTCAAAAAACTTAAAGAAGCCGCAAACAAGGCGGCACAGTCATCAGGAGCCAGTAATGAGTAAGGGAAATTCGAGTGGAGTAGCATCTTGGCTATATAAACTGATCACATTAAATGGTCTGTTTGGAGGTAGAGCGAAAGCAAAGCCCGATATATATGAGCTGACTGACGCTGTTGATATAGACAAACGTGATGCAGATAAGGCTGAACCGCAACCAGTTGAAGTANAAAATATGGAGGCAGAACGTGTTGATCCGAATGCGCCTCTGCCGCTGTCGGAAGCAGACGAACATATGCGGGCGGCGGCTGCGGGCGAAGAAGAAGCCCAAGCGCCAGCGCCGCGNCCAGGGCTGATCAAGCGCATCAGGATGAAGATATATTATTTCTTCTTTCCGCCGCCAAAGATGGTTCCGGCACAATTAGTCACGCCAGAAGTTGATATGGATGCAGTGTCAGAGCCACTGCCTTTGCGCGGCCAATTAATCTATATCTTGATCGGCTTGTTTTTCTTAATCGCGGTCATCTGGGCGGGCGTTACGACCAATTGACGAAGTTGTTCGCGCTGAGGGCGTTGTTGTGCCGAGTGATAATATTCAAGTCGTGCAAAGCCGTCTGCNCGGTTNAGTGACAGATATCCGGATAAAACTTGGCGATAAAGTTGCCAAGGGCNATATTCTGTTCAAGATCGAAGACGAAGATGTGAAAGCCAATTTTGCTGATAATGAGATACAGCGCCTGACCGCGCTTGCGAGTATTCAGCGTCTTGAAGCCGAAGCCCAAGGGTTGAGCGAGCTTAATATGCCCGACTGGTTGGTCAAGGCGGCACCGGAGGCGGTGCGTCAAGAGGAGGAGGTTTTTGCTAGCCGAAATCNTGCCCTGGAAAATGAACGGCAGGTCATTATACAGCAAATCGAAANTTTGCAGCGGGCGATTGATGTTCAAAAATCAGAAGAAAGTCTGGCTCGCGTTCAGCTTGCTCAAATTGATCAAGAGCGTGATATTATTAAGCCATTGGTGACCGCCGGACATGAGCCGAAATTAGCATTGATTAATTTAGAGTCGCGTTATCAAGAAGCGCTGGGCCGCGCCGAAAAGGCACGGCTTGAAGCTATTCACTCAGGCTCTGAGCTGATGACGCAAGAACGCCGGCTGGACTCGCTTGAAACCAATTTCCGCGCTGATGCAGAAACGCGGTTGATCGAAACCCGAATGCTGGCCGCGCAAACCGAATNACGACTAGAAGCCTTGCAGGGAAAAGTGCAGCAGACGGAGGTCAAGTCACCTGTTAATGGAACCGTTTCTGCTGTCCATTTTACAACTATTGGCGGTGTCGTGGATGCTGGTGCAGTCTTGGCTGAAGTCGTGCCAGCAGAGGCAGAAGTCACCATCGAGGCGCAAGTCATGACGCAGGATGTTGCTGATATCTATGCCGGGCTGAAAGTACGCGTGTCTTTATCGGCTTATGATTTCTCACGCTATGGCGCGATTGATGGCTATGTTGAGAAAATTGCCGCCAATAGCACCCAACGAGAAAATCAGCTGCCATATTATCAGACGATGATTAAAATTCCTGATCCCGTGTTTCCTCAATCAGGGATTAAGCCCGATATCGTTCCCGGTATGCCGGTGGTGGTAGATGTCCTTGGCGGAAAGCGAACCGTGCTTGATTACATTCTGTCACCGATTGAACGGGCGCAGACCATTGTCTTCCGTGAAAAATAGGCATGTGATCAATAATAATATAAATTAAGACCGCGTATAGAAGGACTTTGCGTATTGTNTGCTTTGCGTATTGTATGCTTTGCGTATTGTATGCTTGGTCTTTCTTTTGTATTGATGGAAGCATTGATGNAGGAGGCATTTCAAATGGCAAATCATGGCTATGAAAAGGGACGATTAAATCTGCCATTCGTGGGGTTATGCAGTTTTGGCAAATATCCATATGTCGAGGATTGGAATGCGATTGATGCTGATGTTGCTATCCTTGGTGCGCCGTTTGATTTTGGCACACAGTTTCGGGCTGGCGCGCGGTTTGGGCCTCGCGGGATCAGAGAAGCCTCAACGCTGTTTTCGTTTGGCCATAGTGGTGCTTATGACCACGAAGATGACATTACCTATCTTGATAATACGGCAACGCGGATTGTTGATATTGGTGATGCTGATATCATTCACACAGACACAGAGCAAAGCCACGCCAATATCGAAACCGGGGTGCGGGCAATTTTGAAGGCAGGGGCTATACCTGTCGTGCTTGGCGGCGATCATTCGGTCAATATTCCATGTATAGAAGCCTTTAGTGATGAGGAGCCGTTTCATCTGGTGCAGATTGATGCACATTTGGATTTTGTTGATATTCGCCATGGCGTCACCGCAGGTCATGGTAATCCGATGCGCCGCGCCGCTGAAAAACCTTATGTTACGGGGCTATCTCAAATCGGTATTCGGAATGTATCATCGACCGCGCGTGATGGTTATGCTGATGCCCGTTCTATGGGATCAGATATTTTATCGGTGCGGCAGTTTCGCGCCCTTGGTGTCGACCAGGTGCTTGCCCGAATACCATCTGGGCGGGTTTATATCACTATTGATATTGATGGCTTTGATCCGTCTATTGCGCCGGGTACAGGAACCCCTAGCCATGGCGGCTTTCTTTATTATGAAGCTTTAGAATTGCTTGATGGATTAGCCCGGCGAGGAAATATTATCGGCATTGATTTAGTTGAGGTAGCACCTGATTATGATCATACAGGATCAACAACAACATTGGCAGCGCAGATATTGCTCAATGTCATTGGCCGGATGCTTTATCACCGCAAATAAATTTTAACATTTCACTAGAGGTTGAGGAAAGCGATCATGGCACTTCATTTTTCAGAGCAAGAGTTTGCCCGCCGCAGGCAAGCGCTAGAGGCCAGGGTGAAAGCATCAGGTCTCGATGGCATGTTATTGTTTCGCCAGGAAAGCATGTATTGGCTCAGCGGCTATGACACATTTGGTTATGTGTTTTTTCAATGTTTGGTAGTGACAGCAGACGGCGATATGAAACTGATCACAAGGGCACCCGATTTGCGGCAAGCGCAAAACACCTCCAATATTGCCGATATCCGCGTTTGGGTTGATAAGCATGGCAGCACCCCTCACGATGATTTGCGCGAGTTGCTTGACGAAATGGGGCTCAAGCAGAAACGCCTTGGCGTTGAATATGAAGCGTATGGGTTAACTGGCCGCTCAGCGATGCGGCTTAACACAGCGTTGAGGCTTCTCTGATCCCGCGAGGCCCAAACCGCGCGCCAGCCCGAAACTGTGTGCCAAAATCAAACGGCGCAC
>NZIT01000104.1 GCA_002691725.1 SAR116 cluster bacterium | reverse complement strand
GATTGATGGTCAGAAATACGCTGGCGCTGGCTGGATGCTGGCGCTTTGCTTTTGCTGTCTTGCTGTTAGGTTTTGTTTTTAAACGCCTTACGGCATTGATATAGCGCCGCCTCGCAAGTCAAATTCGCGTCATAAAATATCTGGTAAAAGCCGACCCAACTAAGCTAATACAAAGCATAACGCCTGGCAATCTGATGGTAAAGGCTGGCCATGTAAGCGCACCCCTGATCAGAGCAATAAAGAGCCCGCCAAAACCAACAGACTGGCATATTTACAGATTGGCATATAAACAGACTGGCATATAAAATCTGCCTGTTGACGGTAAAATTAAGGTATGTAACATAAATTGCGTTAAAAAGTAGGTGACGTTTAGTATGACCCAACCCATTACAGCTTGGCTTTCCATAGGTAGCACCTATACTTACCTGACCGCGCTTCGCATCAATGCTATACGCCGTGATATGGGGCTGATATTTTCAATCAAGCCGATTAGTATTCGTGCCATTATGAAATCAATGGACAATATTCCATTTCCCCCTTCCAAAAAATCCAAAGTGGATTACATGTGGCGCGATATTGAACGGCGCGCCGATTTCTATGGCTTGCCCAAGCCTAACATGCCAGTGCCTTATCCGCTGCAAGCCTTTGACCAAGCCAACAAAGTTGGCGTTGTCTTGAACCGGCAAGGCAGATATCTGGAGTATTTTGAGCACACTTATCGGCTCTGGTTTCTGTCTGGATTGGAAGCTGGCTCTAAGGACAATCTTCGGCAGACGCTGCAGGCAATGAAATGCGATTATGATGCGATCATCGATCAGGCGGAGGACGATGCTGTTCAGGGCGAATACGAAGCCAATACAGAAGCAGCAAGAGAATGTGGCGTCTTCGGCGCGCCGTCATTTTCAATAGGTGATGAGATATTCTGGGGTGACGACCGGCTTGAGGATGCTATCCGATTTGCCACTAGCCGCTAAGATGCTATTTTTGTCACCCCCCTTTATCTTGACCCCAAAATGAGACTTCGATCATATTCATTTTTCATGGCTCACCCTTTATTGTCAGCTTTTGAATAAGAGACATTGAAATAATACTGTTCAATGGTAAGTTTTTAGTCCATTGTTCTTTCCGTGAGAGTAATCTCACTCTAAAGAAAGTTCAGAAAGGAAGATTGAGATGGCGAATTTTCAGGAAGAAAAAGACTTTGAGAATACGATTGCCATTAGTGCAAGGCGATTTGAGGAATCCCCCTTCATTGAGCGCCATGACACGTCCAAAATGGTTCGCGGTATTTATGCAGGTCGATTTTTTGCTGTATATAATGAGGAAGATTTTCTGGCTAAATACTGGACACTGCGCCGCAAGGCGTTAATTTTTGATGTGCCAGAAAAACCGGTCGAAATTTCCGGGCCAGATGCCATACCGTTTCTGGAAAAGGTGCTGACCCGCAAAGTGTCGACAATGACCGAAGGCCGTGGTTATTACGCGCTCGCTTGCACGCCGCAGGGCGGCATTTTCATGGATGGTGTGGTATTCAAACTTGCCTCTGATCGGTTCTGGTATGTGCAGGCTGACGGCCCATTTGAAACTTGGCTGATGGCGCATAGTGGCGGCTTTGACGTTGAGATTTCGGATCCTAACTCACGGGTGTTGCAAATCCAGGGGCCAGCGTCTTTTGATATCATGAAAGCGGCTTCGGCAGGTAAAATTGATGAAAATATGAAATATTTCAGATCCGGATACTTTGATCTTGGTGGCCAGAGCCTCTATGTTTCACGTTCTGGCTTCACTAATGAGCTGGGGTTTGAGATTTATTGTGGCGGCGCCAGCACGGATCATCTCGCGTTATGGGATCATCTGATGCAGGCGGGCGCGCCGTTCGGGATGGAGTTTTCTTCCACTCGTGCAATGACTATTCGCCGGATTGAGGGCGGTATTCTGGGCAATACAACGGATATGGACATAACGATGACGCCATTTGAGGCGGGGCTTGGCAGTTTTGTCGATTTTGAGAATGAGAGCTTTATCGGACGTGATGCTTTGATTAACGCCGATCAGCGGCCTTTGTTGAAGGGGCTTACCTGCGCCACGGCAACGCCGTCTTCGGGAAGCAGTATCCTTGATGCAGGCACTGAGGTTGGCCAGATCACCGCAGGTGTGCCATCGCCAACACTAGGTCTGGGGATAGGCTATGCGCGATTTCACGCACCCGGTGACTGGGTGGGGCGCAAGATGACGCTGCGGCTCCCTGATGGCAGTTTGCATGATTGCGACATCGTGGAAACGCCGTTCTATGACAGAGATCACCGTATTGTCAGGGGGCTTGATCGCACTATTCCCTGACGGTAAACAAGGGTCAGACAAGGGCCAGACAAGGGTCACACGCAATGCTAATCAAGTATAGACATCTTTCCCTATGGGCGTTATCGATAAAATTGGTTTTCTTCTCGGAGAGGATAAAGTCGCATCATGCAAGCACGGTCAATCCGCTCAATCCGACGCCATGAGCTTTCGCAAGCTGCGTTTGAAGCGGTGATAAGATACGGATTGAGAGGCACTACTCTTGAGAAGGTCGGAGAAATCGCTGGTGTTTCCAAAGGCGTGGTGTTGCATCATTTCAAGGACAAAAGCGCATTATTGGAGGCGGTATTCCGCAGGTCAAATTCGCTTTTGAGCATGTCTTTAGTTGAATTGATCCGCCATACAGAAACACCTTATGAACGGTTCTGGGCCATCGCCTATGCCAATTTTTCCAAAACCATCTACAACAGGGAAGTCTGCCAAGCATGGGTATCGCTATTGGCAGAAGTCCCGCATAATGCCATGTGTCAGCGTGTGCAGGCCGTCAATAATGCCCGCATTAAAAGCAATCTATCGCATGAGCTGAAGCATTTTCTGGATGCTGATAAGGTTTCTGATGTTGCCAATATTCTTGGTATTTTAATTGATGGGATTTGGGTTCGGGCGGGGTTATTTGCCATAACCCCTGATTGTGATAAAGCGCTTGATGAGTTTGAATTTACAGCGCTTAAGCTGACTGGTGCTTCTGATCAGCAACGTGAATATCACCGTGCCGCGCGTCAGAAGATCAATGCGGTTGCCGATATAGCCTTGAGCTCAAAACTCTTTCAACAGACCGCATTCTGATCGAATTAATGCAAGGCTAATTTTTTGCGGCGACTTCATGAATTAAATAGGCTAACTATTGGTAAGTTTATTGTCAAAAGGTAAGTTTTGTTGTAAATTGATTTTTAATGTCGGGTTAAGCTTGCAAATGTTGATGAAACATTACCAGCGCAAAAAGTAGATGGAAAAGATTTCATGGATTATGACTATATAATTGTCGGGGCTGGTTCAGCAGGCTGTGTTCTTGCCAATCGGTTGTCCCATGATGGTAAGCATCGTGTTCTTCTGATTGAGGCAGGGCCAAAAAACAACGCCTTGTCTTTGAAAATCCCTGCCGCCGTGTTGCAAAATCTGCAAAGCACGCGGCATAACTGGGCATTTAAGGGTGAACCTGAACCAGAATTAGGCGGGCGCGTCATGACTCATGATCGCGGCAAGACGCTTGGCGGGTCTTCGTCTATAAACGGCATGGTTTTTATTCGGGGTCATGCGCTGGATTTTGAAGGCTGGCGGCAGTCAGGATGTGAAGGCTGGGGCTATGCGGATGTCTTGCCCTATTTCAAACGCATGGAAAACTATTCGGGCGGCGAGACAGAATACCGTGGCGGTGGCGGGCCTGTTAATGTCAATCGACCATCACCACAAAACCCGATTTACAAGGCCTTTATGGATGCAGGCAAAGAGGCAGGTTATCCCATCACTGAGGATATTTGCGGCTATCGTCAAGAGGGGTTTGGGGTTCTCGATATGAGCATCCACAATGGGGCGAGAAGCAGTACCGCCATTGCTTATTTAGACCCGGCGCGGTCGCGCAAAAATCTCCACATCATCACAAAAGCTCAGGTTGAGAAAATTTTATTTGATGGCAAAACCGCGATTGGCATTCGCTATACAATGGCAAATGGCCAGACTTTTGATGTCAATGCAAAAACCGAAGTTATCCTCAGCGCCGGTGCTGTTGGTAGCCCGCACTTGTTGATGCTGTCTGGGGTTGGGCCTGCGCTTGACCTGAAAGCGATGGGCATTGAGGTGCTGGCAGACCTGCCGGGTGTTGGCCAGAATCTTAATGATCACCCTGATTTTGTCCTGAAATTCCGTTGTAATGAGCCGGTTTCGATATGGCCGCATACGCGGCTTTTGGGGCGGACGCTTGCCGGTATCCGGTGGTTGTTGTGGCGTGATGGCATTTGTGCCTCAAACCAATTTGAGACGGTCGCTTGTTTACGGTCGGCGGCTGGCGTTGAATATCCAGATATACAGCTCACGATCTCACCCGTTGCCGTGGATGACGAGACATGGGAGCCATTGCCAGAACATGCCTTTCAAATCCATGTCGGGCTGATGCGAACATATAGCAGGGGCAGCATTACTCTGCGTGACACTAACCCCGCCTCACCGCCGCGCATTTTGGTCAATTACATGAAAGACTCGCGTGACCGTGACAAGCTGCGCAAAGGCATCAGGATTGTCCGTGAACTAGTCAAACAGCCAGCCTTTGAGCCGCTATGCGGTGACGAAATCTTTCCCGGCAAGGCAGCGCAATCTGACAATGAGCTGGATCAATGTCTTGCCAGCAACCTGGCCTCGCAATGGCATCTTTCGGGCACGGCGAAGATGGGCGCAAAAAGTGATTGCAGGGCAGTGGTTGATGTGCATGGTAGAGTGCATGGAATTAACAAATTAAGAGTCGTTGACGCTTCGGTCATGCCGATGGCAACAAATGGCAACACCAATAGCCCAACCATCATGATCGCCGAAAAGATGAGCGATGCAATTCTTGGAAAGTCACCTTTGCCGCGCATCGATTTGCCTGTTTGGCAGAATACGCATTACGAAACCAGCCAGCGTTGAAGCGCCGGATGGGAAAGGAAGAAAAACCAATGATCGGAAATGTTATGCTCACCACTAGTGATCTGAATTGTGCGGTAGCATTTTATGATCAGCTCATGCAGAGTATAAGGATAATGCCTGTTCAGGGGGGTTCGGATTATGCTGCTCTCGCCGTGCAGTCTGTGCCTAATTGTACTGAAAATATGTAATTGACCAAAAGTGAATAGAGAGAAGGAAAAGACTAATGGCAGACAATTCCAACATTCGTCCAAGACGCAGCTTCATTTTTGTTCCGGGGTTACGTCCAGACATGTATCCGAAAGCGCTGGCAAGCGGTGTTGATATGGTCTGCGTTGAGCTTGAGGACGGTATCGCACCCAAGGATAAAGCCGAGGCGCGGCAAAAGGCATTGGCTATGTTTGCTGAACCGCAAGCTGATGATGGGGTGGAACGTATTCTGCGGATCAATTCCATGCGTGAACGCTTTGGCCTGGAGGATGTGAACGCTATCCTTGCCGCCTCTACCCCGCCGCCAGCACTGATGATGCCAAAGGTTCGCACCCCTGATGAGGTGGTGATGCTGGATCAGCTCTTGACTGAGGCCGGTCACATGACACGTCTTCACGTTATCATTGAAACCAATGAGGGGCTTGAGGCCGCTTATGAGATTGCACATTCAAGCCCGCGCATAGATGCGCTGTTTTTTGGTGCTGTTGATATGGCGCCAGAGTTGCGCGCAGAAAACGCATGGGAGCCTTTGCTCTATGCGCGGTCGCGTGTTGTTCATGCGGCGGCAAGCGCGGGTCTTGATCTGATTGATGCTCCTCATCTTGATCTTGAAGATATGGACGGGATGCTTATTGCCGCTGAACAGGTGAGGGCGCTGGGCTTTGCTGGAAAAGGGTCAATCCACCCTAAGCAGGTTGCGCCATTGAATGAGATATTTACCCCTTCAGCCGAGAAGATTGCCCGTGCGCGCCGGATTATCGCAGAGTTTGAGGCGGCTGATACAGGGCTTGTGGTTATCGATGGTAAGCTGATAGAAAAGCCAGTGCTGAGAGATATGCATCGGATTGTGGCTATTGCTGAACGCATGGGTCTTTAGTAAGGATAATATTTAGAGGAGATTAGGTCATGGAATATTGCGGGCCAGGGTATTCAAGTCCAGCAAAAGCGATAGAGGCACCTCAGGAAAAGCTGCTCTATACGATCGCGATTTATACTGGCACTGGTATTCAAAAGCCAGATTATCTGGCGACCATTGATGTTGATCCCGAAAGCCCGACCTATTCGCAAGTCATCCATCGGCTAGAGATGCCGGGGATTGGCGATGAGCTTCATCATATGGGCTGGAATGCCTGTTCGTCTTGTCATGATGATGCCAGCATGTCGCGCAAATATCTGATCCTGCCGGGCGTCCGCTCAAACAATCTGCACATTGTTGATACCGCAACCGACCCACGCGCACCACGGCTTCATAAAATTGTTGATGGCAGTGAGATTAAATCAAAGACTGATCTTTCTGGGCCGCATACGGTGCATTGCTTAGGCAGTGAGATTATCATCTCTTTCCTCGGCAACGCCAAGGGCGAGGCGCCGGGCGGCTATCTTCATATGGATAAGGATTTCAATATTCTTGGCCGCTGGGAAAACTCTATGGGCAATATTAAGTTTGGCTATGATTTTTGGTATCAGCCTCGACATAACGTCATGGTGTCTTCGGAATGGGCGGCACCAAACACGTTCATGCCGGGCTTTGATTTAGAAGAAGTCGGTCATCTGAAATATGGGCGGGAGCTGCATTTCTGGGATTTTGAAAAACGTGAGCCCATCGAGACAATGTATCTTGGTGAGGATGGGCTGGTTCCCCTTGAGGTAAAGTTTCATCACAACCCTGACAGCACTCATGGATTTTGTGGGGCAGCGCTTAGCACAAATGTGATTCATTGGTGGAAAGATGATGCTGGCAAATGGCAGTGGGAGAAGATTATTGATGTCGAGAATGAGCCGCACCCTGAATGGCCAATTCCTGTACCGGGGGTGATGTCAGCTATTCTGGTTTCTATGGATGACAAATATCTCTATCTCAATAACTGGTTGCATGGGGATATGCGGCAATATGATATTTCTGATCCGCATAATCCTAAATTAACTGGCCAAGTCTGGATGGGTGGTCTGTTGGGGCGCGCGCCAGAGGTCAATGGCGTTGAGATGGCAGGCGGCCCGCAGATGTTTCAGTTATCACTTGATGGCAAGCGGCTTTATGTGACAACGTCTTTATTCAGCACTTGGGATAATCAATTTTATCCTGAGATTAGGCAACAAGGCGGCGTGATGGTGATGATAGATTGCGACCCTGTTTATGGTGGGATGTCGATTAACCCTGATTTTATGGTCAATTTTGGGAATGAGCCAAACGGCCCAAGCCGCTGTCATGAGATGCGCTATCCCGGCGGCGATTGCACAAGTGATATCTGGCTATGACAAAAACTATCACCATTTCTAATCGCGATAATGCCACTTATGAGGTTCGTGGCCGCAAGCCGCTTCTCGATGAGTTGCGTGAGCAGGGAGTGGATTTGCCTTATGGATGTCGCTATGGCGGCTGCATCACCTGTGCGGCCAAGCTGATTTCGGGTGAGGTCGATCAGAGGGCGCAGGTGGCATTAAACAACCGACAGATTAATGATGGTTATGTTATTCTGTGCGTGGCCAGAGCAAAAACGGACTGTACCTTTGCCATTGGCGTGGAAAGCCATGACAAGCTTTATCGCAACCCGTTTCTTAACCCGCTTGAACCACATGAGTTAAAGGCGGATATTGCAACATCCCCCGAAAAGCCCCAAAAATCGGGGTCAAAGATATCAGAGGATTTATAATAATGGCTTATATGAACCATGATGAACCTTATAATGATGATTATCTTCAGGATATTCTGTCATCCGTAAAGACGATTGCTATGGTCGGGGCAAGCCCTGATAAAACCAAGTTTAGTTATGGCGTCTTGCGGGTTTTGCATGAAACCGGATATGACATGATCCCGATCAATCCACGACCTGGACTTGAAGACATCAGAGGCTTGAAAGTATATCCTGATCTTGCCGCTATTGATCGGCCTGTTGATATGGTGCAAGTCTTTCGCAAGCCTGAGGACCTGTATGGCATCGCTGAGGAAGCCATTGCCATTGACGCCAAAGTGCTATGGGGTCAGATAGGCGTGTTTAATCTTGATGCGGCACGTCTGGCCGAAGATGCTGGGCTGAAAGTCGTGATGAACCGCTGCCCCAAGATTGAGCTGTTCCGCCCGTTCTGGAAGCCGCGCCTCGATCTCAAAATCTGATGACTAGCAGAACATCACCACCTTTACCTTGGAAGGCCAAGACCGGATATGACCAGCCCTAACATTGAAACCGCGATCAATATCCTCAAACAACGGTTTGGTGACCGGCTGTCAATGGCGGCAAGCGTCCGCCAGCATCATAGCCACACAACAACCCAAATCAGCAGTGAGCTGCCAGATGCCGTCGTCTTTGCCCATTCAACCGAAGAAGTGGCGGCGGTGGTATCAATCTGTCAGGAGTATACCTGCCCGATTATCCCCTTTGGCATCGGCTCATCACTCGAAGGCCATGTGAACGCACCAAAGGGCGGGGTTTCGATTGATATGAATGCCATGGATAAGGTCTTGGCGGTGCATGAAGAAGACCTTAATGCCGTGGTTCAGCCGGGGGTGACGCGCGAGGCGCTTAATACTCATCTCCGCGATAAGGGGCTATTTTTCCCGATTGATCCGGGTGCTAATGCCAGCCTTGGCGGGATGGCGGCAACGCGCGCATCAGGCACAAACGCGGTGCGTTACGGGACAATGAAAGACAATATTATCGCACTTGAAGCGGTGATGGCGGACGGCAAGGTTATTCGCACTGGCAGTCGAGCCAAGAAATCATCAGCAGGATATGACCTAACGCGGCTGCTTATCGGCTCAGAAGGGACGCTTGGGATCATCACCGAGCTGACGGTAAAGCTGCATGGTATCCCTGAGACTATCGCTGGCGGCATTTGCTCTTTCCCAAGCATTGAGGCGGCCTGCAATGCTGTCATTACAACGATCCAATATGGTATTCCTGTCGCCAGGATGGAGCTGCTTGACGCGGTTCAGGTTCAAGCCTGTAATCAGTATTCGGGGCTTGATCTGCCTGAAGAAACCCTGTTGTTGGTAGAGTTTCACGGCACCGAAAGTAGCGTCCGAGAGCAGTCCGAGATGTTTGGTGAGATATCATCTGAATATACCCCGCATAGTTTTCAATGGACTACTGATCCCGAAGAACGGGCAAAGCTCTGGAAAGCGCGTCATGACGCTTTCTGGGCGGCGATGGCACTGCTGCCTGGCGGGCAGGGGATTTCCACTGATGTTTGTGTGCCGATCTCACGGCTGGCAGAATGCGTTGAGGAAACCCGCCGTGATATTGAAGCAACAGGTATAATTGCGCCGATTGTTGGCCATGTCGGGGATGGCAATTTCCATACTCTGCCAATGGCTCTCCCCGATGATGCTGAGACTTGGGCAAAGATCAAAGGGTTTTCAGAAAGGCTTTCTGAACGGGCAATAACCATGGGCGGCACCTGCACAGGTGAGCATGGCATTGGTCAAGGCAAGATCGCCTATTTGCGGAAAGAGATGGGGCCGGCTGTCGATGTTATGATTGCGATCAAGAAAGCGCTTGATCATGATGATATCCTCAATCCTGGAAAGCTCTTTGGTGCCTAGCCATGATGGCACATCATTATTAAGCAAGCATGCCTGTCTTAAAAACATTTATTGGTCAGTTTGATCTTTATTTATTAACAAACACTAATATTAATGATTTAATGTATTTAGAATTTTTTAGCTAAACTTGGAGAATGTTAAAATGGCAAATTATACTGGAGGGTGTTCCTGTGGAACAGTTGAGGTAGAAGTAATGGGTGAACCTGCTGCGATGGCCGTCTGTCATTGTACAATTTGTCGGGGATGGTCAGCAGCACCAGTGACCGGAGCGTGCTTATGGGCGCCAGATAATTTTAAGGTGACAAAAGGCCAAGACAGTTTAGGCAGTTACGCAAAAGTGGAAGGCCATGACCGTAAATGGTGTGTCGAATGTGGCGGCCATGTCTTTGTCGATCATAGCTCAACTTATGGACTTATAGATGTGTATGGCTCGATTTTGAAAGATTTTAAATTTGCACCATCATTCCATGTGAATTATGGAAACAGCATCTTACCGATTAAAGATGGGCTTCCCAAGTTCAAAGATTTTCCAGCCGATTTAGGCGGCTCAGGTGATCTGTTAGAAGAATAAAACCTGACGCTTTGGTTGGCTGAGGTTGAGAGCCTTTTTGAGAGCCCAATTGAGAGCCTGGCGGAGAAAGAGCGCCAGGCTCAATCAATAATGATGATTAATCCTTGATAAATGGATCAGGGAAGTTGGTGAAAAACTCATCATCTGACATCATTGTCATCACCCCAGTTTCAACAACTGCACCAGCTTTGCGTCTTTCTTCTGTTAATTCTTCATTAGAACCGAATGCCTGAAATGCTTCCATATTTGGGAATTTCATAATGGCGTGAAGTTTTGTCGGGTCATCTTTTTGGACACCCGCAAACAGCATTACCATGCCCATCTCATCCATACGGTCTTTGTTTTTCTTCACCATCGCCTTCCATGTATCAAAACCCTTGGTAATCGTTATTTCGCCTTTTACTACTATTGCCATAGTCATTTCCTTTCCCTGATTATGAAAATCCAAAATAGGCCGAACACATTTTTGCCAGCCTATATATTAGCATGTACTAATTTATTTTTCATGTACAGAATATTGAAAGCATTGTTATGGTTTTGATTGGATTTGGGCAGATCAGATTTTGTTTAGATATTTGAAAAATATTTTGGGATAGCGAAAGCGCTTCACCCTATCTGAGGCATTCGCCTAAACAGATTTATTAAATTCCTCTAATAAACTCGCTTCTTTGATCTTGGCGGATTTAACAGCATCTTCTTTAACCGGACCAAAGCCGCGTATCTGATCTGGCAGTTCGGCTAGATCAATGGCAATGCTGTAATTTGCTTCATTTAATCTGGCCATAACTGCCCCAATCATGGCCTGATATTCGGTCATAAGGGCATGTTCCATGCGTCGTTCTGCGGTATATCCAAAGACATCAGCCCAGCTGCCCCGCAGGTGTTTGCCATTAGCAAGCAATTTGAGAACTGGCCGTATCCATCCCCCAAAGCGTCTTTTTCTGGGGCGGCCAGTGCCAGCATCAACGCGGCTCAAAAAAGGTGGGGCAAGATGGTGGACGACGCGATACTTACCTTCGAACTGATCAGAAACAGATTGCATAAAGTCAGAACTCGAAAGCAGTCTGGCCACTTCATATTCATCCTTAACGGCCATGAGCTTATAGAGTTGCCGCGCTACCGCTTTGGTCAAAGGCTTCAAGGGATCAATATCTGCAACACGAACTAATCGCATAAACTCCTCATAATCCTTTGCATAAGCCTTATTCTGATAGCTGATAAGACGGCTGGCACGATCTTTGATAATATCCTCAGCAGTGTCTGCGTCTTGGCTCTTATCATTCTTGATATCAAGCAGGGCAGGGTTAACCGCATAAGCCCGCCCCCAGCCAAAGGCCGCTATATTGAACTCAATCGCGATATGATTAAGCTGGATAGCCTTCATAATCGCTGCTTCGGAAAGCGGGATAAGACCGCGTTGCCAAGCCACTCCAAGCAGAAAGAGATTAGCGCCAATCGTATCACCAAGCAGCTGCTGGGCTATTTCGGTTGCGTTGACCATAAGGCAATGTTCTGCTGGTACGGCTTGGTGAAGCCTCTCATGCATCTGCTCTGACGGCAGCGAGAAGTTACGGTTACGGACAAAGTCACCTGTCATCATCTCATAAGAATTGGCGATGATATGCGCTTGCGGGTTGAGCAGGCCAAGCGCTTCATGCCCTGCGCTGGTGAGAAGATCGCCGCCAAGCAAGAGATCAGCTGCCCCTGGCGCAATGCGAATTGCCTTGATCTGATCAGAGTCGGCGGCAAGACGGATGTGGGTTGTAACCGCCCCGCCTTTTTGGGCTAGTCCAGCCATGTCAATCAAGCCAACGCCTTTGCCTTCGATATGCGCGGCCATGCCAAGCAATGCCCCAAGGGTGACAACGCCGGTGCCGCCAACGCCAGTGATCAGGATGCTTCTGGGTTGATCAAGGTCAAGGCGTGGTTTGGGCATGGGTAAATCGGCTGGAACTTTAGCAAATGTCTTTGGCTTGCGGAGCTGGCCACCTTCGATAGTAACAAAGCTAGGGCAGAACCCTTTGAGGCAGGATATATCCTTGTTACAGGCAGATTGATCGATTGTCCGTTTTGTGCCAAGAGATGTCTGAAGCGGCAGGATCGCAACACAGTTCGATTGCACGCCGCAATCGCCGCAACCTTCGCAAACATCGGGATTGATCATCACCCGACGTGGCGGATCAGCGACAAGTCCGCGCTTACGGCGGCGACGGTTTTCTGTCGCGCAGGTCTGAACATAAATCAGCGCTGTCACCCCTTGTACTTTTGCAAGTTCACGCTGAACGGATTGAAGCTCATCACGCGCATATATCCTGATGCCGGCGGGTAATCCTGTGGGATCAAACTGCTTTGGCTGATCGGTCACAATCTTGACTTGAGAAATGCCGGCGGCGAGCAATTCGGCGGCAATCCGGCTCGGTGATAAACCGCCTTCATGCATCTGCCCACCGGTCATGGCAACGGCATCATTATAAAGAATTTTATAGGTCATATTGACGTTTGCTGCGATAGCCGCGCGGATCGCCATGAGGCCAGAATGATTATAGGTGCCATCGCCAAGGTTCTGAAATATATGCTTGCGCTGTGAAAACGGCGCCTCACCAATCCAGTTCGCACCCTCGCCACCCATCTGGGTGAAGCCGTCGCTAGACCGCTCCATCATCTGGCTCATCCAATGGCAACCGATACCGGCATATCCGCGCGCGCCTTCAGGCAGAACAGTTGAGCTGTTATGAGGACAGCCAGCGCAGAAATAGGGGGTACGGGCAACATCTAAAGGCCGCAAATCATGCGCTGGAAAGGCGCGTCCTGCGATTTCATCATCCATTAACCGTGGGGCTAGATGACGGGCAATTAACACCGAATCAAGCACGCCATCAGCAGGAAACAGCACATCACCATCCTCATCCTTTTTGCCAATAATAGCAGGGGCATCTTTATGGCCATAGAGAATGTCACGCGCCTGCGTCTCAATTAAGCCGCGCTTTTCCTCAATAATGATCAGTTTATCAAGGCCAAGGGCAAAGCGCTTTAGCTGTTGCGGCTCAAGCGGCCATACCATGCCGACTTTATAAGTAGCGAGGTTTAGTTTAGCCGCCCGCGCCTCATCCAACTCAAGCAGGGCTAGCGCAGATTGGGTGTCCATCCAGCTTTTGCCAGTGCTGATAATTCCTGTTTTCGGCGTCTTGCCGCCTTTCCAGATGATTTGATCAAGATGATTTACTCTGGCGTAAGCCTGCGCCGCATCAAGCTTGTAGCGATGAAGCCGCCGCTCCTGATCATGACGGTCGTCAGCTGCCCGAATATTAACGCCGCCTTTGGGCAGATTGATATCAGGACATATCGGAGCTGGCTGATCGGCGGGTAGATGAACAGAGCCACTGCTCTCAATATTGTCCTTGACGCATTTAAGCCCTACCCACAAGCCAGAAACCCGGCTCATCGCCCAGCCATGTAAGCCATAAGCTACAATTTCCTCGATATTGGCGGGATTTAACACCGGCATCATCGCATCGACCAGCGCATATTCACTTTGATGGCAAGTCGTGGAACTTTCTGAGAAATGATCATCGCCCATGAGCATGAGGACGCCGCCCTTAGCGGCACTGCCCGCAAGATTGCCATGGCGCAAGGCATCGCCTGACCGATCAACGCCAGGTCCCTTGCCATACCAAAGCGCAAAAACCCCGTCTTTTGTTCCCTCACCACGAATACTTGCCTGCTGTGACCCCCAGATAGCGGTGGCCGCAAGGTCTTCGTTGAGAGCAGGCTGAAACAGGATACCTGCTTGATCAAGATGCGCGCTGGCGGCGGCAAATTGCAGATCAAGTCCGCCGAGTGGTGAGCCGCGATACCCCGTCACATAGCCAGAGGTGTTCAGCCCCATCATGCGGTCACGTTTGGCCTGGATCAGGCAAAGACGGATAATCGCTTGCGTCCCTGTCAGAAAGACGCTGTCACAGGTAAGATTGTATTTATCATTTAGGGATATTGGCGGCACAGCAGATGACGGGGCGGTATCACCCTCACCCTTATATGCATTTGGAAATTGAATATCACCTTCCATAGCATCCCCTCCATTAATTATAATGGTATCACCAACATGGCAAAATTAATATCTAAATCATGCTATCATTATTGGCATTATTAGCAGATAATGCTAATATAAGGGTATGGATAGGATTGATCTTAACATTCTCAACGAATTACAGCAGAACGCTCGTATCACCAATCAGGAATTGAGTGAACGGGTTAACCTGTCGCCGACGCCATGTCTGAGGCGTGTCAAGATGCTTGAAGATGCTGGTGTGATTAAGGGCTATACTGCGGTTGTTGACCCTGATGCCTATGGCTTGCCGATCATGGCTTTTATTACGGTTAGGCTTGAACGTCAGACCGATGATGAGATTGGCAGTTTTGAGAAGGCTATGATGGAGTTGGATGAGGTTGTTGCCTGCTATCTCATGTCAGGACGCCAAGATTATATGTTGCAGGTTTTTGCACATTCGCTCAAAGACTATGAGAAGTTTGTTCGTAACAAATTAACTCATGTGTCCGGCCTTGGTGAGATGGAAACCCATTTTGCCTTTGGTCAGGTCAAACGGTCAATGTCTTTGCCCAAGGTAAATATGGACGACTAAAACCGCATGCCTGAATTAATGCAATTCCTTTAACGGAATATGACAATGGATAACATGACCTTGGTTAGATATTTGAGCAGGTGGCGTTTGATTTTCACAAATCTCACCTAGTTTCTTCGGACAACGGCGCTGAAAAGGACATCCTTTTGCTGGTGGCGACAGCTCAACCACATCATCGGCGCTAAGGGTCGGCGCTGTATCGGGATCAGGTTCCAAAACCGCCCCAAGCAAGACATCTGTATATGGATGAAAAGGCGCTTGATAGACCGCATCAGAAGGCCCGATTTCACATAATCTACCCTGATACAGCACCGCCACACGATCAGAGATAGCCTTAACCACGGCCAGATCATGCGATACAAAAATATAGGTTGTACCGCGCTCTTTTTTCAGCACATTGAGCAAATCCAGAACGGCGGCTTGCACCGATACATCAAGGGCTGAAGTCACTTCGTCACATAAAACAATTTCGGGTTCTGCGGCAAAGGCACGCGCGATGGCAACACGCTGTTTTTCGCCTCCTGATAACTGGCTAGGCAGGCGGCTAAGATAATGTTCCCCAAGCCTCACCTGTTCCAGCAATTTGACGCTGCGGTCGTGCAAATCCTTGCCCGATAACTGAAAATAAAGCCTTAGCGGTTGCGCCAGTATCTGTGCCACTGTATGACGCGGGTTCAGGCTGTCATCCGGGTTCTGGAAAATCATCTGAATCTGCCGCAAGTTCATAGAAGGGCGATCTTCTACTTTGGCTGTCAATTTGGTGTCCTGGTTAAGAATAATCCCGCCATTTTTGGGTGAGATAAGACCAGCAATGGTTTTTAGAATCGTTGATTTACCGCTTCCACTCTCACCCACAAGACCAAGAGTTTCGCCTTTTTCAATATTGATATTGATATTATCGACGGTTGCAGGTGGAGGCGGGCTATTGCTCAAAAACTGTGTCAGAAATCCAGATTTTGCATAGGTGATGGCCAGGTCTTCTAACCCTAATGTGGTTTCGCCTGTGCCTTTTCTGGCGGCTTTTCTTTGCTTCACCCTTTGGCTTGAGGTGGTTAATTGATCAATCTTATCATGATGAAAACATCTGATACTTTCTGCGCTTTCAAGGCGAGTAAGAGGCGGTGATGCTGTTCGGCACTGATCATCTGCCAGCGCGCATCGATCGGCAAAGGCACATCCGGTAATTGTCTCCCCTGGCATGGGCGGCCTGCCATCTAGCGCAACTGGCAATTCCTTTTGCTTCAACCGTGGAATAGAGGTAAGAAGACCATGAGCATAGGGATGCTTTGGCGCGAGTAAAGTCTGGCGTGATGATCCTGTCAGCACAACTTCGCCCGCATACATGACGACAACATTGTCACACACACGCGAAATAGCACCAAGATCGTGGCTAACATACAGCATGGCCATATTGCGGTCACGGGCGAGGTCTCTAAGCAATTCGAGGATATGCGCCTGCGTGGTGACATCAAGGCCGGTAGTAGGCTCATCAAGGAGCAGAGCATCAGGCTGACCGGCAAGAGCCATGGCGATAGCAACACGTTGCTGCTGCCCACCTGATAATTCATGGGGGTAGCGATTAATTAGCGCTGCCGGATTTGGCAGGCGTACTTGTGAGAGAATTTCAATAATCCGATCATCAAAAGCCGTTTGGTCAAGGCCACTATGCAAGCGCAAGGCTTCGGCGATTTGCCGCCCTATCCGCAGGGTTGGGGTCAGGGATTGTCCTGAGTTTTGCGGGATCAGGGCGAGATTACCGCCTCTTATTTTCTGTAGCTCATCATGATCAAGACCCAGCATGTTGATATTATTGAAATGCACGCTTCCATTCAAGGCTCTAAGCCCGCGTTTGAAATACCCCATTGCTGCCAGCGCCAGTGTGCTTTTACCTGACCCGCTTTCTCCGACAAGCCCGACACTCTCGCCGCGATTAATCGTTAGGCTTACATCACGCAGAACCTTAATGATTTTCTGCGACCGACTTGTATATCCAACAGAAAGGTTCTGAATATCAATAAAGGATGACGTATTCATTTACACTGGCTCATTTACACTGGCGCTTTCTGGGCGCGGTCAATCCCTAATGCCTTAGCCAAGGCATCTGCCGTCAGATTGATCCCTATGATCAATGAGGATAGGGCAATAACGGGGCCAATGACCCCCCATGGAGCAAATGACATGAAGCCGCGCGCATCTGAAATCATTAATCCCCAATCAGGCGTTGGCGGCGATACCCCAAAGCCAAGAAAAGATAACGAAGAAAACGCCAGCAACATCCACGACCAGCGCATAGCACCCTCAACCATTAAAGCATCCAGAACATTCGGCAGTAACTCACGCCAGATGATACTAATCCGGCTATGTCCTCTGGCCTTGGCTGACCAGACAAAATCACGCGCGATCACATCATGCGTGGCGGCGCGGGCAATCCTGATGACAGGCACGCCATAGAAAAATGCCAGTGTTGGGATCAGCACTGCGGTTCCTGAGCCAAAGGTGACAATGATGACCAACATTTTCAAAATCCATGGCAGGGAGAGAAAGGCGTCAACCACGCGCATAAGCACCTCGTCAAGTCGGCCACCGACAAGGCCGAATAATATGCCAATAAAGCCGCCCCATATCACCGCTAGAGGAGTCGCTATTCCGGTGACCAGGAGAGCTTCGCGGCCGCCCATCAATGTTCGTGAGAACACATCACGGCCAAGATGATCAGCACCCAGCCAATGCACCGCATCAGGAGCAGATAACATCAGGGAAGAGTTTTGCAATTTGTAATCAAAGGGGGCGATATAAGGGCTGATGATCGCCAGCACGAGATGAAACATAACCAGCGAAAGCCCAATCGCCCCAGACGGACGCGACACAAGGTCTTTAAGGACAGTTAGCGCCCTGTTTTTTTCAAATTGATGCGTGATGGCTTGAGCCATTATTTCCTCGTATAAACAGTTCGCAATTTCGGGTTCGCCAACATTGTTAATAAATCTGCCGCTAAGTTAACGCAGACATAAATACTTGCCACAATCAAGGCAATGGATTGCACAACCGGCAAATCTCGATCAGAAATGGCATCAATCATGAGCCGTCCTAATCCCGGATAATTGAACACCACCTCAATCACGACAACGCCGCCAAGCAGCCAGGCAATCGTAAGCGCCACAACATTTATTGCTGGCAATAGCGCATTTGGTAAGGCATGACGAAACACCATCTGCCAATATGGCACACCTTTAAGCGTCGCCATTTGAACGTAATCACTAGACATGACATCAATCACCGATGAGCGCACCATACGCATGATATGGGCGCACATCACCAGTGACAGGACGATCACAGGCAACAAAATCTCAGGAAAAAATTCAGATATAGGCGCGCTCGCCGATGTTAGCACAATTCCAGGCAACCAGCCGAGCCAGATGCTGAACACCAGAATAAGCAATGTTGCCGACACAAATTCAGGAATAGTCATGGCAAAAATGGCCAATGTCGATATGACCAGATCAGGCATCCGATCACGCCAAAGACCAGTGATGATGCCCAATATCAGCGCTAAAGGGATGCCAACAAGCATGGCACAAAAAGCAAGTAGCAGTGAGTTTTTCACACGATCACCAACAATCGTGCTGATTTTGGTTTTACCATCAACAGCCATGCCAAGGTCGCCTGTCATAGCGCCACCAGCCCATTCCCGAAACCGCTCATGCGCAGGTCTATTTAAATCAAGGTCTTTGCGGCATTGTTCAAGCAACTCTTTATCAGCCTGATATTCACCTAAATATTGGGTGCAGGCATCACCCGGCAGCATCTCAATGCCACTAAAGATAATGATGGATACCAGGCAAACGGTAATAAAGCCCAGTAAAATTCGTCTCATCAGCATCACAATCATAATTTAGTTTTCCGTTTGGACGTGATCAGGATTATGGTTTTCCAGAATTATGTATTTAAGGGCCAGTTTCTATTGCCAAGATAGTCAAGGCGTAGCCACTGGCCCTATTATCAGGTTTCTCAATTGATTTGTCTATTCGACCGTAACCTTATTCCAGCGAATAGAGTGGTTTTCCACAGCATCAATGCCATCAACTCGCGCATTATAGACATAAAGCTTTGAGACATGATAAGGGATCAACGTACCGGCAGTCTCATAAAGATGTTCCTGTGCCTGGACATAAATCGCCTTACGCTTTTCGAAATCAAGCTCACGTCTTGCATCACCAAGCAAGCTGTCAAATGCCGGATCGTTATAATAGGATTCGTTCCATTTTGCAGTTGAGAGATAAATCTCATGCAGAGCGGAATCCGCAGGCCGTTCATTCCAGCGTGTAGCTGAAACCGACTTTTGCATCCATGTATCGCTCCAGTAGCCATCAGACGGAACCTGCTTAATGGTAACTCTAATGCCTGCTTCTGCGGCCTGTTGCTGATAGGCTTCGGCAAGAATTGGCCATGTTGGCTCAAGCGTTGCAACATAAACCTCAACATCAATACCGTCAGCATAACCAGCGTCGGCAAGCAGCTTCTTTGCCCCTGCAATATCCTGCGGGCATGAGATATCGGCACGATACTGATCATCAGGCTTAACCGGTGTGTCACAAGCTACCGTAGCAGCACCGCCCATGATCAATTTGACCAATTCATCACGGTCAGCGGCCATCCGCACAGCTTTCCGAACCCTGACATCTGTAAATGGCTCAACATCGGTGCGAAATACCAATCCACGCCAGTTGCCGGTTGGAACTTCCACCATCTTGAATTTATTGCTGCTGGCAAACATTGGCTTTTGCTGATTGGTAACGGTGTTTTCAAAGTCAATTTGACCGCCAAGCAAGGCTTGCATGCGTGCCTGACCATCACCGATACCAATGATTTCCATATTTGCGACACCTGGAGCGCCTTCCCAGTAATCCATATTGGCTTCTAGTTTTGTGACCCCTGCGGCATCAAAGGAAACCAGCTTAAATGGCCCTGTTCCGATGCCTGAGGTTGCGATGCTGTCACCTGAATCTTCCGGGATAATCCGCAACCGATAATCCATCAGCTGAAGCGGCATATCAGCAAATGGGGTGGATAGGGAAAACTTGACCGTCATGCTGTCAACGGCTTCCATGCTCTCGATCATTTTAATAGCTGACCGTGCCGGAGACTTGTTTTCGGGGTCGAGAACGCGCTCAAATGTATAAATGACATCGCCAGCATCAAAGCTGGAGCCATCATGGAAGCTGACGCCTTCGCGCAAGTTGAGCGTCCATTCGGTTGCTTCGGCGTTTGCGCTCCATGATGTGGCAAGGTCTGGGCTAGGCGAGCCTTTCAAATCTGGCCTGATCAGCCGGCTCATCAATTTTTCAGTGATCTGCATGACCCGGCCACGCGAAGCGGGATCAAGATTGGATTTGTCACCAAAACCATATTCATGTGCTTGTCTGAACGTTCCACTAGGGGACGCGATCGCATTTGCACCACAAAGCATTATGATTAATGCTGATGCGATTAACGATTTTTTCATCTGATTTCCTCCATCATTATTGATAACTGGCAAAGGTTTAATTCGTCCCTTGACCATTTCCATTTATAGGTGTGACAGGCAAAGTTATCCTGTGTGTTCGTTTGTTATTAATGACTATGAGATTTAAGAAATATTATAACAAATATAATTTACAAATATATTCATACGTATTTTGTATGAATTAGTTTTTTATATTCGAATTGCTTATTTTCTGAATTCAGGTCAGGCTGATCTTTCGGGAGGCGAGAAGAACGCATGGCGATACAGATATATGCTGTTGGCGGTGGCGGATTTACTCATGCTGATAATGCCTCGTCTGATAATGGAAGGCCTGATAATAGATTGAATGGTGATCCGTTGTTAGAAGACCGTCTGCTTGATCTTACCGGGGCAGCGCAGTCAACTCATATTGGCTATATCGGTCATGCCAGCGCTGATAATCCCCAAAGAATTGCCAATTTTCACAAGCGCTTTTATGATTGCGCGGAAACCCGTCATCTGCCCATAAGCGCCGATGCAAGCGAAGCGACTGCATTTTTCCAAAATCTTGATATCGTTTATATAGGCGGCGGCGAAACCGCCACCATGCTGGCGCATTGGCAGCGTTCAGGCATCACGGCTTTATTGATGGACGCTATTCGGCAGGGCGTCGTCATGGCAGGGGTAAGCGCTGGCGCGATTTGCTGGTTTTCTGATCTGTTATTGGGGAATAGTTCAGATGGCTATGAATTGCACCCAGGGCTGGGTTTGCTGGCTGGCAGTGCTTGCCCACATTATAGCAACGAAGCGCCAAGGAAAAACGCTTATCACCATCATATTGCTGATGGCAGCTTATCTTCAGGCATTGCTATTGACGATGGGGTGGCCGTTTGGATTGTTGATGGTGTTGTCAAATCGGTTGACATTGCCCGTGATGATGGAAGCAATGCCTATGTCATCAGCCAAGTAGCGGAGGGGGTTAATATCCGGCCTCTCAAAGCTGGTCATGATATTGGTTTTGCAAATATTGGTTTTTCTGGCCTCTCTTGACAGCGCATTTGATTGCATGTGATCGGTATTGCGGCTGAATATCGGTCAGGAATTAGCGATGCGACTTGATGATAGGATCGTTTTGAAAGCCATTAATAAGCAGGTCTGTCAACATTCTGGTCTCCCGCGTCATGGTATCCAATCCGCGCGTAATGATCGCAATATGATAATTCAAACTCTGCAAAAGCGGCCTGATAACAACGCCGCCTTTTTCCGCCATCATCTGCGCCGAAAAAGGATCTACTATGGCCGGAATACCTGTTTCCTTGACCAAGCTGGCGGCGGCAAGCAAATTAGCGATACTATATTGGGCGTTTTTCTGTAACTGTTCTGCTAGTCTTGGCGCCATGCCGTGCATATCCAGAGGATATACATTCCCAAATGTGATGAACTCCTCCGTTGCTGCGGCTTTTTCCAGATCGAGGCTTTTGTCAGGTTCTGCCAAAGCGTGATGTTCAGGGATCAGGGCCACATAATTGACCGATGCCTGATAGAGAATATGAACGCCTTCATAGGGCGGCGACCGTGATACAATCCCAAGATCAAATTGTTGCAACTGAATGGCATCAACGATTGCCGGAGTATTGCGGACATGCACCTCAATATGGTTTTGCCCCTCGGTCTTGCTGCTTTGCCCCAACACTTTTGGCAGTAATGTCAAGGAAACGGTTGGAATAACGCCGACCGAAACTTTGCCAACCGTCTTTTTGCGAATAGACGCGGCCAGTTCATCCAGTTTCTCAATATTAATAAAGGCACTTTCCACGGCTTGATGAAACCGCCGTGCTTCAATCGTTGAAATAATGCCTCTGCCTTGTCGGATGAATAATGAAAATCCAAGCGTGGATTCAAGCTCATGTATCAATCTGGTAATGCTAGGCTGAGATACATTCAATGCCTTTGCTGCCGCCGTGACTGTGCCAAGACGCATGACGGTATCAAAGGCTTTGAGTTGGCGAAAATTAAACATATTTTCTCCTTGCCTGAAAACTATACCTTTTCTTGATCAATGTATCCAATAATTATATTTGTTCTATGATTTTTTAATCTGTAAATTTTTCATTTCACTATCAGGAATAGCTCCTTGCCCAGGCAAATATATACCATTGATGACGCACAACGGCGGGCCAAGAGCCGATTGCCAAAAATGCTTTATGATTTTATTGCCGGCGCATCTGGTGATGAAAGCCTGCATGATAAAAATAGCCAAGCTCTGAACGAAGTTCGTCTGATGCCGAGGGTTCTAAGGAATATTTCAAAGCGATCCCTGTCTTGCCAAATCCTTGGATTGGAAGCGGATTATCCGTTTGGCTTTGCGCCGATGGGGATGACCAATCTGGCTTGGCCGGGGGCTGATAAGTTCATGGCCAAAGAAGCTTCACAGCGGCGCATACCGCTATGTGTGTCAACAGCATCTTCCTCGACGCTTGAGCAAATAATTGCGGATGCGGATGGCTATGCGTGGTTTCAGCTCTATGCCGACCAATCTCCTGATTTTGTTGATGAATTGGTCAGCCGTGCCGAGGCCGCCAATTACAGCACCTTAATTTTTACCGTTGATGTGCCGATCCCTTCGGTGCGGGCGCGTGATCTAAAAAATGGCTTTGCTATGCCCATGCGCTGGGGGCCATCGCAGATTTGGGATTTTGCCTCACATCCGCGTTGGACGTTGGCGACACTTGCTTACAGTATCCGCAATGGATTACCCAAGCCGATGAATTATGCAACGTCAAGCCAGAAGACCAAATTCATCCGCAAAGCCAGTCGTGATGCCGCCGATTGGGGATTTTTGTCTAAATTGCGTGATAAATGGCGCGGGAAATTAATTATCAAGGGCGTCCAGTGCCCAGAAGACGCGATCCGAATTAAGGCGATGGGCGCAGATGCCATATATGTGTCTAATCATGGTGGAAGACAGCTCAACGCGGCGCCAGTATCTATTCATTCCCTTACCCAGATAAGGCAGGCGGTTGGTCATGACATGCCGTTGATTTTTGATAGCGGCATCCGCAGTGGTGAGCATGTTATCAAGGCGATTGCCNTAGGTGCTGATTTTGTCATGCTGGGGCGGTNGGTGATGTTTGGTCTTGGTNCTGGCGGCGCANCAGGNTTATCTAATATTCTGGATGTGATTGNCGATGAAGCCAGTGCTGTTATGGGATTAATCGGCCAGACTCAGGTCAGTGATATTGATGAATATTGTTTGGCGAGTTCACATGGATACCTATCNAGCCAAGATATGCAAAGGAGTGTTGCAGAATGAATGATATAAAAAAAATCCGNGGCGGGGCTTTGTTGGCAAGAGNATTACAAGAAAAAGGCATAGACCATGTCTTTACCTTATCTGGCGGATTTTGTAATCCTGCGCTGGAAGGTTTCATGGAATGTCAGATGAAAGTGATCAACTGCCCGCATGAGCAAATCGCCGGGCATCTGGCTGATGGCCATACGCGCATCACCAGAAAACCTGCTGTCTGTCTGGTTGGGCCAGAGGGCTTTGCCAATGCCGTGCCGTCCATGATGGAAGCGTGGGGAGAACGCTCACCTGTCATTTTTGTAACAGGGTCAAGCACACTCAAGCGCCAAGGGGCAGGCGGCTTTAAGGAAATTGACGATGTTGCCATTGCCGCGCCATTGACCAAATACAGCGCTACCATTACCGATGGTGAGCGCATTAATGAGTTTGTGGATCGCGCTTATAAAATTGCCACTAATGGCTATCCGGGGGCCGTACATCTCAGCCTGCCTGTTGATATTATGTTCTCGTCCTTTGCCGAAGATGCTGGCCGCCACGAGCGCCCTTTTGATATTAGCCCGCCAGCATCGGCAAGGGCATGGCCTGAACCGCAACGGCTAGGCTATATCCTGAGCAAGCTGAATGCGGCCCGAAAGCCTGTTTTGATTGGCGGACACGGGGTCTGGTGGTCAAAATCAGAAGCCTTGCTTGAACAGGCTGGACGCAAATGCGGCATCCCTGTTTTCAATATCCCCTATCACCAGAAATTATTAGGTGAGNAATGTGAGGCCTATATGGGGCTGGCAGATATTCACCAATATCATCCTTCTGCTGATGCCTTTCATGATTCTGATCTGGTGCTGATGGTTGGGGCNCGGCTTGATAATCAGATGAATTTTGGTAATCCGCCGCTGTTTCCTGATACCACAGAACTGATCTGTATCAATGGCTCACATGAAGAAATTGAGTTTAATCGTGCCGCCGATTATAGCCTGTTGAGTGATCCGGGGGTGTTTTTGCAAGCGCTGATTGATCACGCCGATAATCCAGATTTTACCCTTGATCGACAATGGTATGAATTAAACCGGGAAAAGCGCGGCGAATGGGTCAATAAAATGATTGCAGATGTTGAGCATGANGCGGCTCAAGCGGNGTTNGGTGGCCGTATTCATCCGCTGCAACTNGCGCTTGATGTGCAAGACGCCATGGCTGATGATGACTGGCTCGTCATTGATGGCGGTAATACTCATTTCTGGTCTGAGATNGCTATTAATCTTGCTGGATACAAGGGCAAAAAACTAGGCGGTATCCTGCATCCTGGAACGTTTAGCTTGCTTGGTGTTGGNGTNTCTTTTGCGATATCAGCCAAGAACACTCATCCTGATAAAAATGTTGTCTTGATTAGTGGTGATGGGGCTTTCCTTTCGGGCGGGCTGTCGATTGAGGCGGCATTTCAAGAAAACCGTCCGATCACTGTTGTTATTGATAATAATGGCGGGCTGGATTGCATATCGCAGCAGCAAGAACGGTTATTTGAGAGTGGCACTCATTATGCAACAGATTTCCGCGATATTCCTTTCCATAGTATGTTTGAAGGGCTTGGCGGTTATGGTGAGCTTGTCGAGAAAAGGNAAGATATCATCCCGGCTGTTCAAAGAGCCATAGCCAGTGGTAAAACCGCTTGTGTCAATGTTAAGGTGAAGGGCGTGATTAGCCCTATTGTATTGGCAACAACGTCAAAACGCGACAAAGCCTCTATTGAATAGAGATAAGCGTGGGAAAGGGGTATCATGGCCATTCTATCATCACATTTTCTGAACGCCGTTGACGGCACTCATGCGGGTCAGGTTGGTGTTAGCTTGTTTCTGATCAAAGATGATGCGAGCCGCCAGATCATTTTCACCGAAGCAAGTGACGATGGCGGCAGATTTTCAAAAGAATTTGATGCTGTTATTGGCGGTAGCTATGAACTGGTTATTGCCAGTGCCGCCTATTTTAATCAATTTGATATGCCAAAAAATGGCATGCATATTCTTGATGAGATTGTCATTCGGTTTGCTATGCCTGATGCTGATGCTAAATATCATATTCCAATTATCATGTCACCAAACAGCTATTCCTGTTGGTGGTCGAGCTAAGAATCTTTCGGGGGGAAAGAAAACATGTCAGAAACAGGTTTGAATATGTCGCGCCGGATCAGGCGAACACCATATACTGACAAGGTAGAAATTCATGGAGTGAGAGGCTTTAGTGTTGTTAATCATATGCTTCTCCCCAAAGCCTTTGCTGCTACTGTTGAAGAAGATTACTGGCACCTGCGTGAGCATGTCCAGATTTGGGATGTTGGTTGCCAGAGGCAAGTCGAAATAAAAGGCCCTGATGCGGCGCGTTTGGTTCAGTTAATGACGCCCCGCGATTTGCGGAAAGCGCATGTTGGGCAGGGGATGTATATTCCCTTGATTGATGAAAATGCCTGTATGCTTAATGATCCCATTTTGCTGAAACTGGCTGAGCATCATTTTTGGATGTCGATTGCGGATTCAGATATTCTGCTTTGGGCGAAGGGTCTGGCATTAGGATTAGGGCTTGATGTGAGTATTGATGAGCCTGATGTTTACCCTCTTGCGATCCAGGGCCCGAAAGCGGTGGAACTGATGAGTGATCTCTTTGGCAATACTATCCGCGATCTTAAATATTTTCACTTTGATACATTTGATGTTCTAGGGACTCCGCAAATCATTGCCCGTTCGGGATATTGTAAACAAGGCGGCTTTGAGATTTATCTCAAGGGCTGGCACCTTGGGGATAAATTATGGGATTTGATCTGGAAGGCTGGCAAAGATTATCAGATTGAGCCAGGTTGCCCCAATTTGATTGAGCGTATCGAAGGGGGATTATTCTCATGGGGGAATGAGTTCACCCGTGACAACAACCCCTTTGAATGTGGCTTTGCGTCATTTTGCTATCTTGGTGATGATATTGATTATTTTGGTAAGGCGGCGCTCCAGAAAATTGCTCATGACGGCCATCACCAGCAACTTAGAGGGGTGACATTTGAAGGTGATAAAACCCCACCTTGCGGCAAGCCATTTCCTGTCACCACCCCGGATGGTGCCAATATTGGGCAAATTACATCGGGGATTTATTCACCGCGTCTGCAATCTAATATCGGTATTTCCATGATCCCTAAATCACATTGGCAGGTGGGGACGCCGGTTGTGGTGCATACACCTGACGGCTATTCGCGTCGAGGGCTGGTATCTGATTTGCCATTTTAATTTGTAAAAGTGAGGGGGAGGTGTTGGTTCTGGCAGAGCAGTCTAGCTTATACGAGGCTGACAGGGTGAGCCAAGCACTGAGCTGATTTACACATCATAAAATATTCGTGCATGTTGACAGATAGCATAGTTCACATAAACTCATCTTATACCTGTAATCCAATTGGTAAGGGGTGCAAGTAAGTAGCGTAGGCCTGCTGTCCACTGGCACAACTTTCCCGCATCTCGTCATGTGTAACCGATTGTATTGCTAAAGATTAACTGCCTGCACGTTGATAGGTGTTCAGCAAATGCCGTATGTGGAACTGGTTCTAATAGGTATTGGGTCATGCGTTGTCTTTGACCTGTGGCAGCGATTGTTTCAAGTATTTACATCCATTCCCCCAACCAATTGGTCGCTTGTTGGTCGGTGGTTTATCGGCGTTATAAGCAAAGGCAGAGTATTTGCCGAGCAACTTGGTGAAGCCCCCAAAGCAAAATACGAAACCGCAGCAGGATGGCTCGTACACTACGCCGTAGCCATATTCTATGCTGCTGTTTTTGCTTTATTGATCCATTTAGAATATTTGCGTGCCAGCTATCTTGATGGCTTCATTTTTGGTGTCGCAACCGTAGCTGTGCCGTGGCTATTTTTTATGCCAGCAATGGGTAATGGTGTATTTGCAAACAAAACCCCTAATCCGCTTTTGGCATGTGCATTGGCGTTAATGATGCATTCAATTTTTGGCCTGTCATTAGGAATTGGCTTCTCTATTCGGGGTGTGTAGATGCTGTAATGGTTGGGTTCTGTCTTTTTGCGACACTAGAAATCAGATAACTGCAACAATCTGGTAACTTTTAGGTGTTCACTCATCAAAGCTAAATCTGGGGAGGGAGTATAGACTTTCTTTTAACGCTTCGCCCCATTCTCGTGAAACCATTTGGAGATACGGGTTGTCAGCTTTGATTTGCAATGATTTGGGCGGGACGTAACTATCACTTTGATAGATGTTTATATCCAGCGGTGGGCCAACGGAAAGGTTGGCTTTTATGGTGGAGTCAAAGGACACCATTAAGAGCTTGATTGCGTCCTCAAAACTCATGTCTTGCTCAAATGCCCTAACCAGAATAGGTCGTCCATATTTTGTTTCGCCAATTTGGAAAAACGGGTTTTCTTCTGACACTTCGATAAAGTTTCCTTCGGGATAAATCAGGTAAAGCCTTACACCGCCGCCTTTGATCTGGCCGCCAAGGATAAAGGTTGAGGAGAAGGTGCTTTCGGCTCGTTGCTGGCCTCTTGCTGAAGTGTTGATTACCTCTGCCAGAGTTTCGCTGACGGTTCTTGCAACTTGAAACATGGTAGGAGCTTCTAGTATTGATGGAAGCTGTTTGTCGCGAGTTCTGGTTTGCTCGGACAGAATACTAACGACGGCTTGGCTAGTCGCCAAATTTCCAGCTGTGGCGAGTAAAATTTGCCGTTCTCCATCTATACCCCATGAAAAAGTCTTAGGGTATCGGGAAACATTGTCGAGGCCAGCATTGGTCAGAGTGTCTGACATAAACACCAACCCGTGAGACAATTTTAGAGCAACGCAATATGACACTGGTTTTTAGTCCTTATTTACTGTTGGCTGATCATTATTCGTGTAGCAATCTGTTCTTCCCCACTACCAAACCTGACACCTGATAGTGGAATAACGTCAGCGTAGTCAAAACCTGTTGCGAGCTTCACATAACGATCATCTGGCGAAATGCCATTTGAAATATCAAATCCTACCCAGCCCAGGCTGTCGACATGAACCTCAGCCCAAGCATGGCTCGCGTCTTGAACTTTATCCTGCATCAGCAAATATCCACTCACATATCTTGCACTGAAGCCAAGCAAGCGCGCCACCGCCAAGAAGGCGTGAACATGATCCTGACAGACACCTGCACCGATTTCCATCGCCATTTCAGCAGTCGTGGAAATATTAGTTTTGCCCTTTGAATATGTGATATTGGCCAATATACGCACCGATAACTCATGCAGAATATGAAGGTCACCGTTTTGATTATCCTCCATAAAGCTTGTCATGTCTTTGCCTAATTGCGACAAGCGAGGACCTGGCATGGAAAGGGCGGTGGCGTTCTTGAAAAGTTCAAGGGGAAGACTGCTATCATGCGCCCCGGTGATGCCGTTCGTATCTATGACATCAACCTGTCCACGGCAGATAATTTGCATTTTTTTGATATCGGAATGATGTCTGCACAGGTGAACCGTATTGCCATGATAATCAGTTGTCTCCATTACGATTGCGCCGCCATCAACATCTATATCCCACTCAATGACATGCTGATGGGAAAAGCCTAGCGGGGTAAGGTGCAAGCGCTGGACAACAGATTTCGGGGTTGTTTCATAGTCAAAAACGGTTTGATGATTAATTGAATGTATCATGGCTAATTCAAATTAAAATCCGTGGCGATGGTTAGGCTTAATTGGCTGTTTTTGGCAATATGCTTGGTAATGAAGTCCCTAAGATTGATTATCTGAATATTTTTTGCGCGGTCATTGGTCAGTTTCAGACAAATCTCACGCGCCATGCCCAAGCTTTTGTAATCCCTGCCGTAGAAATTCGACAGGTCTTCAAGATTATACCTTACCATCTTATAGCAGAAATTGATTGATCGCGGCATTTGCTCATCAAAAATCAAAAAATCGGCAACACCAAGAGGGTCTAGCCGCCCCTTTTTCAGCCAATTAAATGAACGCCAAGCTGCCAGCGAACGCAGCATCACTTCCCATTGGCTCTGATCTTCGCTGCCTCCTATCACTTTGGCGGTTGGTAACAACCGGTGATATTTCGTTTCTACGATTCTGATCGTATTATCTGCTCGCTCAATGAATGTGCCGAGACGAAGAAAATTGAAAATATCGTTATGCAGCATGGTGCCGTAAAGCGCTCCTCGGAATAGGGAGCTGCCTTTTATGATGCCGTCAAGAATGACTGGCAGGTCATGGATGTTGACAGGCGTTTTCAAAGCCGCTTCGCAAGTGATCCAGCTTTCATTGAGCGACAGCCAAACCTCTTGCGTCAGCGAAGTGCGGACGGAACGACCATTCTGTCGGGCTTTCGACATTAGCGATGCCACGCTATTGATGTTATCCCTGTCGCGAAGTAAAAAATTGATGACGTTTGTTGTTGATAGAGTGTCATATTTTTTATCAAATATTTTTCTCGACCCACCACTGGTGATGATGGACGCCCATTCTTCTTCACCTTCATCTTCGCGTGATAAGGCGTGGTGCAACGCGGCTTGTATCTGGCGCGCTATATTTTCGCTGCGCTCCAGGTATCGCGCCATCCAAAACAAATTATTTCCGTGGCGCCCCAGCATTTAAGAGCCTATTACCCAAGTATCTTTGGTGCCGCCCCCTTGGCTGGAATTGACAACCAATGACCCTTTTTTAAGCGCAACTCGAGTCAATCCTCCGGGCGTAACCTTGATAGTATCGGGTGACACCAGCACAAATGGCCGCAAATCAACATGCCGTGGTGCCAGACCATGTTTTGTCAGGATTGGTACGGTCGACAGTGCCAGAGTGGGTTGCGCAACATATTTGCCCGGATTAGCTTTAAGTTTCTTGGTAAAGGCTGCCAGTTCACGTTTGCTTGCGGCAGGCCCGACCAACATTCCGTAACCACCCGAGCCATGCACTTCCTTGACCACTAATTCATGCAAATGATCAAGCACATAGCTTAAATTTTCAGCCTCAGCGCAACGCCATGTCGGGATGTTATTGAGCAGTGCTTTTTCTCCCATATAAAATTTTATAATTTCGGGAATATATGAGTATATGGCTTTATCATCTGCAATGCCTGTTCCCGGCGCATTAGCGAGAATTACATTGCCATTTCGGTAGGCGTCAAAGAGACCAGGTGTGCCAAGCAAGCTTTTAGAATCGAATGACAAGGGATCAAGAAAATCATCATCTATTCGGCGATAGATCACATCGACCGTTTCTGTTCCGGTAGTCGTGCGGATCATGACTCGCCCATCACAGATTTCCAGATCAGAACCCTGAACTAACTCGACGCCCATTTCATCGGCTAAAAATGAATGTTCATAATACGCGGAATTATAAATACCCGGTGTCAAAACAACGATGTTTGGATCATCAATTTTGGTTTGGGCGCATAAAGCAAGAGAGTTATAAAGGTCCTTTGGATAGTTGCTAATTGGTTTTATTTGGTGCGATGTAAAAAGCTCTGGAAACATGTGCTGCATCGTAGAGCGGTTTTCAAGCATATATGACACACCAGACGGAACCCGGGCGTTGTCTTCCAATACGAAGAAATCGTTTGGGCCTGTCCGAACGATATCCACACCAACAACGTGAGTGTACACACTTCCCGGTGGCGTAAAGCCGCACATTTGCGGCAAAAAAGCTTTGTTTTTATATATCAAATCGGCAGGGATGACTCCTGCTTTTATAATTTGCTGGCCGTTATATATATCGTTGAGGAAAGCATTTATGGCGGCAACACGTTGGATGATGCCACGCTCCAATATTCGCCACTCATCTGCGGATAATATTCTGGGTATCAGATCAAACGGAATTAAACGCTCTTCAGCTTCTTTGTCACCATATACATTAAAAGTGATGCCAACATGACGGAAAAGGTCTTCAGCCATAACTGACTTTTCCATCAATTTATTTAGATCTTGCTCTCCAAGCCATGACACCAGTTTCTCATATGGTTTTCGCCCTTCATGGCTGTGATCGCATAGCATTTCATCGAACATTTGGATGTGCTCTAAAAATCAGATTTACAATTAAGATTATTTTTAGCCTTTCCGTTAGCGTCAAGTAAAGTGTTAAAAACTACCAGTTGGGGTGCAAAAAATGCATCATTCCTGCCAGATGCCCTTTAGGTGCATTGTAGGTGCCTTGCCAGATGCTTGTGGTTATCAGTTGAGTGTTGCCGACAAAGCAGGATTGGCAACATTCAAAATGAACAATGGTATATTATAAATTAATATTATTCCGTTGTACAAATTCACGAGTTGCTAAAACTTTAATTACATTTTTTATGAGTGGTGATAATAAACGAATATTAATTGCAAAAATGAAAACTCTTCTGACGTAGTATTTTATTAATCCACCATCGTAATCTTCTTTAGGTATATAAAAATTTCTAGATAAATTTTCCTGAGAAAAAGAGCCTAAACATTTATCAAATTTTTTTCGTAAAATTTACTCCAATTTAGAAATAAGTTATTTTCAAGCCAAACTTGTTTTTGCTTATTAAATAATTTGTTAAAAATTTTTCTTGGCAAAAACCAATGTAATACAGCTGTGTTTGTGTGAGTTTCAAAAAAACAATTTCGAACAGGGAAAGAGTGTCTGATGATTGAAATTGGATTTTTTATTCGGTTTTCTTCAAATAAAAATTCATCAATTAAATCTGGGGCAACATGTTCAAGAACCTGATTGCTGTAAATATAATTAACCGAGTCATCAGGCAGAGGGATTTTTCCATTGTCATAAGTTATAAATATATCGTGATTGATATTAAGTATTTTTCTTAATGACTTATTGTATTTAAAACATTTTTCCTCTCTAACATGTAAACCGCAGATACTTTCATAACCTAATGCCAGCAAAATAATAACTACTGTTCCTGAACCACAACCATGGTCAAGAATAGTTATATTTTTGTTATTCTTTTTTGTAAATTTGGAAATCTTTTCAATATCGTTAAGGTATTGTTTTATGTAATTAGGCAAACCTGAAATATCACTTTTTAGCAGTTGTTTAATTTTGGTTAAATCTTTCTTCTGAGCTAAGCCTGAAGCTAATAGAGCCTTAAATGATGAAATTTCATTAAATATTGACATATTTCTACCCTATTACATTTATCTTATTAAATATAATATAATAAAAATTTAGCTTAACAATATTATTTTCATAAATGCGAGTAGGAATAGGTGACGCAAAAATCATTCTTCTTCATGACAAGAATGACAGCTTTTCTGAAACGCTCTTTGCTGTCTCACTGCCGCTGCTAGTTTTCATATTTCTTGTCATGAACAGTGCTTTGTATTTAACGAAGTAGGTATATTGATTTACCCCCCCCCCTCGTTAAAAGCCCCGCCAATGCCTCACACAGGCAAATGCCCATATCCGTTAGTCATGCAAGTGAAGGCATAGACAATTG
>NZIT01000103.1 GCA_002691725.1 SAR116 cluster bacterium | reverse complement strand
CCGCTATTTCGCAGTTTTTTGTGCGCAATAATCTGCCGATGCCAGAATCGCAGATTATCGCTGACCGAGACCTCTGGACAGTCGCCATTGAAGGAGCTGGGCAGACAGCTGACCATACAACCATCCTAAGCCTTGCTGAGCTCAAAGCCCTGCCGCCGACTACCGTCGCCAGCGTGCTGCAATGCTCGGGCAATGGACGCGCATTTTTTGCGCATTCACCATCAGGCTCACCCTGGGGTGTTGGCGCTGCTGGGTGTGCGCTGTGGACCGGCGTCAAACTCTCTACCGTTTTCGAAAATCTAGGTGGTGCGCGCACTGAAGCGCGCTTCATTGCCGCTACAGGCGGCGAACTGTTACCCGACGGAATCGAGCCGAGTTCGGTGGCTGTCGAACGATCGGTGCCCATCGATAAAGGGCTAGGCGACTGTTTATTGGTATGGGAAATGAACGGCGAACCCTTACCTCTAGTGCACGGCGGCCCCGTGCGGCTGCTTGTCCCCGGCTATTTCGGCGTGAATAGCGTCAAGTGGGTGAAGCGGCTCGCTGCCACGATCAACGAATCAGACCATAAGATCCAACAGTCGGGGTATCGAATGCGCGCTGTCGGTGAGAGCGGAAATGCGAATCACCCATCGATGTACCGAATGCCTGTGAAGTCTTGGCTCAACGGACCGGGCGCCCAGGGAGGGTCACTTCCTCTGGGCAGACATCAGCTCTTTGGCGTAGCGTTCTCGGGTGAACGCGGAATCGACCACGTTGATGTCTCGCTCGACGGTGGTGCGAGCTGGCAGCGTGCCAGCCTGTACGGTCCTGACCTAGGGCCCAATGCCTGGCGGACATTTTCACTCGAGGCCGATCTTGCAGAAGGTAACTATTTACTGGTTAGCAAGGCCACCGATACGGCGGGTGAGAGCCAACTCGAGTACTTCCCCGCCAATCACCGCGGCTATGGCCATAACGGCTGGCGTGATCATGGATTGGCCGTCGAAGTCAGCACACAAGCGATGAGGGATCAGCGTACTGTAGTTTCCAAAACGGACGCTGGCTTCGCAGCGGTAGCTAGCGTTTCTAGCACGCAAACCGACAGGGTTGGCAACAAAGGAGGTTTAGGAAGGCGCTTGTTTGTAGAGACAGCCAATCCACCTTGCGGTGTCTGCCACAGCCTCGAGGCTGCCGGTTCCAAAGGTGTGATTGGCCCTGATCTTGATGAGCTCAGACCTGACGCTCATCGCATTCGAACCGCGCTCGTGCAGGGCGTCGGTGCGATGCCAGCCTATGCCGAGCAACTCACCATCTCGGAAATCGAAGCGCTGGTAAAGTTCATTACACTTTGGGAGGGGTAATGAGCTGTCAGTATTGGCTAATAAACCCCCAGAACACATCCATAGCGGATTGAGGACGCACACTGGCACTGTCAGGACAAAGTGGTTGGCCAGGCAGAGAACCTGCTTGACTCTCGGTAACGCAGTTTGCAGGAATCCAGGGTATTCGTTGCTCTCCCAATTCATGGTGCTGATCCGGGTCTTTACAACTCACCACCTCGACTTTTTCACTCCCACAATCGCGATATACCGAGCATTCCCAACCAAACTTGTCGGAAAGATCCGATTGCCAAAGTTGCGGCGGGNTCTGGCACCCAACATGCTCGGCCCAAACTCGTGTGTTGTCGGCCGCCGATGAAAATATCCACCCGTCGCTCGTCGCCTCACCATCGTGCCCTACGTTGTCATCTAAACCCCCGTAGTAATGAAACATCGGCAGGGCTTTCGATGGACCACATGTATGTCCAGGTGGCATTTGAGAAATTAACAAAACAACCCCTGCAACGCGCGCACTATTTTCACACGCATAACGCTGCGCCATGGTCGCTCCGTTACTATTTCCCAGTAGATAAATTCGTTCCTTATCGATATTGGCACGCTGTGACAGCTCTTTGATAACGTCATCAACAAAGGTCAGGTCATCTCCGCAGGATGTCCAGCCGCAGTGATTGCATGAGCCACAATCTGGCGGACAAGGGTACGGTAGTCGATCTACCGTACAATGCGGCCCAGCCGAAGTGGGTGTCAGATTACTTGCTTCATCATTCCAACTGCTAACAAAGTGCAGTCCATCAGCCCAAGCTAGTGGCGCATAGAAATTCGAGCCCTGTAAGTAGGCTATGGCATAGCCACTCTTATCAGCATGATTGTTAAGTCCATAGATTCTTGAAAACCCGGTAGCTGTCGAACCCCAACCATGTAATGCGATAAGTAGCGGCAGCGGCGCACTCTCTCGGGTCTCTGGGGTGTGCAAAAAATACTCCCGCTCGACCCCATTTACAGTCAGTGCTTGGCGCTCCATTATCGGAAAGTCAAGCGCCAAAAAATCATCCACAATTGGTATCAGCTGGTCTTGGTAGCACTCGGGATTTGGCCCAAAATGACCGCAGTCACCAGGAAATTCGATGACCTCAAACCCAAGTATCGACGAAAAATCCCAATTAGGNTCGGGGTTCACTGCCATATCCTCTTCATACACAACGGCCAGCACTTTGCTCCCAGAAAGTGCTTTAACGGTATTTAAAAAGTCAGGTCGATCTCGACGGATATCGTGAGTGGCGATAGCTTCTCGATGTGACAGCGCATTTCTCAGGTCGCTCAACGAAGGACTGCCTTCTAACGCTGAATAGGCTGCTTCGAAATCGCCATCCCCCATTTCACGGTTGAGATAATCGGGGGTCCAGTATACCAGCCCCTTAAGCGCACCAACAATCGATTTAGCTGCCTCGAATTGCTTTGGATCCTCGAGATCGAGTTTGAGTGTTGCCAATAGAATTTGGTCACGTAGATAACCGTAAAAAGTAGTCCACGGCGTCCCTTCAATGGGGATAAAGCGATCCGCAAAGTCAGGGTACATTATCAACCACTCGTAGGTTTGATATGCGCCCATCGATGCACCCACCACCGCATGAACACGCTCAAGCCCCATATGCTCGGTCACTAAGCGATATTGGCTGGTGACCATGTCTCGAATAGAGATTGCTGGGAAGACATCATGATCATAGTTTGATGGAGATGAGGACGATCCGTTGCCGAGAGCGTCAATCGCGATGACCTGATATTTATTAGTATCTACGATACCGCCAGGTCCGAGGTAATTTGAGTCAGCCAGCGCTTGAGACGAGCCATTCACCCAGGTCGGCATTAGAACAATATTTGATGCGTCTGCATTGCGCTCACCAAAAACTCGATATGTAACAACGCAGTTGTTGATTTGCCCTCCGCTCTCCACTGAGCAGGTCCCGAGATTAGCCACTTGCAGTTCAGAGGTGTTTGCTGAAGTTTGCATTGTGAGAAACGTGCTCACGCCAAATGCGAGCAACGCTGAAAACAGCTTTACACCAAAGCTGACACGTCGCCGTTTAATAAATTGCATTCTCTTATAGCTCAACCACGACACAACCACGGACATCTCCACGTTCAATAAGTTCATGGGCCTGAACCCAGTTTCCCGCCGGCAAATAGTGAGCAACCCGGTGGGTAAGTTTATGGTCACGCAATACGTCCTGCGTATCCGCAACGGCTTTGACCTTGGCGAACTCGGGCACATCATAGACGATAACAAGTCGTACCGTGAGGTCCATAAACATCATCGTTCGAAACGGTAGCATTGGCTCAGGATTTAGGTTGCTTGAGTAGGTCGCAACCGTGCCTCCGATTCGAATGCAATTAAGCACCTCGGGAAGATTCTCATCAAATTCAACATCGATTACGCGATCAATAGCCTGATCTTGGGTGCAGTCGAGCAGCCACTGAGCCCACCCAGACTCTCGATGGTTCACCACACTCAGCAGCGGCGTCGCAACAGGATTTATTGTCAACAGCATTACTCCCTGTCGCCAGCACCCAGGCGCCAAATTGCTTTGCCCACTGAATCGCGTAGTTACCGACGCGCCCTGCGCCACCAGTTACCAGCACCCAGAGTCCAACCAATGGACCATCAGCAGTGACACACCGGTGCGCCATCATCATTAGTATGCCAATGCAGGCACCCACGGCAAAAGAGGCCTCATCAGACAGATTGGGGGCACGTCGTGAATGGATCACCACATATTCTACCGCGGTTCCCATCGATCGCGCATGCTGCGCCTGGTAGANAAAAACCCGTTCACCAAGACGACCCTCGGTCACGCCCTCTCCAATCGCCTCGATAACCCCGGCGCCATCACTGTGAGGAATTACTGGACCATTAACAAGTAAATCCGGAAGAGCTCCCGCTCGCTTTTTTACATCGGAAGGGTTCACGGCGCTAACAGCCAAACGAACCAATACCTCGCCGGGCTTAGGATCAGGCGTAGCCACATTGCTAACAGTCAACACCTCATTCGCTGCACCGAATTGACTAAAAGTAACTGCCTTCATGGCCAACTCTCATCGTGCTCTTAAGTTTCTTACCTATCAAAAGCTACATAAGCTTAAGACTCTAGCCAGTTTGTCAGGGTCTCGGTGTGGCCATCGATTCCTATCGATTGACCAGAAATTCTTTGCCCACCGGGGCCCGCTAGATAGCAAACCGTAGCGGAAATATCCTCGGCCCTCGTAAAGGTCCGAAGCGAACTCTGACGCTGGTACACTTCTCGCACCGCCTCCGGCGTGACCCCCCGGGCGAGCGCGTCACTCTCAATCACACCATCAATTCTGGAGCCTCTGACACTGGCCGGACATAAGGCGTTGACTCGAATATTGAAAGACCCCAGTTCCATCGCCCAGGTTTTGGTCAGCCCGATCAAGCCCCACTTAGCCGCCACATAGGGTGAGCGATTGGGGCAACCCATTAGACCCGCGTTTGACGCAATATTGATAATGGCACCTGATGACTGCGCCTTCATGATTGGCGCGACTGACCTTGTCACATTAAAGGCGCCAGTCAGGCCAACGTCTAAGGTCTTCTGCCACTCCGATGGATCCACGGCCTCGACAGGCGCCGTCGGGCCTGAGATCCCCGCATTGTTTACCAGCAGATCTATCCTGCCCACCACATGAAGTNCGCCATCGATCTCAGTGGCGACTGCCGAAGCATCAGACACATCACAAAATCGAGCGCGCGATAGCGGATGGCTCGCGTTGTAGTCATCGACGTGATGCAAATCATTATCGAGCACAAATACGTCGTAACCTTCGGCGATCAATGCGGAAGCAATGCCAAGTCCAATACCAGCTGCACCCCCGGTAACGATTGCAACCGGCTGATCGCTCATGCCCTCACCTGCGCCAGAGCGTATCCGGCGGCGAGTGCCAAGCCCACACCCTTAGGTGGCTGATGGGTCCAGAACTTCACCGTGATCTTCCTTGAGTGATTTGAATAAAGAGATGCCCGACAACCAGAAAGTAAATACCAGAGGTAGTGACACCACCAGAACCACCGTCTGCGCAGTTTTAAGGCCGCCCGCGTACATGAGACCTATCGGCAAGATCGCNATGGCACAGGCCCAGAACACACGATGCCATCNAGCCGGATCTTCNGANGGCTTGAGCGACTNCGTCGCACTCGCTGACAACACNTAAGACGCNCTNTCATAGGTCGTTGCNGTGAAAATACTGNTNAGGAAAATNAAGGCAANNATNAANAANGTNGCNCCCGGCANGNCNTCCAGTCCNGCGATAATNGCCTGANTNCCATCNGACTCGGCCATGACGCCAAGCACATCGANCTCGCCACTCAATTGAAGNCCNAGNCTNTGNTTNCCAATNATNAGNTAGAACAACCAAACGCCCATNGAGCCCATGCCCAACATNCCNAGCACCACNTCGCGTAANGAACGGCCCTTGGAGATGCGCGTCACAAANATNCCAATNNAGGGGCCGTAGGCCAGCCACCAGGCCCAGTAGAAAATGGTCCAGTCNTCGATGAANCCNGTGTCGTTGATGGGATCNGTCCAGAACATCATGGCTACGGTGTTTTGCAATGTGTGACCAATAGAGTTGATGGCCATTTTTAACAGGAAGACCGTATCGCTGGCGAGGAGAACGCACACCAAAATCACGAATGCCAGCACCATGTTGAAGTCACTGAGTCGTTTGATGCCTCGCTTGAGGCCCAGCCACACGCTAGTGCCAAACATGGCAACACAGGCTGCCACGATGAGAAGCTCCATCTCAAAGCTTACCGGTATGCTCGTTAATCTCGAGATGAGCGCAGCAATCATGGGCGTGGAAAACCCTAATGAGCTACCAATGCCACCCACCAAGGCAATCATGAAAAAGCTGTCCATGAGACGTGCGCCTATGGACGATTCACCACCCTTGATGAAGTGCGGCGCTGAGATGCTGTACTTGAGCTTGGACACCCCTCGCGCATAGTAGGGGTAAGCAATGGCGAGCGTTGGCAAGCAGTAAAACGACCAAGCAACCAGTCCCCAGTGATGCATACCAAAGGAAGACGCCCATAAATAAGCTTCGGGCGATCGCGGCTCAGCACCAAACGGCGGCGCGTCGACATAAAACGCCCATTCGATGGACGCCCAGTACATCATGCCGGCACCAATACCGGCTGCGAACAGCATCGCAATCCAGCTGGCAGTGCTGAACTCCGGTGTATCGTCGCCGAGCCGCACTCGCCCGTAGGGACCAAAGGCGAGGAAAAGGACAGCACCAAACGCAGCTATCGCCGTCAGTATGTACAACCATCCCAGCTCAGTGGCGAGAAACTTATAGGCTGTTTGCAGCGCCAGGGCACTGGCCTCGGGGAAGAGCAGGAGCGGTATGGCCATGGCTAGCATGACGGAAAGGGTCAAAACGAAGTTAACACGATCTACTGATTTTTCCATTAGGTCCTCAGTACAGTCACTGCCGATAGAGTTTTAGAGAATCAACAGGTGCGGTTAGTCTTACACACAACACACGCAGCTCAAAAAAAAGGGCGCCGAAAAGACGCCCTGATGATGCGGTACTCCGTTCCCTATTTTATCGAAACAGGTTTTTCCTAGAACTTCTGTGAAAAACGAAGACCTATGGTTCGTGGTCTTGCGAGGACACCATAATTTTGCGAGCCACATGTCCCGGTCGCGCATTGTGACGTGTAATACAAAGGCGCATCCTCGTTAGTCAAATTGCTGACGTAAAGCTCTACTGCATAGCTGTCATTTCGCAGACCTGCCGACACATCCATGAAGGTATTTGACGGAATCGTTCCTTTGATCGCGTTATCTCGGAGACGCAAGTCAGAGTTTCGCTCGCCTTCGTAGGCGAGTGAACCCTGCATGTGCGCGTCGAATCCAGCCCATTCAAAGGAATACCGCGCGACCACGTTACCCTTGAAGTCAGCCGCTAGGGGTAAAGACGCACCGGCGGGAGCCCAAGCTCCACCATCCGACTCACACCCATCACAATAAGGATCCTTTAATTCGCTATCCAAACGCGTGAACGCCGCCGAAATCTCCAGGCCATCGGTTGGCAGCCATTGAATCTGACCTTCGATACCGTTGACGTCCGCAGTAGGGCCATTGTCGACCTGCGTGATCGCATTAGCTCCGACAAACGAAACCTGGAAGTCATCCCACTCTTGAAGGAAGACGGCTCCGTTAAATAGAAGCGTTCCATCAGCTAGTGTTGTCTTCCAACCAAACTCATAGTTGGTCAGGAAGTCCGACACATACTCGCCAGCGCTAGGCTTTCGATTGATACCGCCAGGGCGATAGCCCTCCGACCAAGTACCATAAACCATAACGTCGTCATTAACTCGATACGTCAGATTCGCTCTATAAACTTGATCGCTCTCGCTAATTCCTTTATCAACGTTTTTACAGGGCTTACCGTTCCAATCGTCCTGAGTTTCGCATTGAGCCTCCCCAGTGCCCGACCAAACGCCGTTGAAGCCGAGGCCGAAGCCATAGAATCCCTCAACCGATACTTCCGGTTTGAAGTATCGAGCGCCGAACGTTGCTTCCAGATCATCGGTGACGTCAAAGCTCACGCTACCAAAAAACGCCTCGTCCTCGTCCGTACGGTATAGACTATTGACATAAACGATGTCTTTGAATCGCTGATCCGTGCCTTGGTTAGGCCACATTGAAGGAGCCAGACCCTCGACCAGCCAGCGCTGGTGGAAATCATGTTCCTGCTTTTGATAAAAAGCCCCCACGAGTAACCGAACGCTGGCATCCTGCGGCGAGCTAATGCGAATCTCGTGACTCGTTTTCTCATAACCATCATCGTTGACAAATCGAGCACCAGGCATAACTCGAGTGCCCGCATCATCGAAGAATTGGTTCTCAACTGTTCGATCCCCACTACTGAGGAAGTGCAGATCGGCATAGTAGCCCGTGGTGTAGATCGTGTCGTACCAATAGGAGTAGTCAGAGTAGTCAAACGAGCCGTCCACGTCTCTATCGAGGTGTGCGCCCGAGTAGACAACGTCAAAATTACTGATCTTACCCTCGACCGTTAACGCGGCTTGGAACCACTCATCGTCTGTGAACTCTTCTTTGAAGTGCGTGACCCGCTGATCGCCACCAAAGTCACTGAGGTCTTCACCCCAGGAGCCCTCACCTTGCTGCTTTTGATATTGCAACTGCGGCGTGATCGTCCAATCCTCATTGAGGTCAATGAGAAGGGCCGCCCTAGCGCCGACCGTGTCTACGGTATTGTAATTATCCTCAGCAACATCAGCATTATCGAGAATAATATCGTCGGCAGTTGTGGAGGCCACACCCGGGAACGTTCGTGTTCCTCTAGCATTGTCTATCCAACCACCATCGCGTCGGTTCCATGCAACGACTCGCAAAGCAGTGGAGTCGCTGAGCGGCATGTTAACAAAGCCTTCAAAGGTGTAGCCAGTGTCGTCACCGTCCACCACATTGCCATCGACCGCGTAGCCAGCTGCAAAAGCCGATGGATCAGGCTTGTTAGTGATGATTCGAATCGTACCTGACTGCGAGCTGGCACCGTAAAGTGTGCCCTGCGGTCCCGCCAGCGCCTCTACACGCGCTATGTCATACATATGAATATCCAAGTTGCCTTGGATCGTCGTGATGGGCTGCTCGTCGAGGTACATACCCACACTCGGCTGAGACGTGGTCGCCTGGCCATCTCGCCCGGTCGTTACTCCTCGCATGTAGACCTGAGTAAAACCTACTCCAGTTGCAGGAGTCGGCTGGAACTGCACGCTGGGCATCATGCGTGCGTAGTCCTGGAAATCTTGAATACCCAATTCAGCGATCGTGTCTGTGTTAAACGACTGCAAACTAATCGGCACATCTTGAAGGCTCTGTTCACGCTTCTGAGCGGTAACTATGATCTCTTCGATCTGGGCTTGGGCGGCTACGACAGGCATCATCGCCAAAACGGCAACCGCCAACGGCTTCTTTGTAAAAAACACATCTCGCTTGGATTTAGGTGAAAACGGCATCGGACTCCCCTCAGTTGTTATTGATTCTCAATTTCTATCACAGTTCTAGTGAACAGCCTATAAAATTTTGACAGCGAAGCGACCAACGGTATCAGGGGTCAAACGAAGGAGCTGACGGGTAGGTTTTCAGCACTGAGCCCAACGCCTCCTTAAGAGGGTTTAAGTGGACCTCGAATGGCTTCCATTGCGCGATAGCATCACTGTAAATGGGTTGACGCACTTGCTCTGAACTCGCGGTTCGGACAGGCCGATCGTTCTCAAAAAAGCGCAGACACTCGGGCTCAAAATCAAGCCCGCAGTGGTCTAGCATCCTGCGAATCTGCGTTTCGGTATCCGCGACCATTTCCTCGTAGATCACGCGGTGGACCTTGTCGGGAAGGCATTGATCGTAATGAGCCATGAGCTCGACATAATCCCTGTAAAAAGAGCCCATATCTGACAGCGAGTAACTAAAACTTTGACCTTGCGCAAAATATTGCTTGAAGTTAGAAAAACAACAGGCCATCGGGTGCCTTCGCGCGTCAATGATTTTGGCGTTGGGTAACGTGACCGCGATGAGAGCGATGTGCAAAAAGTTATTCGGCATCTTATCGATAAAGAAGGGCTTTTCTGTCTTCCTGTGTATTTTTGTCCGTGCAAGGTAGGTCTCGCCAAGCTTCGCCAGCTCCAAGGCGTTAAGTGAAGCAAGCACATTGTCGTAGGACCCAATCTCCTTTTCATCAGATCGCTCTCTGAGCTCTCGCGCCAAAGTCACGATGTCGGGCAATTCTGTTGTACCTTCCACCTTCGAATGGCTGGAGAGAATCTGTTCCAGCAACGTGGAGCCGGCTCGGGGCATACCTACAATAAAAATAGGACTGGGATCTGGACAGCCAATCGAAACTCGCTCATCAAAAAATTCGCGAGTGAAACTGGACTTCATACGAAGCATGCGCCGAGTATTTTTCTCCGCACCGTAATTCAAGGTTGAGGCGTGAAGCTCATTGCCTTGTCTGTAATGCTCAAAAGACTGCTCGTGATCTTTAGCATCCTCTGCTGCCTTGCCCAGTGCGAAATGAAATTGCACTCGACTGTTGAGCTCAATACCGGCGTCAAGGACTGACTGCCTCATGGTATTGATGTCATCTTCGTCAAACCGAAACGTTTTCAGGTTTGCAAGGCTCCAATAAGCCTCACCAAAGTTCGGCTGAAGCGCTATTGCTCGACGATAGGCCGTCTCACACTCGCTCCGCTTTCCCTCAGTTTTAAGCACGTGCGCATAGCTCAGCCAGATCTTTGGATTGTCTGGATAATCATCCACCAGTGATTCGTAGTATTCACTCGATCGCTCGTACTCGCCAATCCGGCTCAAAATTACTGCAATCAAATTGCGATAACTGGGCTTCTCAGGATCCTCCGAGAGTAACGCGTCTATCTGTGCGAGTGCCTCTGCGGGTTTGTTCATTCTGTGCATTAGTACGGCGTAGTTGTAACGCGCGCCCGAGAACTTCGGCGCCAAAGACAGGCACCGAGACAACAACCTCTCTGCGTCGCTGTCTCTACCAACCCTGACAGCCACCTCCGCGAGCATCCTCATCGCTGCCACGTCTGTAGGTACAGCCTTTAAGTACGACTTCAGTAAGCGCTCGGCACGAGGAACATCGTTTCTGATCATAGCCGCGCCAGCCTCACGCAACTTTGGATTGTTTGCCGAGGCCTCAATGTGACGCATTTGTGCCTCGCTAGCCGCGTCGAAATCCCCCTTTTTAGACAGCATTTCACTCAGCAAGCGCCAAGCCGAACGATGGAGAGGCTCCAGTGAAATAACGCGTCGAAGTGAGGCTACAGCAGGCCCCATCAACTGAAGAGATGCCTGCGATAACGCGAGTTGAAAGTGCACTTCGGTGATTGCGTCGTTAGTTTTAAGGACCTGCTGAAAGGCAATAACGGCCTGCTGATACTCGGCCATGCGATGGTGAGCAACGCCCTTTAAAAAAAGGAGCTCCAAATGATCAGGAGTATCTTCCAAGACTCGTCCAGCCTCGCTTAACGCCGCCATGGGGTCGTTATTCAATAACTTACGAACCTTTGCTACGGCCTGAATGTTTGCACGCGATGCATCTCTAGACATGGTTGTTACACTTCTGCTTTTGGCGACTACTTGTTTTTATCTACTGCACCCGAGAGGCACACTCAGTATAACTAGCAACCTCGAATCGTTTTGCATAACCTGCCCCGAAGCACAAGCTACAGTGAATCATAATGAAAATAAAAGAACCCGCTAGAGATATTGAGGTTATACACTCCACCGACGTCCTAGTTATCGGTAGCGGGCCTGCCGGACTTGCCGCTGCCATCGCAGCCACACGGGCCGGGGTCAGCGTCACCTTGCTCGAGCGTTTTGGCTGTTTCGGCGGCAATATCACCGCGGTGGGTGTTGAAGGCTTTGCCTGGTATCGACACGAGCAGACCATCGACAGTGAAGGCATTGGCATTGAGTTCGAGGAGCGTGCCAAGGCTGCCGGCGCCTCAGTCGCTGAACCGCAATCCCAGAGCCATGCCATCGATGGTGAGGCCTTCAAAGCAGTCGCAGACGACCTGGTGCTCGAGGCGGGAATCACGCCCATGCTCCACCGCTTATTCGTCGCTCCCATCATGGACGGCAATCGAATTACAGGGGCGATTGTCGAGAGTAAGGCTGGGCGAGAAGCTATCCTAGCGGAGCGTGTTATTGATGCGACGGGCGATGCGGATGTTGCGCACAGGGCCGGTGCGCCAACCATTAAGCAAGCCAAAGAGGACATGATTGGCGCCTCTGTAATGTTCTCCCTTTCGGGAGTGAACAAAACGAAGTTCATTGAACACGTCAAAGCCTCACCCCACACCTACGCTGACTGGGCCTACGGGCAATGGACCATTGAAACCACTGGTAAAGAAGATGACATGTTTTCGCCCTTCCTTCGCAAGCCATTTGAGCGTGCGCGGGCTGAGGGGCTGATCCCACCCAATCTCGATACCATTTCCGGTACCTGGGGCGCAGTTTATGACTCGGGCGACCTCACCTACATGAATCTTGTCCATCTGCTTGGATGTGACGGAACCGATCCTTCCGACCTCACCCGCGGTGAGATGGAGGGTCGTAAGCAGGCCATGATGGCCGTGAAGGCGCTCCAAGCATTCCAACCGGGATGCGAGAACGCGAAGCTACGGAACTTCGGGATGACCTTGGGAATTCGAGATACTCGAAAGATTGATGCCACCTACAACATGACCGAAGACGATGTCCGCGAGCAGGGACGATTTGATGACTCAGTAGGTATCTTCCCCGAGTTCATCGATGGCTACGGCATCCTTGTACTGCCGACAACGGGTCGGTACTTCCACCTGCCCTACCGGACCTTGATCCCGAAAAATGTCGAGAACCTCATATGCGCAGGTCGCATTACCGGTGGTGATCGCGTCAGCCATGCCGCCACCCGCAATATGATGTGTTGCGCAGTGACGGGTCAGGCGGCGGGCACGGCTGCCGCCT
>NZIT01000102.1 GCA_002691725.1 SAR116 cluster bacterium | reverse complement strand
GTATCGTCAATGAGGTTAAGGGGATTAACCGCGTGACTTATGATATCACGTCAAAACCCCCCGGCACGATTGAGTGGGAATAGGTTTAGTATACTAAGTTATTGATATGTATATTTTATTAGTTATAAAGTAGTTAGAGACTACCGCAGCTATTAAAAAAAACGAGAAAAATATGAGAGCACGCCTGCCAAATTTCTTTTCAATAAAGCAAGCAACAGATTTAGTAAGAATTGGAAGGGATTATGACGGTGGTTATCTCGTTTCGCAGTCAGATATTGAAAAATCAGATTTACTTATAGGATTAGGTATTTGTGATGATTGGAGTTTTGAAGAAGATTTCGTTCGTCGAAATGACGTTGAAGTAGTTGCATATGATGCGTCCGTAAATTTCCGCTTTTGGTTAAAGCGAGTGATTGTTGGAACTATTAAAAATCCATTCAATCTTTATGCATTCAGAAAATTTCTTTCTTATAGACAATTTTTTAGGGGCAAGCATGAGCATATTAAAAAGTTTGTTGGCTTAAATTCACTTGGCAATATTCATTGCACTTTTGCGGACGTGCTTAATGAAACCAACAGCAAGAATATTTTTTTAAAAATTGATATAGAAGGTTCTGAATACCGTTTCTTGCATGACATTGTTGCTAACGAAGAAAGAATTACCGGTATGGTGATTGAGTTGCATGATGTTGACATACATCTAAATAAAATCGAACAGTTCATAAATCAATTCAGTTTAAATTTAGTTCATATTCATGCCAATAATTACGCTCCGATAAGGGCAGATGATGATTTGCCAATAGTTTTGGAATTAACTTTTTCCAAATATTCTGATGTTTCAGCAGACCACAAATTACCTCATAAGTTAGATATGCCAAACAACAAAAACTGCTCAGATTACGAAATTTCATTAAATGACTGACACAATTCATTTTTAGTTTTGGATGAAAGGATTGTTTGTGGCTTGATGTCAAAAACAGGCATTTTCGGTAATAAGGCTTTCATCAAACAAAACAAGTTTGGTGTTTGGCAATTTAGAATTTGGATCAGTTGTTTTTTTTAATCGGGCTGGATGGAAGATTTATCAATCGCTAGAACATAGATGCTCGTATACGTTCAACGCACAGGAGGCTCTACCATAACCTTTAACATCCACCCAACTGCCATAGCCATCAGCCTTGTCCTTGGCGCGGTCAATGGCTAAATAGTCCTTTTCTGCAAGCCGGTCTTTAACATATGTTACTATATCTTTTTTAAGCTTTTGACATTCCGTTTGACTGAGGCTGTTATCTGCATAGGCAGCAACTGGCGAGAACAAAAACACACAAAGAGTGGATACGCGAAGGAAATTTTTCAATTGTCTGTTCTCCAGATGAAATTTAGTCGAAGTGGTCATTGTTATTCAAACGTGGGATGATCTCTAATTTTGTCAAGCGCAAGCAAATTTAAGATAATCGAGAGAGTTGCTTAGTATTTAGATGCTGCCGACATATCAGTATTATTTATGTGCTTGGAATTTGTTCACTGCTAGGCGTGTTAACTTCATTATTTATTCAGATTTAATAATGACCTCCCAATAGTCAAAAGCTGATACTTGCCTTAAACTAGATTGGGCGTTTGATTTGCCAGTCAGGTCTTGCCGCTAGCGATGCGGCGGTGTATTGATAATTTTCAATTGAAATAATCGGTGACGGCTATGCCGGATAATTTACCCTATCGCGTCGTTGCGCTTTATCATTTTGTCCATTTCCCTGATCCAAAAGTGATCCGTGACCCGCTTTATGCGTTTTGTGATAGCCATGCGATCAAAGGCACGATTCTCATCGCCCATGAAGGCATTAATGGCACTGTGGTAGGCTCTGCCGACGCTATTTCAGCCTTGACAGAATATCTAAACGGGCTGGATGGATGCGCCGGAATGGAGATTAAATTATCATCCGCGCTAGAATTGCCATTTCGCCGACTAAAGGTCAAAATCAAGCCTGAGATTGTCACCATGGGGGTGGCAGGCATCAATCCATCTGAGCATGCTGGCACTTATGTTAATGCCGAAGAATGGAATGATGTGATTAGTGATCCAGATACGCTGGTCATTGATACGCGCAATGATTATGAAGTCGCTATTGGCAGTTTCAAAGGGGCGATTAATCCACATACGACTAACTTTAGAGAGTTTCCGCAATGGCTGGAACAGCAAAAAGCTGAATGGGAAAAACAAGGCCGCAAACCTAAGCTGGCCATGTTTTGTACGGGCGGTATCCGATGTGAGAAATCAACGGCTTTTGCCAAGAAAATAGGACTTGATGAAGTCTATCATCTGAAAGGCGGCATTTTGCGCTATCTTGAAAATATTCCAGCCGAACAGAGCCTCTGGCAAGGTGATTGTTTTGTCTTTGATGATCGTGTGGCGGTTGGCCAAGACTTAACCCTAACCGATTATGATTTGTGCCATGCTTGCCGGATGCCGCTTACTCCTGATGAGAAGGCGCATGAGGATTATCAGCCAGGAGTGAGCTGTCCGAATTGCATTGATCAGACCAGCGAAGATAAGCGCCGCCGCTTTGCTGAACGCCAAAAGCAAATGCTGCTGGCAAAGGCAAGAGGGGAAAAGCATTTGGGGGTCATTTATAAAAACACCAAGGCACCATCAAAGCAGCAAAACTAAGCTGATGATGCCAATAGCTGACTATGCTCAGGCTACCGATGTTATTCCATATCTTCGGCAAGAATAGTCATTTGAAAATGATAGCAAACGTCACCATCTTCGGTATCTTTAAAAATGACGCCAATAAACTCACCATCCATNGATATTTCAGCAGAGCTTTCCGCNACATCATCTGATCGTGGCCGTGCGCGAATAGTGGNATTATTNAACTTTGCTTTTAAATAGNTTTCAATTTGACTTGTTTCACCGGCTTCCATGATATCCTCTTATCTCTGCATNTATTCAANTATGTACNAGNTTGGGTAAGNTTTTCAATGTATTTAGAATAGCATCAATACGGCCAGCGGTCTTNAGTAATTTGCGGCGGTCACGCAANTGATACTGCCANCGATCACGGCCTTTTAATTTGTGTTTTTCAATNGTGAANATAGGGGTTTCAACNCANCTGCGATANATNGAAAAGATTGCTAATCCATCNAGATGATCAAGCGCATAGTCACGCCATTCACCAGCGGAAACATATNTGGCATAGATATTTAGNATTTGATTTAATTCTGTGCGGGAAAAATACCCTGCCACTGNCTTNNTTTTCGTGTCTGTCCCGNNTCTAACCACATGCATANANCATCATCTCCTTTGATTTGCGGCATTTCATTTCGTTCTANACTGGATTATGCTATCCAATTCTATTATGTTGCATGTCTATATNGNACTTGGTCAAGAGANGGGATGAATAATGAGCGATATTTTTCANGAAATTAACGAAGAACTGCGTGCTGACCGTGCTCGTTTAATGATGCGNCGCTATGGTGGCTATGTNATTGGCGGANTATTAGCCATTATTGTTCTGGTTGGGGCAAGNCAGGCNTATATNTATTNGGATCAGNCGCATCGTGANAATGTTGCCAATCAGTATCAGGCGGCGGTTCTATCTGATGATATTGTTGGCAATCTGGCAGATTTGACGGATGAAAGCAGTGGCTACGGCATGCTGGCGCAATTTGCGACCGCAGCTGAATTGGCTAAATCTGATGCTGTTAGAGCGGAGGCTTTATATCTAGGCCTTGCCGAAGATACCAATTTAGAGGGCGTTTATCGTGAGGGGGCTTTAATCCTGTCGGTTATCCATGCCTCTGATGGTGTTTCTTTAGATGAAAAAATGGCGAGACTGGACAGGATTGATCATAATGAAAGCCCATGGGCTTCTCTCAAGCTGGAATGGCAGATTGCCATTAGTCTTGAGCAGGGTGATGCGGCAAGTGCAATGGCATATTTGCAGATATGGAAATCACTTGCCTCCCCGTTAACCCCCCGCGCCAGAGCCAGACAACAATTACTAGAGCAAGTTCTGGCAACTAAAGAATAAGATCGGAGCAACCAAGTGTTCATTCGTGCAAAATCAATTGGCTTGAGGATTGTTGCAATATCTGCGGTTATGTCTGCTTCTATACTGGGGCTGGCGGCATGTGGTGAAAAGGATGTTATTCTGCCGGGTGAACGTTCTGAAATCCTTGATCTGATTGCCTTGCCAACCACAGATGATGCCGCCACAAATGAAGGCGCCATGATTGGTGAGGATATCCCTAACATTATATACAGCCATCCGGGCTTGCTGGCGTCACATGCTGGTGGTCATTTGGCACTTGATTTGCCGCTTGAGCAAGCGTGGTCAGCTAACATTGGGGATAGCGCGGATTTTGGCACATTAATGGCGGCACCTGTGGCAAGCCGTGGAATGGTGTTTGCGATAACCCCTGATAAAATGGTGACAGCATTAAATATAGAAGACGGAAGCATTGTCTGGTCGCGGCAAATCGAACAGCAGATTGATGATACTCAACCTGGTATTGCTGGCGGGTTAGCGTTTAATGATGATCAGCTATATGCCCATGCTGGCGGTAATGTCGTTGTTAGCCTTGATGCCGCAACAGGTGAAGAAAATTGGCGCGAGACGTTTGATTTGCCAATTTTAGGCGGCCCTACGGTATCTGATCAAGGGCTTGCTATCACCGATTTTGATGGACGATTGATTGTTTTGAATAAAACTGATGGCACGTTTTTGTGGTCACGGGTCGGCAATCCTGAAACCACTCGTGTGCTTGGTGTTTCATCGCCTGCTATTGCAAAAAATGAAGTCATCTTTGCTGGTAATGATGCAGAAATATCTGCCCTTGACCTTAATCAGGGTGGCTTTTTATGGGGTGATAATTTGGCCAGCTTGCTGCCGCAAACAGCGCTTGATCAAATTAATACAATTGTCGGTCATCCTGTGCATGCTGGCGGCATCGTCTATGCTGGTAGCATGTCAGGCCGATTTGCGGCGTTTAACACCCGCACCGGTAGCCTTGCGTGGGAGATCATGTTGCCATCGCATCAAATGCCGTGGGTGGCTGGCAATTCAATATTTGTTGTTAGCACCAAGGGCAGAGTTTATGCGCTACGCCGCAATGATGGGGCATTGCGCTGGATATCTAGCCTGCCCGGGGCGATCCCATTAGATGTCAATGTGTCTGACAAACCGATCAGGCATCTAGGGCCAATCGTTGCGGGGGGTCAGGTGATTGTTCTTGATCAAAATGGGCGCGCCTATTTCCTTGACCCTGATACGGGTGCGATGTTGAGCAATATGTCCCTCGCAAATAAAATCTCTGCGCCGCCTATTGTATCAGGTGGCAGCTTTATCCTGTTGGATGATTCCGGTCGTCTTTATGCGTTTCGCTAAGGCATCTGATCACAATGGAATTTGCTATTTCAATCGTAGGTCGCCCCAATGTTGGCAAATCTACCCTCTTTAATCGTCTGACTGGACGCCAACATGCCATTGTCCATGATCGCCCTGGGGTGACACGAGATCGGCGTGAGGGGCTTGGAAAGCTTGCAGGGTTGGAGTTTCGCTTAATTGATACGGCTGGACTGGAAGAATCAAGCAAAGGCAGTCTGGAAGATAGAATGCGCCGGCAAACCGAATATGCCATTGCCAATAGTGATCTGACATTGCTGCTTTTTGATGCGCGGTCTGGCATAACAGAAGCCGATATTTTCTTTGCTAATGCGATTAGACGGTCAGGTGCGGCGGTATTCGCGGTAGGTAATAAATGCGAAGGCAAGGCTGGCCGTGATGGGTTAATGGAAGCATGGCAATTAGGGCTGGATCAACCGATTGGCGTTTCGGCGGCACATGGTGAGGGGCTAGGCGATCTCTATGATGCGATTGTTGAATTGGCAGAGAAAATGGGTAAATTGCATCTGCTCATGCCTGATTTGGATAGTGCTAAAAATGAACATGATGACGACAGCGAGGATGATAACGAGGATGATCTGGCTCACGATCCTTCTTTCGATGAAGATAATCCCCAGCAGAGCCTAACCGACTTTGATGATGGTGATATTAATCCTGCTGTTGAAAATAATAACAGCATAGGCGCGATTGATGATCAGCAAGACACAGGCCCATTACGGATAGCGATTATTGGCCGCCCGAATATGGGGAAATCCACATTGGCAAATCACTTGCTAGGTGAGGAGCGCGTATTGACGGGGCCGGAGGCCGGGATTACCCGCGATGCCATTGAAATCCCATTTACCTATAATGATCAAAATATCATGCTGGTTGATACAGCAGGGATGCGGCGCAAGGCGCGGATTGATGATAAGTTAGAAAAAGCTATGGTTGATGATGCTTTGCGGGCTATTCGGTTTGCCCATGTTTGCGTTGTTATGATCGACGCCAGAGAAGACTTGCACCGCCAAGATTTGGCTATTGCGCGCTTGGTCGCCGAGGAAGGCCGCGCCATGGTCATTGCCGCAAATATGTGGGACATCACCACCAATAAGCAAGAGCGATTAAAAGAATTACGCTATCAGCTGGATCAATCATTGGGTCAGGTGAAAGGCGTTCCTGTGGTCACAGTTTCAGCCCTCAAAGGTAAGGGGATTGATAAATTAATGGATCACGTCTTTACCATTTATGATCGCTGGAACTGGCGTATTTCCACGGCTGATCTGAACCGATGGCTTGATGTTAAATTAGAAGCCCACCCGCCGCCATTGGTACAAGGCAGGCGTCTGCGAATACGTTACGCGACACAGATCAAAACGCGGCCACCAAGTTTTGCGCTTTTTGTCAGTCGTCCTGCTGACTTGCCTGATCATTATTTGCGATATCTGGCGGCTGGATTGCGTGATGATTTTGGCTTAGACGGGCTACCATTACGGCTGTTAATGCGAAAAGGCAAAAACCCTTACGTCAATTAATCGCCCTGATCTGATTTAGCAAAGCGAGCTGATTTAGCAAAGCGAGCTGGTTTAGCAAAGCGAGCTGGTTTAGCAAAGTGAGGTGGCATCAAGGATTTCACCTTGAGAGGCACAATCTGGCCGACATAGCTGAACAAAGGCATTGGCAATATCGTCAGGGCTTGGCAAGGTCGATTTATCAATCCCCGGAAAGGCTTGCCCAATCATTTGCGTAGCAATGCGCCCGGGGCTTAACATATTTACCCGATGCGGCGTGTTGATAAGCTCTGCCGCCCAGCTTTTGCCCAAGGCGTCAAGCCCGGCTTTACTCGCGGCATAAGCTGACCAATAGGGCATCCTGCCACTTGCGGCGCCAGAGGTCACTAGCACGGCGCGTCCAGCATCAGATTGCCGGAATAACGGATCAAGATGGTGTATCATCCGAAAACCAGCGGTCAGGTTTGTCGCAATGACATCATCCCATATTTGCTCATCCATATGGGAAATGGGGGTCAATTCCCCCAAAATGCCAGCGTTCAACACAATAATATCCAGCTTTCCCCAGCGTTCACGGATAGCCTCAGCCAAGCGCGGCAAAGCAGGACGATCATTGACATCCATCGTGACCAATGTCGCGTTGCCGCCATTGGCTTTAATCTCATCATCCAGTTCTTCCAGGCCTGCTTGAGTTCTGGCGGTGGCAATGATATGCGCGCCTTTGCGTGCCAGCGCCAAAGCGGCGGCACGACCTATTCCGCGTGATGCCCCTGTGACGAGCGCGATACGATCTTTACCTAAGGTCATTTGCTAACAATTCCTTTGGTGGATTTACCGTCACTGCGCCGCGGCTCAATAGGATAGTCACCGGTGAAACAAGCGTCACAATATTGTGGCGCATTGGGGTCGCGGCCAGTTTCATCTAATGCCCGATAAAGCCCATCAATGGAAATAAAGGCAAGGCTATCAACGCCGATATGTTTGGCAATGGCAGTAGTATCCATGCTAGCGGCAATCAGTTTGTCACGGTCAGGCGTATCAACTCCGTAAAAACACGGATGAGTTGTTGGCGGGCTGGCAATTCGCATATGGACTTCGGTTGCGCCAGCATCTCTGATCATATTAACGATCTTGATTGAGGTTGTGCCGCGAACAATAGAATCATCAACAATAACAACACGTTTACCAGAAACCGACAGGCTATTGGCATTATGTTTCATCTTAACACCAGTTTGCCGCCCGGCATCGGTTGGCTGAATAAATGTTCGGCCAACATAGTGATTGCGGATAATGCCAAAATCAAAGGGGATATGTGTTTCCTCAGCGTATCCTAATGCCGCTGGAATACCTGAATCGGGGACGGGAACAATGACATCAGCGTCTATATGGCTTTCTCTAGCCAGTTCATGCCCGATATGTTTTCTCGCGCCATAGACATGCTGGTTTTCCATAACGCTATCAGGGCGCGCAAAATAGATATATTCAAACACGCAAAAGCGTGATGGTTGCGGGGCTAAGGGCTGCGATGAAGTCATCCCATCCTCATTGATAATAATCATCTCCCCCGGTTTAACGTCACGGATGAAATCGGCGCCAATAATATCTAATCCGCAAGTTTCTGATGCGACGACATAGGCATCACCAATCTGCCCTAGCACGAGTGGTCTAACCCCATGTGGATCACGCATGGCGATCAATCCTTGAGGTGACAGGCTGACCAGCGAATAGGCGCCTTCCACCTGTTTCATGGCATCAACCAAGCGCAAGGCTGGATCAGTTTGATGCGAACGGGCGACTAAATGAATGATAACTTCGGTATCGGTTGTGCTTTGCATCAGGCTACCTGTTTCAACCAGGGACTGACGCAATCTGTCTGCATTTGTCAAATTACCATTATGAGCAAGCGCAAAACCGCCAAACGCCAATTCTGAGAAAAACGGCTGGATATTTCTTAATTCAGGCTCCCCCGTGGTGGAATAGCGGTTATGGCCAATCGCGGAATAACCAACCAGCTTATCTAAATGCCCTGAGGCGGCATCAAAGTTTTCACCAACATGACCAAAGCCCCGATGACTGTGATATTTATCCCCGTCAAAGCTGATAATACCAGTGGCTTCCTGGCCTCTATGCTGGAGCGCATGAAGTCCTAGTGCTGTATGCACCGCCGCTTCATCTGACCCATAAACTCCAAAAACCGCGCATTCTTCTTGAAAACTGTCAAAGGGCAGTTTGCCATCATGTGGCATTATTCAACTCCATCTGTAATGGTGGGAAGATCACCTAATTCATCTTCTAGTAATGTGCCTGTATTTGATTGGGAGGTTGCGGCAGTATTGCTCTCAGTTGTTGTATCTAACGTCTCATCGGGGATAAGGCCATCCAGTGGTGCCTCAGGATCAATTATCGTCTCAGGTATCTTTTCTATGATTTCTTCGCTTATCGTTTCAGGTAGAAAATCAGCAAGAAATATCGTGGTGCTTCGCGTCACATCAATAAGCGCCATGTCTTTAACCATGCTTGGTAAGGCGTCTTCGTGATCAACGGCGAATAACGCCCCTGTATAGATCAATGCGGCAATGACTATGCCGCGCGCCAGTCCAAATAAAAAGCCAAGAGGGCGATCAAGCAAATTCAGGGTAAAACGGCGTAACGGCGGGCTTAGGATATTGGATATAATATACCAAATAAGCGCAATGATAATAAATGGGATTGCCCAGCCCAAAACCAATCGCAAGTCATCAGATGGAATATATTCAACTAAAAACGTGCTTGTTGTTTTCTCAAGCATGCGGGCGCCAATGACCGCTAAAATCCAGCCAATCAGGCCAAAGATCTCTCGGATAAAACCACGCAGGCTAGCCATCGCCCCGGATATAACAGCGACGACCACTATCAAAACATCAATCAAGTTAAATGGTATGCTTATATCCATGTTGATTTGTTTTACCCTATTAACTGGGGGCTCGGCAATGGCTTATAACGAATTGTCTTTCATTCCGCCTAAAGTGGCAATTAATTGGTTCAAATCGGACGCATAATTTAGGGCTATGCCATCAGGTGCTGATATATCTTTAGCCTTTGCTGGCGGCAGAATAGCTTGATCAAAGCCTAGCTTGGCGGCTTCTTTCAGACGCAAATCAGGATGCGCGACACGGCGCGTTTCTGCGGCTAGCCCAACCTCACCAAAAACAACACAACTGCGAGGGCAGGGCAGGTCGCTCATTGAAGATAATAATGCCGCCGCCACAGCCAAATCAGCCGCAGGCTCTGTTATCTTGACACCGCCAGCGACATTAAGGAATATATCGCGCCCTGATAACGGGATACCGCCACGCGCCTCCAACACGGCGGCAAGCATGGATAACCGCCCTTGATCCCAGCCCACGACATTGCGTCGTGGATTAGCCATGGTAGAAGGCGCAACAAGCGCCTGTATTTCAACCAGAATAGGCCGCGTGCCCTCAAGTCCGGCAAAAACCACAGCACCTGATACATTATCCTGACGATCAGCAAGGAAAAGTTCAGATGGATTGGCGACTTCAGCTAGACCATGACCTTTCATTTCAAAAACGCCAATCTCATCAGTCGGGCCAAAGCGGTTTTTGATACAGCGTAAAATTCGGAAATGGTGACTCCGATCACCTTCAAAATGAAGCACCGTATCAACCATATGCTCCAGCACTTTGGGGCCAGCGATTGCGCCATCTTTGGTGACATGGCCAACAATGATGATCGCCGCGCCTTTGGCTTTAGCGGCTCTGATCAATTCAAAGGCACTGGCACGAACCTGACTGACGGTGCCGGGGCTTGATTCGATTGACGGCAAGAACATGGTCTGAATAGAATCAATCACCGCTACGGCAACGGGCTGAGCTGTATATAGTGATGCGGTGATATCCGCAGCATTGGTGCTGGTGGCAAGGCCAAGCGGCATATCATTTGCGGCAAGCCCAAGGCGGCTGCCCCGCATTCTAATCTGCTCAACGGATTCTTCGCCGCTAAAATAGGCCGCATCCTGTCCCGCCATGGCCATCTTGCATAAGGTTTGCAGCAATAAGGTGGATTTTCCAATACCCGGATCACCGCCGATTAATGTCGCTGAGCCTGGGACTAAACCGCCGCCCAACACTCTATCCATTTCGGGGATGCCTGTGCTTAGGCGCGGCGGTGGAGCTGTCTCACCAACCAGCTTATGCATATTGATCTGGCTGCCTTTGGCCTTGCCAGCGGCACCGGGTGTAGCGGTAACGGTTTCCTCAGTGATGCTGTTCCAGCTATTGCACTGGCTACATTTTCCTGACCATTTGCTATGAACAGCACCGCATTCTTGACAGATAAATTGCGATTTCGGACGCGCCATTAGATACTTTCTGCATATTTTGTTAATGGCCCTGTCGGCAGACCATGAACAAACTGATGAACAACGGGATGATCGACCGTTTCCATCTCTTTAACGCTGCCTTGCCAGATAATATGCCCATCATGGATCATTGCTACCTGATCGGCAATTTGCCTAACCGAGTTCATATCATGGCTGATCGTCATGGCGGTTGCGCCTAGCCTGTCAACAGCGTTACGGATAAGCCGATTAATAACGCCACTTGTGATCGGGTCGAGGCCAGATGTCGGCTCATCGAAAAATAAGATGCCGGGTTTATCCGCGATAGCGCGGGCGAGGCCAACACGTTTCTGCATACCGCCTGACAATTCCGCCGGATAGAGATCAAGGACACGTTCCTCAAGCAACACATCAGCTAATGTGTCGGTGGCGACTTGCCGTAATTCATCTATGCTCAGCGCATTTTTTTGGCGAAAGCGGAACATGATATTTTCCCAAACAGGCAGCGAATCAAATAATGCCCCGCCCTGGAAAAGCATGCCAAACTTTCGCAATACGTCTTCTCTGGTCTGGCGGCTTGCCCCGACGGTTTCAATGCCCTCGACCATGGCAGACCCGCTATCAGGTTTGATCAATCCAAGGATACATTTCAACAACACCGATTTACCTGTTCCAGATGCCCCGATAATGGCGATAGACTGGCCGTCATGGACATCAAGATCAATGCCTTGCAACACCTTGTTTGAGCCAAAGCTTTTATATAAATTGCGGATTTGAATTTTTATATCGCTCATCATATCACCGCACAAAAGCAAAGCCGGTTATCATAAAATCAAAGACCAGGATCAGGATGGCAGAATATACAACAGCATTGGTGGTGGCGCGGCCAACGCCTTCGGCACCGCGACCTGAATGATAGCCAAAATAGCACCCCATTATGGAAACAATAAACCCAAACACGGCCGCTTTGATCAAGCCTATAATGACGTCAAAGGCCTCTAAATATTCCATCGTTCCCGATAGATAAATCGAAGGCGAAAACCCAAGCTGATAGACGGCAATAACATAGCCGCCAAAAACACCGATAATATCGCCAACTAAAACCAGAAACGGCAGGCAAATCGTCCCGGCAATAACGCGTGGCGCGATCAAATACTGCATTGGCCGCGTCGATAGCGTATCAAGCGCATCAATTTGGTCAGTGACACGCATAGTGCCGATTTCTGCCGCCATCGCCGCACCAATCCGCCCGGCAACCATAAGACCAGCCAGAACAGGGCCTAGTTCTCTTGTGATGATCAGAACAACCACTGTCGCAACAGATGTTTCCCCTTCTGCGGAAAATCGTTCGGTGCCTGTATAGCTCTGAAGCGCAATCACCATGCCAGAAAACATCGTCGTCAGACCAACCACAGCTAATGAGTAATATCCAATATCAATGATCTGGCGGAAAATCTGACGGCCATACCATGGTGGACGCACCAACCAGAATATAGCCTGTCCAATAAATAAGCTTAAACGGCCAATCTCAGCGAGCATGGACAAGGTGGCTCTGCCAGGAATTTGCAGGACTTGCATGACTAGCCTTTCCTTATAAGGTCTTTATTCATCATGAATTATTACCATGATCTATTCCCATGATCTATTACTATCATCCATTACTATCATCCATTAATATCCACCTGATCATGTGCCGACATAAGATCGTGATGCTCGAAGCCGCAAAGATGTTAGAACATCATTACAAATTGTGTCACTTAATAAAGCCATAACATCTGCATCATGATTTGGCGCAATGATAGTAACATAATCCAATGTGCCTAGCACCCCTTTCGGCCAGTCTGTGATATCAATTATATGTGTATCCATTGATACCCGGCCAAGAATAGGGGCGGTTAAATCTTTATGCGAAACCTGACCTTGATTGCTAAGATGGCGTCTTATCCCATCCGCATAACCGCCAGCAATAGTTGCTAGCAAAGTATCGCGGGTCAATTTATAGGTGTTGTTATAGCCAACATATTCACCTGCCTTTGCCTCTCTGATCTGAAGCACTCGCCCTTTCAGGGTCAGGGCAGGGGTGAAGCCTTCGGCAGGAAGGGGGGGATAGCCATATAAAGCGATCCCCGGGCGTATCATATCAAAATGATATTTATCGCCTAACAAAACACCGC
>NZIT01000101.1 GCA_002691725.1 SAR116 cluster bacterium | reverse complement strand
CGCCGCGGGATCACACTTCACCATGTTGCCGTGGCGGCAATCATTATTCTCATCACTGATCCATCCAGCCTTTTTGGGCCAGCTTTTCAAATGTCATTTTCGGCTGTCTTTGCGCTTGTGGTGGCATGGAATATCTGGCTCAAACGTGACAAGCCAAGGCCGAGAAGGTGGGTGATGCGGCAGTGGCGGTATTTTGCCGGTATCGCCATATCATCATTGATCGCATCACTGGCATCAATGCCTTTTGCGCTTTATCATTTTGGCATCACAACCTCATGGTCAATTCTGGCGAATATCATCGGCATGCCGTTGATGGGGATGGTGATCATGCCAATGGGCGTGATGGCATTGCTATTATCCCCATTAGGGCTGGAGTTCATACCGCTTTCTGTCATGAATATTGGCATTTTGATCTTATCAAGAGTGGCGGAGGCGATTAGCTCATGGCAGGGCGCTAGAATAGCCGTGTTTCCGCCATCGGCTTATATTGTTTTGCTATTAGCGATTGCCATGGTGGCTTTGGGCATCGGCAACCGGATATGGCGGCGGCTAAGTGCGGCTATTTATATGGCAGCCTTTGGGTTATGGTTGATTGACCCACGCCCTGTCGCCGGGGTAATCGTGAACTATGGCAAACCGATTTTAGCGGTAATGAGCAGTGATGGAAATCTCTTAACCAATACGCGCAAAACTGATGGATTTGCCAGCCAAATCTTAGCCAAGCCGTTTGGCCGATCAGAAATGATATATGTGCGGGAATATAAAAATCCAGAACAAGACCCCAATCAAGATCAAGATCATGTCGTTTGCGAGCGTCACACTTGCTATATTCTGGCGGCTAATGGTCAGGTGTTTGCAATGGTCTGGGCAGTATCTGATTTAACCATTGCCTGCCAGAAAGCTGATATTGTGTTGGCGTTGGTGCGGGCGCGCTATCCTTGCCGTGATGGAAGTCTGCTCATTGACCGCGATGATTACCGAGAGCGAGGCGGAATGTTGGCCTATGATGCGAATGATGAGGCTAATAATAAGGTGTCAGGGGTTAGCATCCGGTGGGTTAATACTGCCGAATAAGTGCCTTCAATGTGCCTTGGATTTTAACCTGATCAGGGCCAAAAATGCGCGTCTCATATTTGCTATTAGCAGGCTCAAGCGCAATGCTATGTGATTTTCGGCGCAGACGTTTCAAAGTAGCTTCGTCATCTTCATCAAGGAAAGCCACAACAATATCGCCGTTTTGGGCGGTATCGCCTTTTTCGATCAGCACCGTATCGCCATCCATAATCCCTGCCTCAATCATTGAATCGCCTTCGATAGTCAGGGCAAAATACTCACCCTTGCCTAACATATGTTCAGGCACAGGTATGGTATTTGACGCATCTGAAATGGCGGCAATCGGGGTTCCTGCCGCAATTTTCCCCAGCAAAGGAATGTCAATAACTGAATGATCGGTTTCCATTTCTTGCAAAGGAGGGTGTTGCGATGAAGGGTGTTGCAATGAAGGTTTTGGCGTGGGGGATATATCCGCAACATCTGGTAAATTGCTGACGTCATCAGTGAGATTAAGTGGCGTATAAGGCGCGCCATCAGGATGCCGCAGAATATCAACCGCACGGGCGCGATTATGCAGGCGAGCAATATATCCGCGTTCTTCCAAGGCAGACATAACGCGGTGGATGCCCGATTTTGATTTTAATCCTGCCGCGTGGCATAATTCTTCAAAGCTAGGGGCAATGCCAGTGTCTTCAACATGGTTAATGATCAGCATCAGGATATCGCGTTGTTTCTTGGTTAGCATAATATGCTCCCATATGATACCTTTATGATCTCTATTTGTTCATGTTTTGTACATGATGTCAAGGCATATGATTTGAGTTCATGATTAATCGTGATGATTAATCGTGATTGAGGATAATAACATCGACCAGCGTTCCCTCAGCCATTTCGGCACTATGAGCAGGTCTGATCATCAGCGCATTAGCATGCGCAAAATCCATTAATTTGCCGCTATCTTGCGATATTAAGGGGGTAAATATGTCTTGGCCAAGCTTGCTGTCATGGCTGACCGTGCCGCGCATATATTCTTCGCGTTCATCATTTTCAGGGATAGCTGTTGCCAGCACGGCTTTACGCGGCGTTACAGCACTCACCCGACCAAGCATGGCATTAATCGCGGCACGAACAAAGATCAGCGTACAAACGCCAGATGATACAGGATTACCCGGCAAGCCAAGGAATGGTGTCAGACCTGATGCGGTTTCAATCTGGCCAAAAATCATTGGTTTTCCCGGACGCATAGCAATCCGCCAAAAGGTCAGGCTATCTTTACCTTTCATTTTTGCCGATACCAGATCATGCTTGCCAACAGATGCCCCACCGGTAAGGATTAATAAATCCGCCCCTGATATCTGCGCCAGCGCTAGGTCAAGTGCGCCATCTTGATCAGCAATGGGCGGCAGAGTCACCGCGCTTGCCCCCATATCACTAACCATATGGGCAATCATGATAGTGTTGCTGGAAATGATCTGCGCTGGATTAAGAGTGTCATAGGATTGTTGCCCCGGCTCAACTAACTCACTGCCTGTGGACGCAATGACAATGACAGGCTTTCGGCGNACGATCAGCGTCTCATGCCCGCCAGCGGCCAGTAATCCGATCATCCGTCCATCGAGTGTNGTGCCAGCACCGATCAGCAGATCATCTNTGCTAAAATCTTGCCCTTTACGGCGGATAAACTTNCCGCGTTCCACCGCCTCNAGGATGTCAACATAGTCGGCATTATCATGATCAGGGATAAGCCGNGTATTTTCCTGGATAATGATACTATCCGCGCCCTCTGGCANATTTGCCCCGGTCGAGATGCGGATAGCCGTGCCTTGTGCCAGCTTATGCGGCCATGGCGCCCCTGCGGCGCTTTCCCCGATCAGGTGGAGCTTTATGGGTATGCTATTAAGATCATCGCCGCAAACAGCAAATCCATCCATCGCGGATTGATCGGCTGGTGGATTATTGAGAATGGCAAAGGTGTCTTTTGCCAATATGCGGCCATTAGCATCCGCCAGACGAACAGGTTCAGTTGCGGTTAATGACATAGCCTCAGCAATTTGGCTGATAGCCTCAATGACAGGAATAAGCGGCTTATTCATCGGCCTTAAAATGCCCTGATCGACCACCTGACTTTTCAAGCAATCTGATGCCGCCAATGGTCATGGATTTATCAACAGCTTTGACCATGTCATAGACGGTTAAGGCGGCGACAGAAACGGCGGTTAATGCCTCCATCTCAACCCCTGTTTGCCCAGTCAGGCGACATTCAGATGTGATATGGACGCGGGTATTCTCAAGGCTTAGCTCAACCGAAACATGACTTAACGGCAAAGGATGACAAAGCGGAATAAGCGCATCAGTTTTCTTGGCCGCCATGATACCAGCAAGCTGCGCTATGCTCAGCACATCACCTTTCTTATGGCCTTTATCACGGATGAGCTGTAGCGTATCAGGCGCCATAGTGATATATCCCTCAGCCGAGGCAACGCGGCTAGTCGCTGGCTTATCACTGACATCAACCATATGCGGCTGACCATTATTGTCAAAATGGGTTAACCGGCTCATAGTGTGTCTTTCCAGTTGGGGGGCAGAGGATAAGATAAAAGCCCGCTAACGGTGGTGGCAATATCGTCTTGTTCCATTAAAAACTCACCCATCAGGAAGCATCTTGCCCCTGCTCTTGCCATCCGCGACAGATCATCATTAGACCGAAGCCCACTTTCGGCAATAGCGATCCGATCATCAGGGATCATTGTCATCAGCTCAGTGCCTGTTGAGAAGTCGGTTACCATTGTCCGCAAGTTTCTATTATTAATGCCAATCATTGGTGACTTGAGCTTGAGCGCACGCTCAATTTCTTCGCCATCATGGGTTTCGATTAATACATCCAGCCCATATTCTATGGCGCAAGCCTCTAATTCGGCGGCATGGCTATCAGACAGGGCAGACAGGATTAATAGAATACAGTCCGCCCCACAGGCCCGCGCTTCAATGATTTGGATAGGATCAATCATAAAATCTTTACGCAGAACAGGCATCAGCGTTGCTGATTTCGCGGCAATCATATCATCAATATGGCCGTGAAAGTATTTTTGATCGGTCAGCACGGATAGGCATGTAGCACCGCCAGCCTCATAAGATTGGGCGATATTAGCAGGATCAGCATCAGCATTAATAATGCCGCGAGATGGTGACGCGCGTTTGAACTCAGCGATCAGACCATAGCCCTGGGCAGATGATTTACGCAAAGCCTGGGTGAAGCCGCGAGGTGGCGGCATATCCGCCGCTTTTGCCGCGAAAGATTTGCTTTCCGGCGCCGCTTTGAGCGCGGCTATTTCGGTTTTTTTGTCGCTGATGATTTGCTTGAGTACATCGCTCATAATTAGCTATCCTGATTGGTCATGGCGGCCAGCTGTTCCAGCTTGGTTAATGCGGCTTTGCTATCAATCGCTTCAATGGCGATATCTTTCGCTTCGATAAGACTGCCCGCATGACCAGCCCCGAACATCGCTGCCGCCGCATTGAAAATGACGATATCACGATAGGCATTTTTCTCACCATCAAATATGGCACGCATGGCAGCAGCATTTTGCTCAGGCGTGCCGCCGATGAGATCAGCCAATTTAGCAACTGGCAAACCAATATCAGAAGGATGCAAGGTCATTGGCGTGATCATCCCATCACGAAGCTGCATCGCATGAGTCTCACCAGTTGTTGTGATCTCATCCAAGCCGTCTGCGCCATGGACAACCAGCCCATGCGTCACCCCAAGCCCAAGCATGGCATTAGCATAAGGTTCGAGCAAATCTTTTGAAAAAACGCCAAGCATGAAGCGATTAACCCTGGCCGGATTAGACAATGGCCCGATCATATTGAATATTGACCGAAAACCAAGAGCTGCCCGAACAGGGCCGACATGACGCATTACCGTATGATGTCTTGGCGCCATTAAAAAACAGACGCCGATATCGTTTAAGGCGGCTTGCACATGCGCCATATCTGCATCGAGTTTTATGCCAAGCCGGGATAATACCTCAGCCGCGCCGCTTTTTGATGATACGGCAACATTGCCATGCTTGGCGACAGGGTATCCTGCGCCGGCAACAACAAATGTCGCGGCGGTGGAAATATTCCAGGTGCCAATCCCATCGCCGCCTGTGCCAACAATATCCATCGCATGATCAGGCGCCGCAATCGTGGTGGCGTGACCCATTAATGTTGTGACGCCAATAATCACATCTTCTGCGGTCTCACCTCGTGTTGCCAATGCGCTAATAAAGCTGGCGATTTGCTCAGGGCTAGCCTCACCATTTAGCATAATGGAAAAACACTGCCGCATCTCATCTTCGGTTAATCGGTGACGGACAAGTTTGCGCAATAGCGTTTTCAGGGATGGTGCTTCAGTCATGGATATGTTCCGGATGGGTTTTTGATAGATGCAGTAATTGTTCTTCAAGGGTGTTGATATGATCATTGCTCGTTGCTTGCACATGGCCTGTCATTTGCAGAAAATTAGCAAGGATACGGTAGCCATTTTCTGACGCAATTGATTCTGGATGAAATTGCACTCCAAAGGTCGGATGGGTTTTATGCTGAACGCCCATAATGATACCAGCATCGGTGCTGGATATCACTTCAAGACAATCAGGCAGGCTTTCATGATCGACAATCAGCGAATGATAGCGGGATACGGCAAAACGCGCGTCACACCCGCTAAAAATGCTCTGCCCGTTATGAGTCACATAGGATAATTTGCCATGCACAGGCGGATCAATTCGGGTGATGTTGCCGCCAAAAGCAGCACCAATGGCCTGATGCCCAAGACAGACGCCAAGCAGGGGGATATTGCCGCTAACAGCCTGGATCAGCTCAACGCATATGCCAGCGCGATCAGGAATGGCAGGCCCCGGCGACAGAACAATGCCAGCAGGTGCCATGGCAACAACCTCAGCAACGGTCAATTCATCATTGCGATATGTTTTGACCTCAGCCCCAAGGTCAGACAAAAAGTGCCACAAATTCCATGTGAAACTATCATAATTGTCGATTAATATTATCATATCAGACCTTTGCTTGCTGCCTATTTGGGTTGCCTTTTTACGTTGTTATATTTGCGGGTTAGTCATGCTTCATTAGCTATGTTTAGCCTGATTCCACATCATAGTTCAATGACCGTTTCTTGTGATAGCTGTAAATGCCATTCAGTTTTCATGTGGTAAAATATAACCGCATATATAAGCTGTTGAAAAATATCATTAATAATTATAATCACACATTTTTAGGCGTTGACAGCGCCTGATAACATGACTATAAACCGCAACAGTTTAACACAAAAGGTTGATACAACATGTCTAAATTCAAAACCTTCTCGGCGTCACCCGCCGATATTCAGAAGGGCTGGTGCGTGGTTGATGCAGAAGGCTTGGTATTGGGGCGTCTAGCGTCTCTCATTGCCACTCGTCTGCGCGGCAAGCATAAGCCTAGCTATACACCAAATATGGATTGCGGTGATAATGTGATTGTTGTTAATGCAGAAAAAATTCTGCTGAAAGGCAATAAACGGACGCAGAAAACCTATTACTGGCACACAGGCTATCCCGGCGGTATCAAATCGCGGACAGCTGATAAGGTGCTTGATGGCCGTTTTCCTGAGCGTGTAATCACCAAAGCCGTTGAGCGAATGGTCCCACGTGGGCCACTTGGTCGCCGCTGTATGAAGCATCTTCATGTCTATGCCGGTGATCAGCACCCCCACGAAGCGCAACAGCCGCAAAAGCTGGATGTTGCAGCAATGAACCCTAAAAACACAGCGAGATAAACCATGGCTGATGAAAACCAGATTGAAACCGCTTCCGCGCCAGCAAATCAGCCTGAGGGCATGGCCGCATTAGAAGCATTAAAAGACAATGACGCTAGCTCTGCGACTGACAGCAATGTCGTTGCCGAACCTCAAATTGATGATCATGGCCGGTCTTATGCGACAGGTCGCCGGAAAGAATCTTCGGCGCGTGTTTGGGTAAAGCGCGGCACTGGGCGGATCAATGTTAACGGCAAAGATATTACCGAATATTTTGCGCGTCCGGTATTGCAGATGATGTTGGCACAACCCTTTGAGACGGCAGCACGGACAGGTGAGTTTGATGTCATTGCGACGGTTAAGGGTGGCGGTCTGTCGGGGCAGGCTGGCGCGGTTCGTCATGGCATTAGCCACGCGCTTATCCGCTTTGAGCCGAGCCTGCGTCCGGTCTTAAAGGCTGGCGGGTTTCTGACCCGTGATAGCCGTGTTGTTGAACGGAAAAAATATGGCCGAGCCAAAGCTCGCCGGAGCTTCCAGTTCTCAAAGCGATAAAACACACTATCAAAATAAATATAAAAAACAGGGGGTTAGGTTTTCTAACCCTCTTTTTTTGTCGTTGACAAATCATTGACAAAGGGTTGATTTACCGTAGATTCCTGTATATTATTTTGACAAATCATTGACAAAAAATGAGCATCTACGGAGATTCCA
>NZIT01000100.1 GCA_002691725.1 SAR116 cluster bacterium | reverse complement strand
ATGCGGAGCATCTGTTTCAATTCTTGGCGGCAAGAGGGTATATTAGCGGCGCATCAGCAGAACTACCAGCAGTACCACCAACCCCAGGGGCCAAGCCGACACCATTAACGGCGGTTGAATATTTACGCGCCGACCGGCCTTGTCTGGTTGTCTATCACAAACCGCTTGGTGCTCATGTCAAGACAGGTGATGTGATTGCCGAATTGCTCTCGCTTGAGGGCGATGACGCCTTTACAGGCAAAACCTTGCTCCGCGCCGGAACCGATGGGATATTCTTTGACCGTAGTCTGATAAAACTGGCTTGGCCTGATCATATTGTGGCAAAGATCGCTGGCACTACTCCACTTGTCCATGATGACAGCTATCTGCTTTCGGATTGATGTGGGATTAATCAGCCAGCGTGTCGGCGCGCAGGCCTGCGCGTTCCAAATGGATGGGCAGCACACGGCCATATAACTGCCGCGCACGTTCAGGAGAGCCGACCATATCAGGCTGATCAACGTAGGAAAAAATGGCGACATAACGTGGCCGCTTGCCCTTGAGAGGGGTGACGCGGTGAAGCGAATATCGCCCTAAAAACAACTGCAAGTCGCCGGGTTCCAGATCAATGCTGATGACACGATCAGATTGCTCATCAAGCACTTTGCTGACTTCGCCGAAATTTTCATGCTGTCTGCGAATATTGGGGGCATATTCAAAGGCGCCGCCATGGTCAGCGTTCTGAATAGCTAATGTGATGGTAAAGGGGTTGGTGTCAAAATGCCAAGGAAAGCCGTTACCTTCGTTCGCCATATTGATGATCACATCAGCCAACGGGTCGGCATAACGGTAGAACGCCTCTTGCTGGAGACAATCACGAATAAAAGGATCAAAAGCAGGAAAATCATGCACCTGTCTTAACGGCCCTTTTAGGTCAAAATGGTCTGCCGGAATAAACGCATTGGACCGATCAAAAAACCGCCGCCGTGGATCATTGATATAAGTGCCGGATCATCGGCGGAAAAATAAGCATTGGTGCGATTATAGGATTTATGGGCAAAGGCGGAAACGTTATCGGCTTCATGAGTGATGCGTTCAATGGCTTTGGGCGTTAGAAACTTTTTTAGAATAGCACAGCCCGTATCGGCTAATTGCTGTTGCACATCGGCAATAATCTGGTCACGTGCCGCGCCGTTTTGATGGATCGGATAACGCGCTAAATTGATCAGGTCAGTTGTCTGTTCTGGTAGCATGATATTCCTCACCGAAATGCTAAATCCTGATGACGACAAACACTTTGGATTTGAGCCCAATGCCCGGCAAATGCTCGCCATAGTCCTCATGCTTGATCGCAACTATGCCTTGATCAACGAGCTGATTTAAGGTGGCTTCAAATCGGGGGTCTTCCAATGTGTGATCATTAAGCGAAAACACCAACAAGCCGCCTGTGCTGAGCAAATCTGCCAGCCTTGCAATCGTCTCCGCCGGCATATGGCCAGTGGCAATGACGCCGATAGCGGCTAGATGCTGATATGTGCCAGCCGAAAAAGGAAAAGGCGATTGCAGATCAGCTTGCCAGAGCTCGCGGTAAATGCCTTTACTGGCCGCTTTATCCAGCATGGCTTGAGATAAATCAGACCCGTCAATCAGCGAAAAGCCAACATCACGCAGAGCTAGCCCTGAAATGCCTGTCCCGCATCCGATATCAAGAATAGGTGCAGATGGATCACCAGCATGAGCCGCCAGCGCATGCGCACAACGGACAGGTGTTATATAACCATTGGCTGAAATCTCATCATCATAGGTCTGCGCCCAATCATCATAGAATTGCCGCGCATCATCGGTCGTGCTGATCCGATAAGCATTATCAAGAAAATCAGTTTGCTTATGCGCAGGCATATAGATCACCCTATCCCTATGCGGCCATTAATTTTAAAATGCTATCTTAATTTAGAAAGCCATTGCAACCGATAAATAAGATGCCTGACCACCGCCAGCCCTCCACCATCAAAACTACACCGCCTATCCTTAACGCATAGATCATATTGATATGGCGGGGATATGGTAATATGGTAAGGCTTTGATTATTGATGAGTGCGCTGTTCATATGACATATCTGGTATCCCCCACCATAAGAGACTTGACCGCACCGCCAGTTGCTCAAGTGCAAGAATGGATCGATCAGTATCAGGGTAATGCCCCCATGATTGATTTATCGCAGGCAGTTCCAGGCTATCCGCCGCATCAAGATGTGAGAGTGGCATTGGCTGAAATGGCGGCTCAAGATGATGTCTTTAGCTATGGTGCTATTGAAGGCGAGCCGCAACTCCGGCAAGTCTATGCCGAGCATGTAAGCCAGCTTTACAGCACAGCTATCAGCGCTGATCAGGTGCTGATTTCATCTGGCTGTAATCAAGCCTTTATTGTCGCCATGATGAGCATTGCCAAGGCCGGGGATAATATCCTGCTGCCCGCGCCAAGTTATTTTAATCATACATCCAGCCTGACCATGCTGGGGATGACGGCGATTGGTATTGCTGGTGATCCAGCGCGGCGATTTCTGCCTGATGTTAGCGATTTTGAAAAAGCCATCACGCCAGCGACGCGCGGCATTGCCGTGGTCAGCCCTAATAACCCAACCGGAATGCACTATCCTGATGATCTGCTAAACGATCTCTATCAGTTATGCAAACGGCATGATCTGGCGTTAATAATTGATGAAACCTATCGGGATTTTTGTGATCTTGATGTGGCGCGTCCGCATGGCTTGTTTGATCATCCTGATGTGATGGATACGGTGATCCAGCTTTATAGTTTCTCGAAAGCCTATTGCTTGCCCGGATATAGGCTAGGGGCGGTCACGGCACATGAAAACACCATTGCCGAGATGGCAAAAATCACTGACAATATTCAGATATGCGCGCCGCGTCTTGGCCAGCTGGTTCTTAGCCGCGTGATTCCTCATCTTGCCGATTGGCGGCATGAGAACCGGAAGGAAATTGCGGCACGGCGATCGGCTTTTCGGGCGGTTTTTGAGATACTGCCAGATTGGTCAATCAGCAGTGATGGCGGCTATTTTGGATTTGTTCGCCATCCCTATCCCGACCGAACAAGTGCCAATGTAGCGGCAGCATTAATGCGCCAGACAGGCGTCTTGACGATCCCCGGCGGATTTTTTGGAACCGCCTATGATGATCATTTGCGCTTTGCCTTTGCTAATGCTGATATTACGGCGATTTCTAGCCTGCCTGAACGGTTGATGAGCATATTGATCTAAGAAGGACATCTGCCTATGCCTCATAATCCATCTCTGCTGATGATCTTGCGTAGCTTCTTAGCGCTCGGTCTGACCAGCTTTGGCGGGCCAGTCGCCCATATCGGATATTTTCGCCGGCTGTTTGTTGAGCAACGCCAATGGATTTCATCTGATGCGTTTCAATCGCTGTTTGGCTTATGCCAGATGCTGCCAGGGCCTAGCTCCAGCCAGCTTGGCTTTGCGCTGGGGCTACGCTGGGGCGGGCTTGCTGGCGGTTGTCTGGCGTTTATTGGCTTCACCTTGCCATCGGCTATGATTATGATTGGTTTTGGTTATGGGCTGGTCAATTTTGGGGCTGATCTGGATCGTCTTATTGATGCCCTGAAACTGGTGACTGCGGCGGTGGTCTTGCATGCGGTTTTTGGCATGGCGCGCGGCTTTGCGCTTGGCATGTTCACATCGCTATTTGCTATCGCCATGATGGGAATTGCGCTGTTTCTCAATATGCCGTTTTTGCATCCTCTCTTTATTTTGATCTTTGGATTTATGGGGTTTCTATTGCTTGCGGATCAGCCGTCCGGTCATGATATGCAAGCTGATCAATATNCATCTAATGCCCCTTATCGCTCACAGCTGATGCCGCTTATCTGGTTATGGCTTTTTGCGGCGTTGCTGGCAGGGATGTTGCTGATGGCGCATCTCATGCCGGATAGTATCTGGTTTGCGTTGAGCCAGTTTTATNTGGCAGGGTCATTGGTATTTGGTGGCGGTCATGTTGTTTTGCCATTACTGCAAGCATCGGTGGTGGAAACTGAGCTGGTATCATTGGCGGATTTCCTCGCTGGATATGGCATGGCGCAGGTTATCCCCGGCCCGTTATTTACCTTTGGTGGNTTTTTGGGTGCGGTTATGGGCACTAATATGGGCATAAGCACAAGCACAGGCATGGGCGCAATCTGGCTAGGCGTGCTGACTATGCTGACGCTGTTCCTGCCATCATTTCTGCTGTTGCTAGGCGTTCTGCCATTTTGGGATGGATGGATGCAATCACGCCGTTTTCGCGCTGGCCTTGCCGGAATTAATGCGGCGGTTGTGGGGCTTTTAGCAGCGGTGCTGATTGATCCGATTTTAATGTCCGCCATTCATAACAGCTATGATGCTATGATCGTCATCGCTGGATTTTTGGTGCTGATATCGGCACGNCTCAACACNGGCATTATTGTCCTCGGGCTTGTCCTGGCTGGCTGGTTTNTCTAGATAAATGACCAGATAAATGACCAGATAAATAGCTGNGCCAATAGCTCATGCCATGCGATATTTTAACGCTGTTTATNCTGCCAGTCTGTTGCGGCATAAGGCGTGAGATTAACAGGCGCCAAGGGCTGCCGNCCNAGAATAAAATCTGACGCTTTTTCCCCAACCANAATTGATGGCGCGTTAAGGTTGCCGTTAGTGATCTGCGGGAAGATTGAGCTGTCTGCCACCCTTAATCCATCAACCCCAATAACACGACATTCAGGATCAACCACCGCTAGCGGATCATTGGCTTTGCCCATGCGCATGGTACCGCAAGGATGATAGGCGCTTTCCGCATGTTCACGAATAAAATCATCAATCCCGTCATCACTGGTGACGTCATTTCCGGGCTGAATCTCATCGCCGCGAAACGCATCCATAGCTGGCATAGATAGAATCTCACGGCCGAGGCGGATGCAACGGCGAAACTCCGTCCAGTCATCATCATGCGACATATAATTAAACTTGATCTCNGGCGCTGATGAAATATCGCTNTTGCGGATATGCACATGGCCGCGTGATTTTGACCGCATNGGGCCGATATGCATCTGAAAGCCATGGCCTTCTGACGCGCTTTTACCATCATAGCGGATAGCCCCAGGCAGGAAATGAAACTGAATATCAGGATAGGATATGCCTTGATCAGAACGGATGAAGCCAAGCGTCTCAAACTGATTGCTAGCGCCAAGACCTGACCTGCTAAGCANCCAGCGCAGCCCGATCATACCCTTGGAAAACAGCCCCAAATGCTTATTCAGCGTGATCGGCTGCAAGCATTTGACCTGAAAATAGACTTCAAGATGATCTTGTAGATTACCGCCAACACCTTGCCTGTCGACGATCACGTCAACCCCAGCCGCTTGCAACACCTGTCCCGGCCCAATGCCAGAGCGTTGAAGGATTTGCGGGCTGTTAATCGCTCCTGCGGCAACAATAATTTCGCGTTTAGCATGAGCTGTCATGGTCTGCCCATGACGCTGAAAGGTGACACTTTCGGCACGGCCATTGCTGATATTGATCTTCTCGACCAACGCGCCTTTGATGAGCTGAACGCCGTGATGCTTGACCGCAGGCTTGAGATAGGCATTAGCCGCCGACCACCGCTGGCCTTTCCAGATAGTCATATCAGCAGGCCCAAACCCTTCTTGGCGATGGCCGTTATAATCGGCAGTAGCGGCGTATCCGGCTTCTTCCGCGGCGTTAACAAAGGCATCATGCAAGGGGTTTCGGCGACTGCCGCGGGTGACATGAAGCGGCCCATCAACACCGCGAAAACCGGCATCTTCAAAGCCTTCAGTATGACCGCCCTCATGCCAGTGTTCCATGCGCCTGAAATAGGGCAGAACATCAGCATAGCCCCATCCTGTTGCGCCGTCAGCCTCCCAATAGGCGTAATCTTCGGCATGGCCTCGCACATAAATCATTCCATTAATGGAGGATGAGCCGCCGATAACTTTGCCTCTTGGACAGACAAGCCGCCGGTTATTTAATGTTGCCTCAGGTTCAGCCAGATAGCCCCAATCATAGCGTTTCATATTCATCGGATAGGATAGGGCGGCAGGCATCTGGATAAAAGGGCCAATATCTGTGCCGCCATATTCCAGCACCAAGACAGAGTGGGTTTTATCCTCAGACAGCCGGTACGCCATCGCTGATCCGGCAGAGCCAGAGCCTATAATGATGTAATCGACATCAGCAAGCTGTTCCGTCATGCGGCTAACCGGTTGGCATGAAATGCCACATGATCAGCCATAAAACTGGCGACAAAATAATAGGAATGATCATATCCCGGATGTTGGCGCAGGGTCAGTGGAATACCGGTATCTTCGGCGGCCTTGGCCAGCAGATGCGGTTTCAAATGCTCATCAAGAAAACTATCAGCNAGCCCCTGATCGACCAGNATATCACCANCCCAGCCCCNTGTNGCCATAAGCGCGGCGGCATCATGNTCCAGATGCGCTGNGNTATCATCCCCCAGATAGGCAGGCANAACATTCTGCCCCCAGCCGCTTTCGGTCGCNGCCGATATCGGCGCAAAAGCCGATACTGATTTGAACAAATGCGGGTGCTTCATAGCCAGCGTTAAGGCACCATGGCCACCCATGGAATGTCCCGTCACCCCCATTGCTGGCATGTCCTTGCTGTCGATGCCTAATGTTGCTGTGATCAGGGCTGGCAATTCCTCGGTGATATAGCGATCCATCGCGAAATGAGGTGCCCATGGCGGCTCAGTCGCGGTCAGATAAAATCCGGCGCCTTGCCCTAGCCAGTAATCAGGACTGTTCGCCACATTGTCACCACGCGGCGAGGTATCAGGAAAGATAATGGCCATGTTATGCGCGGCAGCGGCGGCTTGCGCTCCGGCCTTGGTGGCGGCGTTTTCCCATGTGCAGGTTAAGCCCGATAGATAGATCAGGACGCTATCAGGGCGGCCGCCTTTGGGGATAAATATCGCCCAATCCATGGAACATTGTGTGACGGTACTGTCATGACGGATAACACGATGCGTGCCACCCATCATTTGGACTTCTGCTATGGTTTGCATGTTGATTTTCTCAACTAGAATGATTTTGAAACTTCGACGATGATTTCACACGCTTGACCTTAGATAGTCAAGACATCTGCTGTATATGAGACAAAAATATATTATGAAAGTTTGGTATAAAAGATTTTGCTAACCCAACATCATGGGGTTGAGAAGGAGACCGTAACTTCGGAGACACCAAGTTTACCTTTGCTCACCCAACATTTCATGGGGTTGAGAAAGAGATTTTCTAGCGGTAGTGGCGGCATACAGCCTTTGCTCACCCAACATTTCATGGGGTTGAGAAAGAGCTATCGCATAAAGTATTAAAATAAAAGGTGATGGGGATTAGCCACAGGCTATTTCGGGCATGAAACCATGTCGAAATTGACCCATCGTGGGTTTTTTTGTCCTGTTGTCATTCAGTGAAAGCGCCAATAAAACATATTAATGCTAACAAGGCCTCCAATAAAATGGTTAGAGTAATGATCAGCAAGAACAAGGGCTACAAAGGTAATTCGCTCTAATGCAGTAGAGATACTCAGTCAGCACCCCCAGATGCGACAATGAGATACCTCAAAGATTTAACCGTTTCAAAAAGCTCGGTAAAGAAAAATCCGTCTCATCTAATACATTAACCTTAAGTGTTTTTTTGTTTTTTGGCAATCCATTACGCCAGATTTTTTGTAGGGTAATCATCCGTGCAGCGTTTAAATCAGCGTCATGCTTATACCCACAATTCTGACAACAAAACGCATTATTTGGGTCATTTCTATCTCTATTGTTTTGGTCGCTAACACCAAATTTTGGGCAGGTGGAACTAGTATAGGCAGCAGAAACGGATAGCGGTTTGGGTAACCCTGCTCGTGATAATTTATACTCCAACACATCTTTTAGTTTAGAATATTGCTGGCGGCCTAGCAGACGATTGAAGTTGCTCTTATTGCGTTTCTTATTTCTGCTTGTCAAATTACCAAGATGTTCTATCACAACCTGTGCATGATGTTTTTTGGCTTGTTCAACGATGCGATTGGCAATGCCATGAATAGCTTTTTTAGCCTCACTCAGGCGCGTGGCTGAGCGATATTTCTTGCCCTTTTTCTGTACAGTTTTTTGTCTCCGTTCCATTTTTTTCTGAACATATTTCAGTTGCTTGCCAGTAAAGTTTTTTTCGGCAATGATCTCACCATTTTCTCTAATGACACATAAACTAGCAATATTATGGATGCCGCGATCAACACCCAGCCAAGTTAGAGGCTCTTTAGCTTCACGAGTTATCTCGAAACTAACATGGGCTTCAAAGCGGTCACCTTTTTTACAAAGTCTGGCGGTTTTAGGTTTGATAATCGGCGCGTCTAAAACGTCATTATTATTTTCAGCTATCCACCGCAAAAAGCGATCATATTGATATGATTTTCCAAAATTGATTGGAAAAACGAGACCTATTGCTGTGTGCTTATGTGTTTTTTCTGTGCCTAAAACCTTATATTGTGACAAGTCAATTTTACGCGAAAACCGACTTTCCTTTTTATAAAGATTGAACAGAATATAAAAGCTGGGTTTTGTTTTATGTTGAAGCATATAAAAGCCATCAGCTAATCGGTGGCGAGGAAATACAATAGGGCGAAATTGACCAGCTTTATTCTCTTTCAGCAACTGATCTCTAGCTTCGTTTTCGTCATCAAGGGTGCTGGCAGTGGCTAGTTTTTCCAGCCGATTTTCCCAATTCTCCTGTCTGGCTATTAATGGCGGAATAGTCGGGAGCCCTGGCAAACTTAATTTTTCTTTTTCAGTGTCTGCGATACCAGCATTTTCCATAGTGGAATTGTAATCGTTCTTCAATTCGCAATATGACTGAATACTTGCTGCCAGATCATTTGACAAACCATCTTCCATGGCAAGTGACAAGTGAAGTTTATTCATCTTATTTGCAAAAACAGGATTTGATTTTAACTGGTTTTTTATAAAGTTACGAATTTCATACGTTTTGCTTTTGATAAAGCGATCAAGGTTGGAGGATTTTGCATCCTCCAACAATTCTTCATACAAGTTATGATAATTTAGAAAACAGTAATTTAGTACGGTAGTCTTGGTCTTTGTTGGGCTTTTTAACTCAAATACGGCAGTCATAAATGTTTTAATTGACCTGCCAGTCATAATCCTCTTCTTGTAAAATTTACAGTTTTCTGGCTACCTCTAAAACACGACTACTGAGCGGATGCTTTTGCCTTCATGCATCAGATCAAAGGCAGAATTAATGTCTTCCAGTGGCATGGTATGGGTGATCATTGGATCAATCAGAATCTTGTCATCCATGTACCAATCCACAATTTTCGGAACATCGGTGCGGCCGCGCGCGCCGCCAAATGCCGTGCCGCGCCATGATCGGCCTGTCACCAGCTGAAACGGCCGTGTGCTAATCTCCTGCCCAGAGCCAGCGACCCCGATAATAATCGATTCGCCCCAGCCTTTATGACTACATTCCAGCGCAGTTCGCATGACATTGGTGTTGCCGATACACTCAAAGCTGTAATCAGCACCGCCGCCAGTCAGCTCAACCAGATGCGCGACCAGATCACCCGATACCTCATTCGGATTAACAAAATGCGTCATGCCGAATTGCTCACCCCAGGATTTTTTGTCGTTATTCAGATCAACCCCAACAATCATATTGGCACCAATGAGCTTCAGCCCCTGAATAACATTAAGCCCGATGCCGCCAAGCCCAAAGACAACAGCGTTACAGCCAGCCTCTGCCTTAGCGGTATTGATGACCGCACCAATGCCTGTGGTGACGCCGCAGCCGATATAACAGACCTTATCAAATGGTGCCGCAGGATTAATCTTGGCGAGCGCAATTTCAGGCAGAACCGTATGATTAGCAAAGGTGGATGTCCCCATATAATGAAAAATTGGTTTGCCATTCATCGAAAACCGTGATGTGCCATCAGGCATCAGCCCTTGGCCTTGGGTTGTCCGGATTGCCTGACACAGGTTGGTTTTAGGATGCAGGCAATAATCACATTCGCGGCATTCCGGCGTATAGAGAGGGATCACATGATCACCGGGTTTGAGCGAGGTGACGCCAGAGCCTATTTCGAGAACAACTCCAGCGCCTTCATGCCCCAGAATGGCAGGAAAGATACCTTCGGGGTCAGCACCTGATAAGGTAAACTCATCGGTATGGCAGATCCCTGTGGCTTTGATTTCCACCAGAACTTCACCGGCTTTAGGACCCTCAAGATCAACTTCCATAATCTCAAGCGGCTTCCCAGCCTCTAGCGCGACGGCAGCACGAGTTTTCATGTTCCTCTCCATTAAATTAAAAATGCTTAGCTTTATATCAAATGAGGATAATATGGTGTTGCGCCTATATGCAAGCCCCGAAAATGAATATTAGTCTGATTTTTCACTTGTTTATTTTCAGCCCTTTGGCTTGACCTAAAGCCCAAAATCACGGGATATATGGCGATAGACTGATGAAAGAATGCTCATGTTGAGTTTTGAAGAATGGCTGATCCTGACATTAACCTGCTTGGCGGGCGCGGCAAGCCCGGGGCCTAGTGTCGTTGTCTTGATCCGCAGCGTCACTAGCACAGGCGTCATGGCAGGGGTGATGTTCGGGCTCGCGCATGGCTTCGGGATTTTGATTTATGCTGGGCTTGTGTCAATAGGACTGGCGTCTTTGCTGTTATTGTCGCCGTTTCTCTTTATCTCCATTCAGGTGGTTGGTGTTGGCTTCTTGATTTGGATTGGCGTGAATATGATCAAAGCAGGATTAGCGGCGCCAGAACCGCTTGCCCCTAACTCAGCCCATGATAATCCCCCTAAATCTGACCTGCTGGCACCTCTGCCTTATTGGCAACATGCCAGAGATGGGTTTTTGATTGCCTTTCTTAACCCCAAAGTGGCAGTATTTTTTACCGCTGTCTTTAGCCAATTTCTGACGGCAGGCCAGCCTGTGTTAATGCGTGTTCAGATGACGGCGACAGCATGGGCAGTCGATACATTATGGTATATTCTACTAGCATTTATTCTTGGGTTGCCGATGATTTTGCGGTGGTTTCGACGATATGCTAATCGCATTAACTTAATCATGGGATGTGTATTGATTATTTTGGCATCTGTGATAGCTATCTCGTTGGTTGCCTAATTTTTATTTTCGGGTGAAATGGGCTTTTGTTTACGGTCTGCATCAGGCTATGATGTGAGATCAAAATTGAACAATATATAAGGGGTAAGGCGATGACCTTTAAGGCGCTACTGCTAACATGCGAAGACGATGCAAAACCTGTTGCCAGTCTGGCCGAATTAACCGATGCCGACTTGCCAGATGGTGATGTTATTGTTGACGTTGCTTATTCGGGACTGAACTATAAGGATGGCATGTGTCTCAATGGATTAGGGCGGCTCGTTCGCGCCTATCCCCATGTCGCTGGCGTTGATATGGCAGGTGTTGTTCGCGCCTCCAAAGATGACAGATATAAAGCTGGAGATGAGGTCATTCTAACTGGCTGGCGTGTTGGTGAGGTATGGTGGGGCGGTTTCGCCCAGCGCGCCTCGGTTAAGGCAGATTGGCTGTTACTCATGCCCGAAGGCTTTACCGCTAAAACCGCAATGGGTGTGGGGACAGCCGGGATGTCGGCTATGTTGGCCATAATGGCGCTCGAAGATGCGGGCATAACGCCTGATGCTGGGCCTGTTTTAGTCACTGGAGCAACTGGCGGTGTCGGGTCTATCGCGGTGCAATTGCTGGCGCGGCGCGGCTATCAGGTGGCGGCGGTTAGCGGCAAGCCAGATGCTGACGCTTTTTTGAAGCCACTTGGCGCTAGCGAAGTCTTGCCGCGAGATGAGTTTGAGCCGAATAATCGACCGCTTGAAAGCTCCCGTTGGGCTGCTGCCATTGATAATGTGGGCGGTGATATGCTGTCGCGTATTCTGGCTCAGGTTAAATATGGCGGGGCTGTTGCGATTGTTGGAAATGCCGGAAGTAATGATATTAAAACAACAAATGTTCCGTTCATGTTGCGCGGTATCAGTATGCTTGGCATAGACAGTGTTATGCAGCCAAATGAACGGCGGCAAGCGGTTTGGGCTGAATTAGCAAAAACCCTGGATGCGGATCAATTTGCTTCGGTGATTTCTTCGATTGCACTGGCTGATCTTCCCGAATATGGGAATAAAATCCTGAATGGTAATATCAGCGGCCGCACCGTTGTAGATTTATCCCTTTAAATATAATTTGCTTTTTTGAGGTATTGTATGTCTTTTTCTCTTTCCATTGGGCCACGCATTCGTAAATCTCCGTTCTTTGACAGAACAGTTGCGGCTGGCGTGACGCATTTTTCTACTTACAACCATATGTATATGCCAGTGAATTATGGTGACCCATTGGCCGAATATGATCGGCTGATCAATCATGTTGATATTCGTGATGTGTCGGTTCAGCGGCAGGTTCGGCTCAAAGGCCCGGATGCTATGCGGCTGGCACAATTATTGACGCCGCGCAATTTGACAGATTTGAAAATTGGTAAAGGCATTTATATGCCCATCTGTAACAGCAAGGGGACTTTGGTAAATGATCCTGTGTTATTGCGGTTATCTGAGGATGAATTATGGCTGTCTATTGCGGATAATGATACGCTGATGCTGGCTGAGGGCTTTGCCTGTGCGCTAGGGCTTGATGTTGATGCGTCTGAGCCGGATGTATCGCCATTGGCTATCCAGGGCCCTAAATCACATTATCTGGCGCGTGATTTGTTGGGTGAGACACCATTACGGTTGAGCTATTTCGGGTTTTATGAAACCGAATTAGAGGGCATACCGCTGGTTGTTGCGCGATCTGGATGGAGCAAGCAAGGCGGCTATGAGCTTTATTTGCGCGATGGGTCAAAAGGCCATCAGCTCTGGGATTTGGTCATGGAAGCAGGCCAGCCATACCAAATAGGGCCCGGCGCACCGAACTATATCGAACGTGTCGAAAGCGGTATCATTTCGGTTAATGCTGATACAGATGAGTTTTCCAATCCGTTTGAGCTTGGGCTTGGGAAAATCTGTGATCTGGATCAGGAGGCTGAGTTTATTGGTAAAGCGGCGCTCAAGAAAATTAAAGCTGAAGGCACGAAGCGCGGATTCTGCGGCATTTTTATGGATGGCGCACCGTTTGATACAACCAATGAAAACCCTTGGCCAATTTCACTCAATGGTCAATTTGTTGGCTATGCCACGGCGGCGGCATATTCGCCGCGCCTGGATAAAAATATTGCCGTCTGTCTTATGTCTAATGAAGGTATAGCGGGTGGCTCTGATCTGGTTGTTGAAACCAGTTATGGAACACGTCAGGCAACGGTCACTACCCTGCCATTTCTTCCACCATCTACCAAAGTGCCAAGCGAGCTTTTATTATGAGCAAATCATTCGGATTTGATACATTAGGATTACATGCCGGATTTACTCCGGATGATAGGCATGGATCACGCGCTGTGCCTATCCATCAGACAACATCTTATATGTTTCATGATACCGAACATGCCGCCGCGCTCTATAATCTGGAGGTTGGCGGGCATCTCTATACGCGGATTTCAAACCCGACGATTGGCGTTCTTGAAAATCGCATGGCAGCGCTCGATGAAGGGGTGGCAGCGGTGGCGGTGGCTACCGGCATGTCGGCTGTCTTTCTGTCGGTGCTGGCCTTATGCTCACAAGGTGACCATATTGTCGCGTCATCGCAAATGTATGGCGGCAATATAAATCTGCTAGAACATACTATGTCGCGCTTTGGCGTCACCACCAGCTTTGTTGATCCAACCGATCATGATGCTATTGCGGCGGCTATCCAGCCAAATACAAAAATGGTCTTTGGTGAGGTTATCGGCAATCCTGGACTTGATGTTATGGATATATCAGCCGTTGCAGAAATTGCCCATGCGGCAGGTGTACCGCTGGTTATTGATGCGACGCTTAATACGCCGTACCTGATGAAGCCGCTTAAACATGGGGCAAATATTGTTATTCACTCTCTGACAAAATGGATTGGCGGCCATGGGGTTGCTATGGGCGGCATTATTGTTGATGGCGGCAATTTTGATTGGGGGCAGAATGATCGCTTTCCGACCTTGACCAAGCCGCATTTTGCCTTTCAAGGGGTTAACCTGTGGGAAGAATTTGGCCCTGCCGCGTTTTCCATGCGGGTGCGCAGTGAGGGCTTGTATAATATCGGCCCAACATTAAGCCCGATGAATGCTTTTCATATCCTGCAAGGTCTGGAAACATTAGGCATGCGCATGGAACGGCACATGGCTAACACCATTGAGCTGGTCGAGTTTCTCAAAAACCATGATGGCGTGGCGTGGGTTAATCATCCTGGTCTTGCTGATCATCCTTGCCATGATATCGCCATGCGGCAAATGCCAAAAGGCGCAGGATCGATTGTCACGATGGGCCTAAAAGGCGGGCGTGAGGCAAGTCAGACCTTTATTGAGAAAGTTGAGCTGGCCTCACATCTGGCTAATGTTGGTGATGCGCGAACCTTGGTTATTCATCCCGGCAGCACAACGCATTCGCATATTTCAGCCGATGCCATGAAAGCAGCAGGATTAACCAATGACCTGATCCGCGTCTCTGTTGGGTTGGAAGATATTAATGACATTAAGGCGGATTTTGATCGTGCTATTAAAACTGCCCAAAAAATAATTCAACGAAAACACGCCACCAAAGGTGCATAGACCATGCAGATAAAGATTAATAATGTTGATACTTTTGTTTCAACAGGTGGCAGGGAAGCGGATAAAGATGCGCCTTGCTTGCTGTTCATTCATGGCAGTGGTCAAACGCATTTGACATGGCTGTTGCAAGCGCGCTTTTTTGCTAATCGGGGCTGGTCAGTAATGGCGCCAGATTTGCCTGGTCATGGGCTGAGCGGAGGCGACGCTCTGAGCAGCATTGAGGATATGGCGGATTGGTGTCATGACCTTATTATCGCGGCAGGTCATGATAAGGTGACGGTAATCGGCCATTCGCAAGGCGGGCTGGTGGCATTAGAACTTGCCAGACGTCATCCTGATGTTATTGCCGGGATTGGGCTTATTGCATTGGCAACGGCTATCCCGGTTAACCCGCAACTGATCACAATGGCAGAGGATAATGAGCCAGCAGCATTTGATGCTATGGTGACATGGGGGCATGGCCGCGATGGGGCACTTCATGATCATCCGATGCCGGGGAATAGCCACATGCATATGGGCAAGCGCATCATGGCGAGCAATCCCACGGGCGCCTTGGCGACCGACCTCAAGGCATGTGCCGCCTACACAGAAGGCGAGGTCGCTGCCGCCAGCATTACTCAGCCTGCCATGATCATTCTGGCGCGTGATGATCGGATGACGCCATGGAAACAAGGTCAGGGGCTGGCCAATGCGATTGCCCATTCTAATTTAGCAACCATAGAAAATGCTGGTCACATGCTACCAGTGGAACGCGGTGATGATGTTAATAAAGCCTTGCGCCGTTTATTTGAACAAACAGGAGCATAGCTATCCATGATGAGTAATTTTTCGGATATTCCCTTTTCTTCTATTGCGGTTATTGGTGCTGGCACCATGGGTAGTGCGATTGCTGGGCAGATTGCTAATGCGGGGCTGGATGTGTTGCTGCTGGATATGCCTGATGATGATGCCGAGGAGGTTAACCGCCGCAGTGTTGATGCGGTAGAACGGCTCAAGAAATCTGATCCGCCAGCGTTGTTTTCAAAATCCTGTGCAGAGCGCATTAAGACCGGAAATATCCGTGATGATATGGCAAAACTTGCTGAAGCTGACTGGATTATTGAGGCGGTGGTCGAGCGTCTGGATATTAAGAAAACGCTGTATAAGCAATTGGCGGAGGTTATCCCCAGCGATGCCGTGATCACATCCAACACCTCCACTATTCCGATTAAAGTTCTGGTTGAAGATATGGATGCGGAATTCCGCCGCCGCTTTGCGATCACGCATTATTTTAATCCTGTCCGCTATATGCGGTTACTGGAATTGGTTGAGGGCGAAGATACCGACCCTGCCATTATGGCAAGACTAAAGGATATGAATGATCGCGTTCTTGGTAAGGGCGTTGTCCAGTGCCGTGATACGCCGGGCTTTCTGGGCAATCGTGTTGGTGTTTATGCGCTTCAGGTTGGCCTTGCCGAAGCCTATGATCAAGGCCTGTCACTTGAACATGCTGATGCTGTGATGGGGCGGCCTATGGGTATTCCTAAAACAGGCGTCTTTGGGCTGTATGATCTGATTGGCGTTGATCTGATGTCTGATGTGGTGGCAACATTGGCAACAATCCTGCCTGCTGATGATGCTTTCCATGCCGTTGGGGAAACGCAGAATCCAGTGGCAAGCATGATTGCGTCAATGCTGGCAGACGGCCATAAAGGTGATAAATCTGGTGGCGGCTTCTATCGCCAGGAGCGCGCCCTGATGATTGATCTGGCTAGCGGTAAATTGGTCAATACAGGTGAACATCCGTCAGCCTTAATTGATAAGGCGAATGCTGTCATGGCGGCAGGTGATGATGCGCTTGTCTTAATGATAAGCCCGCCTGACGATAAAGCGGACGCCCCATTGGTTCAATTTGCGCGGCGGGTTCTGGGCAAGGTATTTGCTTATGCTGCCTCCCTGATTCCGAGCGTCACCACCACCCCGCAAGATATTGATGACGCCATGAAACTTGGCTTTAACTGGCAAAAAGGCCCGTTTGAGATGATGGATGTCATCGGTCATGACACCGTCAGGGCAATGATTGCTGAGGCTGATATGACGCCCCCGCCGGTGCTGGCGGCCAGGAATCTGGACATGTTTTATCAACCCAAAGATGGCGCGTTGCTGGTTGCCTCTTATGATCAATCCATGCAGGCGCCAGATATGCAGGCGGTAAACTTGCCGCCACGGACAATTCGTTTTCATATGTTGCGGCGCTGTTTGACCCCGCTTCAGCGCAACAAGGCGGCTAGCCTTTATGCTCTTGACGGCGATATTCGGCTAGTTGAGTTCCATTCCAAAGCGAATGCCTTAACCGATGAATCGATGGAAATTGTTGCGGCGGCGGCAGATGATCATGGGCGCGGGATTATCGTCCATAATGATGCTCAGCATTTTTCAGCAGGCGTTGATTTAACCGCTGTTCTGGCATTAATCCGCGACCAGGATTGGTCAGGGATTGATGCGTTTTTGACCCGTTTTCAGGATGCTGTCGCGGCCATGCGTGATGCGCCTGTGCCAGTCATAGCGGCACCATCAGGGCTGGCGATTGGCGGCGGCTTTGAGGTGATTGTTCATGCGGATGAGGTGATTGCCCATGGTAATTCCGTCTTTGGTTTGGTTGAGGCGGCGGTGGGTGTTGTCCCCGGTGGTGGCGGCGTTAAAGAAACGATGCGGCGGTGGCTGGATGCAACTGATGATCCTGCCGAAGCGGCATGGAAAACATGGATGCAAATTGGCTATGCGCGGACGGGAACTAGCCCAGAGGAAAGCGCGAAGATGCAATATTTCCTGCCTCACCGCGATCATATGGAAATGAACCGTGATAAGCTCTTGGCTAGTGCGATGGAACGCATTGCTGCTATCCATGCTAAGGGCTACAAGCAATCACTCGCCCCTGAGCTGACATTACCGGGTGCTGGATTGCGCCAAAAAATGTCGGAGTTTATGGATAAGGGCATTGCTGACGGGATGTTTTTCCCCCATGACAAAACCGTCGCTATGGCGGTCGCAAGTATTGTTGTCAGCGATACAGATGCGCCTGAAACGGTATCCGAGAAAGCGATGTTTGCACGTGAAAGACGGGCTTTTATAGACCTCGCCAAAACACAAGAAACCCTGGAGCGTATTGCCATGCTGATGGAAAAGGGGCAATCTATCAGAAATTAAGGTTATAAAAAACTAGTTGAGAGGATAGTAACATGACAAATCCATATGATGATTTTCCGGCGGTGCAAGCAAATTATGTTCCTTTATCGCCATTGTCATTTTTGCCGCGCGCGGCATCTATCTATCCCCATGGTGAAGCGATTATTCACGGCAAGCGGCGCTATTCATGGAGTGAGACTTTCGCCCGATGTAGGCGTTTAGCAACAGGTCTCAATGCTATCGGTATCAGCAAAGGCGATACGGTTTCTATTATCTGCCCCAATATCCCTGAAATGGTGGAGGCGCATTTTGGTGTGCCTGCTAGTGGCGGTGTCCTGAATGCTATTAACACGCGGCTTGATGCTGAGACTATTGCTTATATCTTGACTCATGGTGGATGCAAGGTGTTGCTGGTTGATCAAGAGTTTGCAGCAACAGCAACTGAGGCGCTTGCCGCCATGGATGCCGCAGATGCCGCTGCGATCACAGTGATTGATATTATCGACAGCGAATATGACGGCAATGTTAAGCCGATCGGAGTATGTGATTATGAGGCGTTGCTGGCCAAAGGCAATGTCAGCGACCCGTGGCGTCTGCCCGAAAATGAATGGGATGCAATGACGCTGAATTACACCTCCGGCACAACCAACCGGCCGAAAGGTGTGGTCTATCATCATCGCGGCGCCTATCTTTTATCCAAGGGAACGGCGTGTGACTGGTTTATTGCCAAACGCCCGCGCTATCTGGCGCTTGTTCCGTTATTCCATTGTAATGGCTGGGGACATAGCTGGACAATGGCGGCGATTGGTGGAACGATTATTGGTGCGCGTACGGTTTCTGCGAAGGTCATTTTTGATGCGATTGCTGATAATGGAGTGACGCATTTTGGCGGTGCGCCTATTGTTCTATCCATGATTATCAATGCTGATGATGCAGAAAAGCGGCCTGTCCCTGAAGGTATTCAAGTCATAACGGCTGGCGCGCCGCCGCCACCTGCGGTCATCACCCAGATGGAAGCTTTAGGTTTTGAAGTCACGCATGTCTATGGGCTGACCGAAACATATGGTCATGTGACGATGAATGTCTGGCATGAAGAATGGGATCAAGACAGTAATAAAAACCGTGATCTGCTGCTTGCTCGGCAAGGCGTCGCCATGTCTTTCCTTGAGCATCAAGATGTCGTTAAAACAGAGACGATGGAGCCTGTTCCAGCAGATGGTGAGACCATTGGTGAGATTGTTTTTCGCGGTAATACCGTGATGAAGGGATATTTCAAAAATCAGGAGGCGACTGACGAAGCCTTTAAGGGCGGCTATTTCCATTCTGGTGATTTAGCGGTTAAGCATCCTGATGGTTATGTTCAGATCATGGACAGGCTGAAAGATATTATCATTTCAGGAGGCGAAAATATCTCGTCGGTTGAGGTTGAGGCAACCTTGCATAAGCATCCGGCGGTGGCGTTGGCGGCGGTGGTTGCGATGGCTGATGAGAAATGGGGTGAGGTGCCATGCGCCTTTGTTGAACTGAAAGGTGACATTGCCCCTGGCGAAGATGAGCTGATTGCGTTTTGCCGTGAGCATATGGCGTCTTATAAGCGGCCGAAGAAAATTGTCTTCACAACCATCCCAAAAACGGCAACAGGAAAGATGCAAAAATTTGAATTGCGGCGGATGCTAAAAGATGGTGATTTTAGCTGATCACCGTCGCCGGTGATAACAGCATTAGCCCCAGCACATAACTTTCTGGCAAGACTAATCCATTTGGCATATCTGCCATCTTGCCAAAATCCGGTGCTGGATGATCGCGCATCTGAATTTCGGCCTCGGCAATGACGCTTTCCATCTTGATGCTAGTCGCATCCCTCGCGTCAGGATTTGCCGATATCCGCATCAGCTCCGATAGATATAGCGTGTTGGTATAACCGCCGCTTTGTGGCCGTTGATGCCAGCCTTCCTGCCGTTCAATGCGAATACGTGGCGTCACTAGCGCAATGGGAAGCTGTGCCATATCCTCATCTAACCGATGCCCAGCGGGAGCCCATAAAACGGCACGCATTTTAATATCACTGGCAAGAGTGATAGTGACAGATTGGTCGGCATTAGTGGCAGATAGCCCTTCAAGATGACGATCTGTGGCGGCATGAAATCTGCTGCCGCCAAGCATCCAACTGCCGCCATCATGAAGCCGCTTATGAGCCAGTTCTAAAATGGCTTCTTGCGATAGCGGCAAGCGCATGGTCTTGATACCGGCTGAGGCCAGGCTTTTTGGTAATTCATGCCAGCGCTGCAATCGTATATCCGGGTCAGCCTCACGCCATCCCTCAACCTCATCATGCGGTCGGTGGCAACCGCTGCAATCCTGGCTCGCCGAATGATCACAAACACCAACACAAGGGCTATGTGAAGCGGAGCTAAAAGCCAGCGCATCAGTTAGCATATGGCGATAGGGGGTATCGGTTTTACTCATCAATCTACTCATCAGTTATACTCACCAGTTTTACGCACCGTTATTACTTAGGGGGGGGTATTCTTAATCAAACCAAGCTCGGTTTCTTCTATCAGAATATTGGCCAAGCCTGCGTCATAATCTGGATAGAGCAAATCCAGTCCCAGCTCAGATTTAAGACGAGTCGAGTCTACGCATCTCGCGGTTGCATAAAAACTTCGTGCCATTGGCGACATATCCGCATCAGCAAAATCCACAGGCGCAGGCGCATCCATGTTTAACATTGCGGCGGCTCGCCTGATAACATCACCAGCCTCACAAGGGCTGCCATCGGCGCAGTTGAGTATCCGCTGAGGGGCAGGATTATCCATCGCCGCCATCATAATTCGCGCCAGATCAGCAACATGAATACGGTTAAATAAATGCCCCGGCTTACGAATAATCCGCGCTTTTCCAGCCAGCAGAGCCTGAAACGCTGAGCGGCCTGCCCCATAGATACCAGCAGCACGAAAAATCTCTGCATCAAGCTGATCTTGCCATGCACGTTCGGCTTGTCGTCGCCATTGGCCACGTTTTGAAATCGCCTCTGTCGGGCTGTCCTCGTTCACCCAGCCGCCATCAGACTCAGTATAGACGCTGGTCGCAGAAATATAGCCAGCCCATAAGCCATGCTGGGCCTTAATCGCTTTCAGTGCCGCACCATGCGCTGCTAACACAGGATCAGTACCGCCAATGACGGCGATTGATGAGACTACATGCGTGATGCCAGCAAAGGCCTGTTCAGGGTTGTCTAACGGCTCATCCGCAGAAAACCGAAAAACCTCAACCGCATCTGGCAAGGCATTGATACCGCTGTCAGGGCGCAAGCCATGACGTTTAGTGCCGCGCACGCGCCAGCCTTTATCCAAGAGCTTGCGTGCCAGCATAGTGCCAGTAAAGCCAAGTCCAAAAATAAATATACATGGTTGATAAGACATCATCAGAAGATTAGCTTTTTCCATCATCTTGGCAAGATGAATTTCCATTACGGTTGCGATTAGCCCATTGCGCTTGCGGTTAGCCCATTGCGCTTGCGNTTAGCAAAGGTTATGACAAGATAACTTAATCAAAAACGATAATAAAGAGGCGGCTATGATACCGGTAAAATTAGGGGCAAAATTACGTGTAATAATGATGGCGGTTGCGATATTAGCCGTCGCCAGCATTGCCGCAACGTCGCTTTATATGCTGACAGATCGGCTCGCCAGAGACACCATGGAGCCGTTTTTCCCACATTTGGCTGATGCGCCTTTTGAATTGCAATCAGCTAGCGGCGGCATGATCAGCCAGCGTGATTTAATTGGTCAGCCGCAGCTCATGTTTTTTGGGTTCACGCATTGCCCAGAGATTTGCCCAACAACGCTATATCGGATGTCCAGCATCGCTGAGCGACTGGCGGCGACCGAACAGCTAGGCATTGTTTTTGTGACGGTTGACCCGGATAGAGATAGCGCCGCATTATTAGCTGATTACATCAGCAATTTTGCCCCCAATATAACAGCATTAACAGGACCCGCTGAGGCAGTTCAGCAACTGACTAATCATTATCGGGTTGTCGTCCAGAAAGTTGATCTGGATGATGGTGATTATACCGTTGATCATACGGCCTCTGTCTTCATGTTCGACCGTGAGGGCAGGTTTTCAGGCCTCATCGCATGGGGTGAGGCTGATGCAATGATAGAGGAAAAAATCAAAAGGCTGATTAATTGAGGCAGATAGGTTAGATTAGTCATATGGCAGAGCAGGTGATCATAATTGGTAATGGTGGGGCAGGGCTGGCGATGGCGTTAGCCTTGGCTAAGGCAAATCACCAAGTCACGATTATTGGCGCCAAACAGGCGCCGGCTGATCGCATGTTAGGCGGTGTCCAAATGGCCGCAAATGGCTGGTCAGCTTTGCGTGATCTTGGCTGTTATGACGCGGTTTGGGAATACGCCAAACGACTTGAGCTAATGCGGATTATGACGCTGTCACATGGTCATACCTTGGTTAGCATGCCGCTTGATGAAGCCCATCAGCGTCAGCCTTATGCGTCAGTAACACGGCAAGGGTTGATTAAAGCCATGTCGGATAGGGCGCTGGCATCACCTTTTATCACCCATGTCACGGCTGAGGTTACGCATATCGAAAGCCATGCCGCGCAAGCCGTCGTTTTTGACAGTAATGAGCAGGAATATCAAGCTGATTGGGTGTTTGGCGCGGATGGCATGATGGGCCTATGCCGGCAATATGTAGATGGTGGTGATATCGTGAAGCCAAAGCAGGCTAGCCGCACGGCGCATCGGTTTTTGGTGCCGCTTGATCATCTGCCAGCAGTAATGGCATCGGCCTCAACGAGTGTCTGGCTTGGCCGCGCCGGGCATATTGTTCATTACCCGTTATCGAATGGCATGCTTAATTTGGTTGTCATCACCCATAATAGCATTAATGGACGCACAAATGGTCATGACAAGTGCTGGGCATTGGCGGAACAGCTGCTTGGCGCCCATCCGTCACTTGATATCAGCCACCCTTCGCTAGCAAGGGAACAGGCGCATATGATGGCGTTACAGTCATGGCCACGCTGTGATAGCTGGGTCAGAGATCGTGTCGTTGTCACCGGTGATAGCGCTCACCAGATGCCGCCGCATTTAGCGCAAGGGACGGGGCAAGCGCTGATTGATGCGGCAAGTTTGGGGCGCTGTCTGGCCGATGGCAAAACCATTGCAAATGCTATTCCGCAATGGGCTGGCCAGAGGATGCGGCGGATTAGAGCGGTGTTAGCATCCGCCGATCAAGCAGGTGCAGTCTTTGCACCGCCGCCGTTATTATCGCCAATCAGAGATGTGATGGTTGGTCTTGGCGGCATGGCGATTATGCCGCGTATCCTGGATAAGATTTGGTCAGATCAGTTATAAAAAAACCCGCAAACAGTCATGCCGCTTGCGGGTTCATATCAAAGGTTACTCAATTTTATTCGCGGTTGCCGATCAGCTGGATCAGGAACAGGAACATATTGATGAAATCGAGATAAAGCCGAAGTGCGCCATGAATGGATTTTTTCTGCGCCTCGCTATAACTATCAGAAGCCAGATACATCATTTTAATTTTCTGTGTATCATAGGCTGTCAGGCCAGCAAAAATCAGAACACCGCCAACGCTAATCAACAAGCTCATGCCCATTGAACCCATAAACATATTGACGATCATAGCGAGCAAGAGCCCAACAACACCAATCATGAGAAAGGCACCAAGCGGGCCAAGATCACGTTTTGTNGTGTAGCCATAGATGCTNANTGAGGCAAAGGCAGCNGCTGTGATAAAGAAGGCTCGNGCAACGCTNTCACCAGTGTAGACAATCANNAATGATGANAGAGAAACNCCCATCAGCGCGGCAAAGGTATAAAACACGCCCTGTGCTTTTGATACTGACATCGCATGGATACGCGCAGACAGCCAGAACACCATAGCAAGAGGCGCCAAAACAACGACCCATTTCAATGGTGATAGATAAAGCGCCTGACCAAGCGGGGTCAGCAAAGTGCTACCGCCAACTTGAGCTGACACGGTTAGCATTTTTGTGCCGTAAGCGGCAAGGCCAGTTAAAGCAAGCGCAGTGGTCATATAATTATAGACCCCTAGCATGTAGCTCCGCAAGCCTTGGTCAATGGCGGCTTGGTCGGCTACGGTTGAATTCATATAACGATGGTCGTTCATGTCATCCTCCGATTCGTTCGAGCAGGTTCATCCTGAAGTTAAGATAACCATTACTTGTGGCGATTTCAAGACAAACCGATCATGAAGCTGATCATAAAGACAATAAGGGGTTTTTCTTTAATTTGCCTGCTCAGGCGGTTATGGCTTTCACCTGACTTTTCCGCAATCGTTCTGATGTGGTTTTAAGCTGGCCGCAAGCGGCTAGAATATCCTCGCCTCTAGGGGTGCGAATAGGGCTTGCATATCCGGCTTTCATCACAATAGCGGCAAAACGGTCAATACGGTCATCGCTTGACCGTTCATACCCGCTTCCCGGCCATGGATTGAAAGGGATCAGATTGATTTTTGACGGAATACCCTTAATCAATTTGACCAGCGCCCGCGCCTCATCATCGCTATCATTAATACCGTTAAGCATGACATATTCCCATGTTATGCGCCGCGCATTCGATAAAACAGGATAATTATTACAGGCGTTGATAAGGGTTTTGAGTGGATATTTTCGGTTAATTGGCACCAGCACATCACGCAACGCATCATTGGTCGCATGTAGCGATATAGCCAGATTAACCCCTAATTCATCCCCGCAGCGGATAATCTCAGGCACAATACCAGATGTTGATAGAGTGATGCGCCGTTTCGATAAGCCAATGCCCTCGCCACTCATGATAATCTTTAAGGCTTTTGCCACATTATCATAGTTAAATAACGGCTCACCCATTCCCATCATGACAATATTTGTCAGCCGTCTGCCATCATGGGTGGCTGGCCATTCCCCTAATTCATCCATGGCGATCAGCACTTGGCCAGTGATCTCGGCGGTGGTTAAGTTGCGGACTAATCGCTGAGTGCCAGTGTGACAAAACGTACAGGTCAAGGTGCAGCCAACTTGCGATGATACGCAAAGCGTGCCTCTATCATCTTCAGGAATATAGACGGCCTCAGCCTCATTTCCATCGGCAAAACGCAGCAACCACTTGATCGTCCCATCGGTTGATTTCTGTCTGCTGGTAATTGTTGGCCGCGTGATCATCATCTGCCCAGCCAGCCGCTCACGGACAGGTTTTGCTAAATCTGTCATATCATCAAATCGCGTCAAGCCATGACGCCAGACCCAGCGCCAGACTTGCTTGGCGCGAAAACCTGGCAATCCAAGCGCGGTCATGGCTTGGTTTAGATCATCCGCGTCACATCCGGTTAAATCCAGGAGTGCTGGTGATGCTGGATCAGATACAGCAATGCCTTTTTCGGCGTCATCAGGAGCTTCTGCATCATCAGGGGGCGCAGGGCTTACTTTGGACATAATGTATTGATCGCCTTATAGGCGGCGGTGAAACCTGATAGCGAATAAATATCAATCGTTTTATTGCCACGGCTCGAAATGCCTGTCACCGTCAGTTTTTTGCCGCGCCGCATCCCCGCAATCATCTTTGAAGCTTCATTTTCATACGCCCAAGCATAATTGCCATCAATGTAGAGTTTATGAATTTTCCCATCAATATTGAATATGACTTCGGATTGATCCCGATAGCGATAGCCAGCATAGGTGCTAATCTCATTGCGTGAGCTGTTTCTATGCGTCACATATATTCGTGTCNTACCACGGTTATTGCGGTCATATTCCCCTTTAAGTTGCTTTGGGATGCTCGTGATGAAACACTGTTTCTGGCTACCTTTTCCATGGACATGGGCTTCCCAATCCTTATGGACACTTGCGGGGTTACTTTTAGATTGGGCATAGACTGGCACAGCAAACATCGCCGTCATTAGCATCAGTATCGCTATTGTTAACGCTGAAATNCGCCATGTATCTTTGGCTAATTGGACCACTGTTACGATCATTCTTTCAACCTTTATCCGTTTAACGTTGCTAAACTCTCAATAATGAGGAAAAAGGGCAATCCTTTATCATATTACTTTATACTCATTTTCCCAAACTTTTCCTACTGTCAATCTNTACTTTTATTCATCAAAGCGGCATTCATTTGAGCCAGCAAAGGGGTTATGTCCTGCGGTTATGCTTTCGCACCCATAATGGATCACCAAAAGCAGAAATCTCTGGTGCTTCGGTGCCGCCACCAGGCATTAATGGNCGCGGCGCAAAGCGTTGCATAGACTGCATCCGATCATATAAAACTAACGCCCCTGCGACAGCCAGGTTCAAAGAAAATCGCGTTGGTATTTGTATCACATGATCACAAAGCCCTAGCATGTTTTTGCTTAACCCCATCCGTTCAGACCCTAGAATATAGGCTGCCATACGGGGATGGCGAAAACTGGGCAAAAGATGGGCGTCTTCGGTCAGCTCAATGCCGACAAGCTGACAGCCCTCAGGCAGACGAAAATCCTCAACATTGTCAAAGACATGAAAAGGCAATTGTTCAACAGCTTTTGAGGTGTCGCTCTGGATAATTTCACGCTGGCTGAATGTGCTGCCAACCATAAATGCAAATGAGGCGTGAAAGGCATGAGCTGTCCGNATAACCGCGCCAGCGTTGCGCATCTTGCTGACGCCCTCAACCCCCAACGCTGAATAGCCGCGCATGTTACTGGCTCATTCCAGCGGCAGTTTTGTCCATGAAGCTGGCCAAGGTAACATCTAATTCTGTCAATCCAGATACATCATGCGTGGTCAGGGTCACATCAACCTTGTTATAGACATTCGCCCATTCAGGATGATGGTTCATTTGCTCCGCTTGCATTGCCGCCATGGTCATAAAAGCAAAGGCAGACTTAAAGTTCTTAAACTTGAATTGACGGTGTATGGCGGTATGATCAGCGTTGAATTGCCAATCGGTAAGCTGACTAACTGCTGATTTGATCTCATCACTGCTAAGGCGTTGTTGCGTCATCCGTCTCTATCCTTTATGTTAAATCGGATTGTATGATTGAATNAGTAATTGCATTAATNATAACTTCTGTAATAGCACCAGTATTAGCACCAGTAATAGCATGAGTATTGCCATTCTCTGATTAATAATTTATACCGCAGATATGACTAATATTCCACCAATAAACAAAATTGTTCTCGCCTATTCGGGCGGCCTGGATACCTCTGTCATCTTGCGCTGGCTTCAAGAAGACAAGCACGCTGAGGTTGTCACCTTCACCGCTGATATTGGCCAGGGCGAAGATATTGAACCGGCACGAGCGAAGGCTGAGGCGCTTGGCATTAAAGAAATCTATATCGAAGATTTGCGTGAAGAGTTTGTTCGCGATTATGTCTTTCCGATGTTCCGCGCAAACCCTCTATATGAAGGCGAATACATGCTCGGCACTTCAATTGCCCGGCCATTAATTGCGAAGCGCCAGATTGAAATTGCCCGCGAAACAGGCGCTGATGCGGTCAGCCATGGCGCCACTGGCAAAGGCAATGATCAGGTGCGGTTTGAGCTGGGCTATTATGCGCTGGCACCAGACATTAAGGTGGTTGCGCCATGGCGAGAATGGGATTTAACGTCACGCACTAAATTGATCGAATATGCCGAACAGCATCAGATCAGCATTCCGCAAGATAAACGCGGTGAGGCTCCATTTAGCGTTGATGCCAATTTGCTCCATATNTCAGCCGAAGGCAAAGTCCTNGAAGACCCNTGGGCAGAACCNGAAGAATATGTATATTCGCGNACNGTCTCACCNATGGATGCNCCTGATACCCCNACNGAGATTACGATTGATTTTGTTGCTGGTGACCCGGTTGCGGTTAATGGTCGCGAATTATCGCCGGCGCGTCTGCTTGAAGAATTAAATGCGCTCGGCGGTAAAAATGGCATTGGCCGGGCGGATCTGGTGGAAAACCGCTTTGTTGGCATGAAATCGCGCGGCGTTTATGAAACCCCTGG
>NZIT01000099.1 GCA_002691725.1 SAR116 cluster bacterium | reverse complement strand
CCCCAGGAGCCTGCCTGGTAGGGCAGGGCGGGTACGTTTTGGTCCTGACAGGCAGCGATGAGCCCATCGCACCAGCGCCAGCTTTCCTCAATTTCCTCTCTTCCCACGAACAGGGATTGATCGCCCTGTATGGCATCGAGGAACAGTCGTTCATAGGCATCCGGGATGCGATCCAAATCACTGCCTTCCCGGAAATCAAGATCTAGCAGGTGTGACTGCAGCGACATCCGCTCCTTGAGACTCTGCTTTTTTGACACCATGCTAAGTTCGATACCTTCGTTGGGCTGCAAGCGGATAACCAATTTGTTTGGAATATTCGCGCCATCGCCGAAAATATTGTGCGGAAGACTTTTGTACTGAATGACGATCTCAGTGACTTTCTCCGGCAGCCGCTTACCGGTTCGCAAATAGAACGGAACGCCAGACCAGCGCCAGTTATCAATGTGGGCCTTAATGGCGATATAGGTCTCGGTATTACTCGAGTCCATTTCAGCCCCGTCCTCGTCGAGGTAACCGGGTACAGCTGTGCCACGAATCCAGCCATTGATGTACTGACCGCGAACCACTTTTTCGTTGACGGACTGCGAATCGATTCTGCGAAGCGCTCGCACGATTTTAACCTTCTCGTCTCGAATACTCTCAGCTTTTAATGAGTTGGGTGGCTCCATAGCGACCAGACACATGAGCTGCATTAGATGGTTCTGGACCATATCGCGCAACTGACCTACTTTGTCGTAATAGGACCAGCGACCCTCGATCCCCACCATTTCACCGACAGTGATTTGAACGTGATCAATGCAGGTATTGTCCCACTGACTGTTGATGAAGCTGTTAGCAAAACGCAGCACCAATAGATTTTGAACCGTCTCTTTACCGAGGTAATGATCGATTCTGTAGATCGATTTTTCGTCGAAATACTTGGCGAGCGTCTCGTTGACTTTTATTGATGATTCAAGATTTTCACCAATCGGCTTCTCGACGACGATGCGGCAGTCACCCGCAAGGCAATTCGTTGTGCTCAGATGCTCGCAGATGGGTGCGAACAAAGAAGGCGGCGTCGCGAAGTAGAAGAGGCTTGTACGATCGTCGTTCAGCCATTCCCGCAGTTCACCGTACTGATCGGGCTCTGAAAAATTGACGGAAATATAGCTGAAGCGAGTGGTGAAACTCGCCCACTCGTCATCGCTTGGCGCATCCTCTCCCATGTAGGACGACATTTTATCCTTGAGAACGGGTAGAAAGTTTTCAAGCGACTGCTGTGTCCTAGCAACGGCTGCGATACGAAGGTCTTCATCCAGAAGATTGAGCCGCTCCAGCTGAAACAGAGCAGGAAACAGTTTTCGCGCCGAGAGATCGCCCGACGCACCAAAAATAATTAAATCAACACCTGCCATTTAGTGGCTCCCCCGGCTATGCGCCTAATTGCGACGCTTCGCGTGCTATTTGTGTAATGTCTGCCCATTGCCCGTTTTGAATCGCGTTTGCTGGCGTCAACCATGAGCCACCCACCGCCCGAACATTGGATAGCGATAGGTAGCTCTCGGCATTGTCTAAATTGATACCCCCAGTTGGGACAAACTGCAGATCAGCAAATGGCCCCGCAAATGCCTTAATCGCAGCAGCACCACCTGAGGTGCTTGCTGGGAAAAACTTCAATACCTTAAAACCGGCTTCTTTTGCGGCCATGACTTCGGTCGCTGTCACTGCGCCAGGCAGGAAAGGGATATTTGTCACCTGTGCACGCTCGAACAGTGCATCGGATTGACCCGGTGACACAACGAAGCTGGCACCAGCATCAACCGCCGCGTCGAACTCACTGGCGTTACAAACGGTACCAACGCCCACATTAGCGCCTTTTACCTGATCTCTAATCAGGCCGATCGCCGCGAGACCGTGTTCAGTTCGCAGCGTGACTTCAAGATTCATAATGCCACCGGCGACTAGCGCCTCAGCCAGAGGCACAGCGTGCTCCAATTTTTGGATTGCGATGACGGGAATCACGGGCGCGTTGTCTAAAAATGCGTAAGACACGGAATTCATTTATAGCTTATCTCCAAGGCAGAGGGCTGCACCGAGCAGTCCCGGGTCGTCATGTGTGATGACGAACGTGCCAATATTTGTGTTGTAGTCGGCAAACCGACCTTTGGCTAAAAAGCGTGCACGAAAGTCACTCTTGCGAAGCAAGTCGATGTATCGCGGAGCGATGCCCCCTGCAATAAAAACGCCACCCATGGCGCCTGTGGTCAATGCCAAATTACCAGCCGANGAGCCCAGTACCGNAAAGAACATGGCCATTGCTTCAGAGGCTANNGGGGCGTCTTCTTGCGCTGCGNCGCCGATATCGCTCGGTGTTGAGAGTTCAGGCTGTACACCTCGAATTTCNGCCAGTGCNTGATAGATGTTCACGATNCCNGCACCACAAAGNAGACGCTCTATCGATACNCGTCCGAACCGGGCACGCAGTCGCTTGAGTACTTCAAATTCCATGTCGGTGATGGGTGCGAAGTCCACNTGACCGCCNTCGCCTTGGATGACGAGAGGCGACCCTGCCTTGTCAAAGATCACCGAGGCAACGCCCGTCCCTGTTCCCGGGCCAATGNACACCATGGGGTGCCCCGCCTCCACAACACCGACGCCAATCTGCTCAACATCAGCAGGCGATAGTGCAGGCAGCGCGCGCGCCACGGCCGCAAAGTCGTTAATGATATCGATGGAAGAGTTTTTGAGGTAACGCCTCAGTAAGGCTCGATCAAAACGCCAGGGGCTGTTGGTAAAACTGATGGTATCCAGGTGTGGTGGCGCGGCTACCGCCAAACAGGTCTTTTCGGGGCCCCCNGCAGGCAGTCCTAGCTCGTGCCAGTCGTCGATGAGGCGTGCCATGACTTCATCAAAGTTCTGAAAATCGGCAACACGATATTTGGCAAGCGGCAGGGGTCGTTCTTGCTCGGGGGTTACATAGGCAAAGCGCGCGTTGGTGCCGCCGATATCACCGACTAGGTAGTGGGGCTTACCTCCCAAGCTCGCGTCTGACATACCTTCCCTCAGCTAAACAGCGACGACGCGCCTTCCTCGGCGCTACTGACGGCCAGTCGGTTGTTGCTAAACAAGCCGCGACCGACGGTGCTCGGCACAGTGGGTGCCTGTGCTTCTGGCCTGTCGTTAAATACTGATTCATCGATCTGTGCCGACAAGTCGCCTGTCGTGGCATCCAGCCGAATCACATCACCTGTCTGAAGTTTAGCAAGCGGACCCCCTTGCGATGCTTCAGGAACCAAGTGAATAGCTGCCGGAACTTTACCTGATGCGCCGCTCATTCGCCCATCGGTTACCAAGGCAACCTTATGACCTCTATCCTGCAGAACCCCCAGCATAGGTGTCAGCTTGTGCAGTTCAGGCATGCCATTAGCGGCTGGACCCTGGAAACGCACAACCACCACACAATCTTTGTCGAGTTCGCCCGCCTCAAATAGAGGCTTCAGATCATCCTGATCATCAATCACGACGGCAGGTGCTTCGACAATGTGATGCTGTTTCTGAACAGCGGATGTCTTGATGACACTGCGGCCCAGATTGCCCTCAAGTAGCTTGACGCCGCCGTTCGCGGCAAAGGGTGTTGCAGGGGTCGTAAGAATTTCAGGATCCAGACTCTCTTTGGCGGCTGAGCGCCACTCAATGCCATTATCTGCGAGCATTGGTTCCTGACAGAAGTCACCAAATCCATTGCCAAAACAGGTCTTTGCATCGGGGTTCATGAGGCCCGCATCCAACAAGGCGGTGAACAGGGTTCCGGTACCACCCGCGGCATGGAAGTGATTCACATCCGCTGATCCATTGGGATAGACGCGGGCAATCAGTGGCGTGACAGATGAAATCGCATCGAAGTCAGACCAGTTCATGCGATAGCCAGCGGCTCGCGCGATCGCAATTAAGTGAATGCAGTGATTGGTAGAGCCTCCTGATGCAAGAAGGGCGACTAAGGCATTGACTAGCGCGCGAGCATCAACCACCTCTGCCATGGGGCGATAGTCTCGGCTTTGGGCGGTGATGCGTGTGATGTGCTCGGCGGCGAAATCCGTCAGCGCATCGCGAAGTGGCGTGCCCGGATTGATGAACGAGCTTCCGGGAAGCTGCAGACCCATGGCTTCGACCATGACCTGGTTACTATTTGCTGTGCCATAAAAAGTACAGGTCCCGGGCGAATGATAAGACTGGCTTTCCGCTTCGAGCAGTTCATCGCGGCCAATCTTGCCCTCAGCAAACAATTGTCGGATCCGAACTTTTTCTTTGTTAGACAGACCTGATGTCATCGGTCCCGCGGGTACCGTCATGACTGGCAAGTGCCCAAATTGCAGCGCACCAATCAATAATCCCGGGATGATTTTGTCGCAGACGCCCAGAAGCAATGCCGCGTCAAACATCTGATGAGACAGCGAGACCGCAGTTGCTTGCGCGATAATGTCGCGACTGAACAGGCTTAACTCCATGCCTGACTGGCCTTGGGTTACCCCATCACACATGGCGGGGACACCACCGGCAATTTGTGCAGTGCTGCCCATTCGTCGGGCCGCTGCTTTGATTCGTTGTGGGTAATCTTTATAGGGCTCGTGTGCCGACAACATGTCATTATGTGCCGTCACAATGCCAATATTGGCCGCGTCCATGAGCTTGATAACGGACTTGTCGTCACTGGAGCAGGCGGCCATACCGTGGGCGAGGTTGCCGCAACTGAGCTGCTTGCGATCCGGTGCGCCCAAACGCATCGCGTCAACGTCACTCAAGTAGTCGTCACGCAAGTCTTGGCTGCGCTCTTCAATCGCACGGGTGACGCGCAAAATATCGGCGTGCATAGCCTGTATAACCTTATAATTAAGAGGTGCCTATTATGTAATAAAAATACATATTTGGCGATAAAAACCGGATTAAACCCGCATTTATGTAGCTTTATTACGAATTGTTGGTTCTTGAGAATGTGCGCTGGGCCATTATAAAGGCCCCAAGTATTCCCGCATCGTTTTCTAGGCGCGGTGATGCAATCAATGTCTCCATTGCGTCTGGGGATGCAAGTTCAGACAGGTAGTCCCCAAGCAATAGCAGGCACTCATATCGAATTTTCTCGAGGAGCATTGGTGTTTGCGAGACACCNCCGCCAAAAATGATGGCTTCGGGTCGATGATGTAGGATGAGATTCACGGCCAGTTGGCCGAGATAGAAACCCTCTACCGCCAGGCCCGGATGATCATGACCAAGCTCGGTCAGCGAGGCTCCCCAGCGCGTAGCGATGGCGGGTCCAGAGGCTAGTCCTTCTAAACAGTCGCCGTGAAAGGGGCAGGTGCCCGAGAATGTCCGATCAGTTGGGTGTCGCTCGACGCGAATGTGGCCAATTTCCGGGTGCGACCGTCCATTAACGATGCTGCCGTTTTGCACAACGCCCACACCAATGCCCGTGCCTACCGTGACATAGGCTAAGTGCTTAATAGGGCTGTCGAGTTGCCAGTGCGCCTCAGCAAACGCAGCACCATTGACGTCCGACTCCGACATGACAGGGCAATCAAATTCTTCCTGCAGACGCGCTCTAAGATTGAAGGCCTCCCAGTGAGGTTTTGGCGTTGGTCCTATTTGCCCGTAATCAGCGCTTTCGGGGTCTACGTTAAGCGGGCCAAAACTTGCGATACCGATTGCATCTAGGCCGTTGCGGCCGATTTCCTCGCGAATAATGCGCTCAATCGATGCTGCGGTTTCGCTGGGAGAGGCGGTTTCAATTCGATGTCGTTTTGCTTTGTTTGGATCTCTTCCCACCGAAACAATGCATTTGGCACCGCCAGCCTCGATAGCTGCCAATAAAGGTTTACCAGTCACAGGGGCGGGTTTCTCGAGAGGAAGCGTCATCCAGCGGTGGGGGGGTCAAAAATAAGCCGGCTCTGGATCGAGCCGGCATCAGCGTGTGCCTAGGCAGGGCATGCCAGAGCATCTACGCTATTAAAGCAGCGTAAACATGACCGCGTGGACACCGAGCATGGCAAGTGCCAAGGTCGCGATCGTAAAGAGTAGAAAGCGAACAGGAATGGTGTTCACTTGCATTTGCCAGAAGCTGTGAAGAATACGAGCGATGGCATACGTCCAAGCCGCATAGAGTGATGGTGTCGACGTGTCACCGACCATGGCGAGAATGATGACCAGTGCATAGAAGGCCGTAGGCTGTTCCATCAGGTGCTCGTAGTTGTGGCGCGTCCACTTCATTTTGTCGGGAGCGTCAGCTTCGCCGTCGGGGCCTCTAAACCCGGGAGGCAGCTCGCCCAGTTTTGCACCTGAGCCCATGACTCGGATGACATAGATAAAAAACATGACGACTGACCAGGTGGCGAGTAGCGCCGCAGGTCCCAAAATGGGGTTGAATTCTTGCATGGTTGATCTCCGTTATCGTTATTCGAGGTGCGGTCCAGACCGCATCGCTAGTCTCTAACGAAACACTGCTTGCATGCTAGACTTCTACACCGATATTTCGAGTAAGAGTTAAGTCCATGGTTATCAAACCTAAAGTTCGCGGATTTCTGTGTACCACGACCCATCCTGTTGGGTGCGATGAGAACGTCCGTCGTCAGATTGAACATGTGAAATCGAAAGGTGATGTAGCCGGTGGACCCAAGCGNGTGCTCGTGCTTGGCGCATCGACAGGTTATGGACTGGCGTCTCGGATTACGGCGGCTTTTGGCTCTGGTGCNNCNNCCATTGGCGTCTTTTTTGAAAAAGAGGGNAACGAGAAGAAACCGGGAACGGCTGGTTGGTATAACNCCGCCGCTTTTCATCGGTATGCCGAAGACGCCGGACTGTATGCNAAGAGTATCAATGGNGATGCTTTTTCGGCGNAGCTCAAAGACAGCGTTATCGATCTGATCAAACAGGATTTAGGGCAGGTTGATCTNGTTGTNTACAGTCTTGCTGCACCGCGCCGNACGCATCCTGTGACNGGCGANGTTCACGTATCAACNTTGAANCCCATNGGNTCNGCAGCCNTNCAAAANGGNATCAANACNGANAAGGGAACCATTCAGGANTTTCACCTNGANCCCGCNTCTCANGAGGAAATCGANAANACGGTNGCCGTNATGGGNGGNGAGGACTGGCAGATGTGGATTGAAGCGCTCGATGATGCGGGCGTTTTGGCNGAAGGTGCAAAGACNACGGCCTATACCTACATTGGCGAGAAGATAACCTGGGATATTTACTGGCACGGCACCATTGGCGCCGCAAAGAANGACCTTGATAAGCGGGTCGTCGCCATTCGAGAGCGCTTGGCAGCAAAGGGCGGTGATGCGCGCGTTTCAGTTCTCAAAGCAGTCGTAACCCAGGCTTCGGCCGCTATCCCCGCTATGCCGATATACCTCGCTATTCTATTTAAAGTGATGAAGGCAAAAGGCACTCACGAGGGGTGTATTGAGCAAATCGACAGGCTATTCCGTGAGGCGCTCTACGGTGACAAGCCGCTGGACGACGAGGGTCGCTGCCGCGTGGATGACCTTGAGCTCCTGCCCGAGGTTCAGGCAGAAGTCGCTGGGCTGTGGGATCAAATAGACACTGACAATTTGAGTGACCTGTCTGATTTCGCGGGTTACCGACAAGAGTTTTTACAGTTGTTCGGATTTGAAGTTGACGGGGTCGATTACGACGCTGATG
>NZIT01000098.1:8337-19139 GCA_002691725.1 SAR116 cluster bacterium | reverse complement strand
ACCTAATTGTAACACACAGGAACTCATGCGCATTTTATACATAATACACGAGTTATATGGAAACCGCATGCGCGTCATGCGCAACACCGCTGAAAGCTATTATTCCGCAAAGCTTATTTACAGAAAGCACCTCACGCCGATAAAGTTCACATTTGGTCACTCTGTGGTCACTTTGAACACGCAAAAGTGGACATTTCTGCAGAAAGCTTATAAGCTTAAGTATCAACAGTGAGTGACCAGAACTTATTGTTTATAATGGGAAATCTTAGAGAGCAAGTGGTGCCCAGGGGCGGATTCGAACCACCGACACGCGGATTTTCAGTCCGCTGCTCTACCAACTGAGCTACCTGGGCATCATGAGCAACATTAGCAATAAGCACATCATGAACTTTAAGCACATATTAGCCAATACCAATTCTGCTTTCAATGATCTAGCCGATCTAATCTCATATGTCCAGCCAAAGACGCAAGGGAATGATCACCTTATTCTATTTTCTTTGAAACGGCATAATAGCGGCGCTCTGTTTACCCGGCATATCGGCATCCTCGCCGCCATTTTCAGCACCTGCCTCTATGCTATCAATNATCGCATCCAGCTCATCTTCTTCGGGCATGTCGTCAGCAGGAAAGGCATATTTGCCCGAAAACCAGTTTCCCAGATCAACCGACGCACATCGCTCNGNGCAAAATGGACTATGCGGTTTCATGGCTAATTCCCCACAAGTCGGGCATTTNGCTGGCATGTTTTCTCCTCCAATAATACCAGTCTGATGACCATAAATCCATGATCTACGGCGCAACANTAATCCACTCTGGCGGCTAGGGCAAGAGCAAGAGCAAGAGCCAGAGCTAGGGCAAAAGCAAGGGCACGTCTAAAGCAATCGCATCCCTGATCGCAACACCATCCCCGTTAAGCCAATCCTGTGCCGCTTGTGTCAGCCGAAGCGGTGGCGGTAAACCATCACTGCCTATATTTCTGCCAGTATTTCGGGTCTGTTGCCAGAGATGACGAAGCGCCATAATAGCGGCATATTTTGCTGGTGCGCTATCCCGGTTAAGCATATCGCCAAGCGGCCTCAGCTGATGCCGCCGCTCTAGCGTATATAAGCCGCCTTTTGTCCAACCATGCAAGATCGGCCGCAGAGGATCATCAGCAAACGCTGTCATCATGGCTTGATGAATGCGATCTCTGCCGCCATGATTGAGGCGCGGAAAATCAACAACAATAGCCCCTGATATGCGGCGCAATCGGATATGATCAGCAAGCGGCGTGATCATGGCCATTGCCAGCGCTTCAGGTGCTAATCGTGATGCCGCGCTATCACCATCAATGACCGCTGCACCGGGCGGCGATGAGATATGAATGCCGCCGCCATCTGGCAAGCTCAGATACGGCGATAGAGCCTGATCAATCTGCTGATCAATATCAGCATCTGCCCAAGACCTGCCGTCATCATCAATCGTAATATGCTCAGCCGATACATATTGTTCAGCCATTGATAACAGCGCTGGCGGCGCTGCCACCATGCCATGTTCACGCATCCTATCGGCAGCAGCAGATATGGGCTTTATGGTCGCAAGCTGGGCTTTAATCACATTGAGGACAATATCGCCTGGCTCACTGGCGGCGGTCTGGCGCAAGGTGATCTGGCAAGCATGCGCTTCCGCCATGTCACGCAAAACAGCACATAATTCGGATAGACCATCATCACCATGATCACCCAGACAGGCTTTCAGCCGCTGTGATAGATGCAATTGGCCAGTTGTGTTCGGCACAGCATGAAGTATGGCAAAGCGGNTTTGGCGAATAATGCCATAGCGCATCTGGGCTGGCTTTTGCTCACGCGGCTCAGCTTGNACNGTAACCGGGATAAGCTGACCTGAGCTAAATTGGCTCGGTCTGCTCACGCGCATACTGGCCATACCCATCTCACCTAAATTGAGCTGAAGGCGATTATGTTGNGGAAAGAGTGCCGCTATCCTCGCCATAAAAACACCGCCATAAGCAGGTGTCTTATCGCTCATATCATGGACAAAGATATCGGTTAATGTGCCCCCCTTGATCAGCGCTAACCTTTGATAACCCGGCATCGGGTCCAGAATAGCTGTCATGGTGGCTTGATCAGTACTGGTGCCAGTCATGACAGTTTCANCACTCCAGCATGCCGAAGCAAATGCGCGGTTTCCGCNAGTGGCAAGCCAACAACCCCNGAATAAGACCCACTCATCCAGTCAATCCACATCGCCGCCTGACCTTGAATAGCATAACCGCCGGCCTTGCCTTGCCATTCATCACTTTTCAGATATGCGGCAATGATCGCTTCATCGAGCCGCTTGAAGCGGGCTTTACTATGGGAAAGTCGCTGCATGATACGGTCATCCGGGCTGATCAACGCCACCGCTGTCATAACATCATGGCGGCGACCGGATAGCTGCTCAAGATAGCGTTTTGCCATCGCTTGATTATCGGGCTTGCCCATGATGCGCCGCCCCATCGCCACCACAGTATCAGCAGCTAAAACAACAGATGCGGGGTGAAGCGCCGCCACAGCCTCAGCCTTTTGCCGCGCCATACGTTGAACATAGTCTCTTGGGTTTTCGGCTTTTGTTGGGGTCTCATCAATGTCAGCAGGATGAATAGCATCCGCAACAACACCNATTTGATTAAGTAGCTCTACCCGCCGAGGCGAGGCCGAGGCTAACACGAAATGACGGAGTGTATCCTGCCGATCCGCCATCTTAAATGAATTACTTGTAACGGAAAGTGATACGGCCTTTGGTCAGGTCGTAGGGGGTCATTTCAACATTAACCCGATCACCTGCCAGCACCCGAATACGGTTTTTACGCATCTTGCCGCTTGTATGGGCGAGAACCTCGTGATCATTATCAAGTTTTACCCTAAACATCGCGTTGGGTAATAATTCGGTTACAACGCCCGAAAATTCGATTAAGTCTTCTTTAGCCATCCATAGAATCCAAGTTTATCAATCTAGGCATCATCTATTGCGAATGCGCTGTCTGGGGTCAAGCATATTATGCATTTAACCCCTTAAAACGATCATTAAGCATGGTTTTTATGTCATCACGGACATTTCGATAGGCATTTAGGCGNGCTTCCCTGCCTTCGGCAATCAGCGCCATATCATAAACTGGCCAGTATTCAATACTAGCACCAGCTAGTGATTTCATACGGCTGGCATCCTCAAAACTGGCCTCTGAGAAGCAAATGACCATATCAAAATGTGACTGACCAATATCAACAAAGCTTTTCGGCTCATGATCCATGATGTTCAGGCCAATTTCCTGCATGACTGTGATCGTAAAGCCATCCCCGAGATCGCCGCCATCATCCATGCCGCAGCTATCAACCAGACCAATAAGATCAGCATACATATCCTTCATCATGGCTTCGGCCATAGGCGAGCGGATTTTATTATGCGTACAGGCAAATAGGATATTAAGCGGTAGCTTATCAAAGGGGCGATTGGCTGCCTCTGTATTACTTGTTGATTTTATCATGGTTTTTTACCTTTTTTGATAACCCAGTTTAAAACCCTTGCTTGAGAACAAAGACAAGACTAAACAGCCGCCGTGCCGTGCCTTTATCCATTTCAATCTTGCCATCAAGACGGGTTTGCAATATCTGCGACCCTTCGTCATGGAGCGCCCGCCGCCCCATATCAATCGCTTGAATCTGTGATGGCGTCTTGGTGCGAATAGCCTCATAATAACTTTCACAAACCATATTATAGTCACGGATCACGCGCCGTAGAGGCCCCATCGCCAGCATAAACTTAGCCAGCAATTGATTGGCGTTATCCTTAACATCAAAATGAATATGCCGCGCATCAATGCGAAGCGTCAGAATATAAGGCCCGTCAGTTGATAATAGACTAAAGTAATTTTCTTCAATGAGATCAAAGATAGCAATTGATCGTTCATGTTCGGCTTCCGCACTCAGTCGGGGCTGGTCTTTCTGATCCAGATGTATCTCAATAATGCGGGCTTGGTCAGATGCAGTCGTCATGGCTATCAGACATTCAATCGCCGAGAAACAGATAAGGCATGCGCATCCAGTCCCTCAGCCTCCGCCAGATGCACAGCCGCCGGGCCAATATTCCGTAACGCCATACTATCACAAGATACCAAAGTTGTTCTTTTCATAAAATCAACAACACCAAGGCCTGATGAAAATCTAGCCGTGCGCGATGTTGGCAACACATGATTAGGGCCTGCCACATAATCGCCGACGGCTTCCGGCGTATATGCCCCGATAAACATTGCCCCTGCATGACGGATTTCTGCGCTCACCGCATCAGCATCCGCCAAGGCTAGCTCAAGATGTTCAGGAGCTAACCGGTTGGCTAAATCAATGCCTTCCTGCCAATCCGCAACTGTAATGATAGCCCCGTGATCACGCCAAGATGCGCCTGCAATTTCTGCTCGCGGTAAGGTTTTAAGAATATGCTCAACCGCCTCCGCCACCGCATCAGCAAATCCCTCATCATCGGTAATCAGGATTGATTGCGCCAATTCATCATGTTCCGCTTGTGCCATTAAATCCATGGCTATCCAGTCTGGATTATTATCGCTATCCGCCATAATCAGTACTTCTGAAGGGCCGGCGATCGAATCAATCCCAACCTGACCAAAAACTTGCCGCTTGGCGGTCGCAACCCACGCATTACCGGGGCCAGTAATTTTATCAACAGGACGGATAGTTTCAGTACCAAAAGCACAAGCGGCTATGGCTTGGGCGCCACCAATCGCCCAGACTTCATCAATGCCTGCCCGCCACGCCGCCGCCAGAACCAGATCATTGGCAACTCCATGCGGCATCGGCGTTACCATGACCAGCCGTGTGACACCAGCAACCCGCGCTGGCAACGCATTCATTAAAACTGATGACGGATAAGCGGCCTTGCCGCCAGGGACATATAGCCCTGCCGCATCAACAGCCGTATGCCGCAGACCTAACCGCACCCCGGCATCATCAACCCATTCTTGCGGCACTGGGCGTTGCTCCTCATGAAAAGCTGAAATCCGGTCGGCGGCCAAATCAAGCGCTTGCCGTAAGCCTTTATCAAGCTGTTCATAGGCCGTTTTCAGACGCTCAGGTGATATCGATAGATCAGCCACATTAGCAACAGCAAAATGATCAAATTGATCTGTGTAACGCAATAAAGCTGTATCACCCTCCGCCCTGATCGTGCTGATAATATTGGCAACATCCGCCCCAACATCAGAGACAACGTCACGCGAGAGGTTAATAAAATGATCCAGCGCCGCCGCCCGATCAGGATGATTAAGTGGAACTCTGAGTGTCATCTACCGCCTCACGAAAGCGTTTGATCCAGTTGCTAATCACTTCAGGTCTGGTTTTCCATGCAACACGATTGACAACAAGCTTGCTGGTGATTTTTGCAATCTCTTCCACTTCTACCAGTCCATTAGCTTCTAAGGTAGAGCCCGTTTCGACTAAATCGACTATGCGCCGACATAATCCTAATCCGGGGGCAAGTTCCATCGCGCCGTTTAGTTTAATACATTCTGCCTGGACGCCTCTGGCGGCAAAATACTGACTGGTTAGGCGTGGATATTTTGTAGCGACACGAACATGGCTCCAGCTTCTTGGGTCTTCCTCGGTCAGTGTTTTCGCTTGTGTGGCTACCACCATGCGGCAATGGCCCGTATTCAGATCAACCGGGGCATAAATATCAGGATGATCAAACTCCATCAAAACATCGGAGCCAGCAACCCCCATCTGTGCTGCGCCATAGGCCAGAAATGTTGCGACATCAAAGCTCCGGACTCGAATAATATCCACCATAGGATCATTGGTTGTAAAGCGCAGGCGGCGGTCTTTTTCATTGAAAAATCCATCTTCAGGAATAAGCCCGGCATGTTCCATCACGGGACGAATAGCTTGCAAAATCCGCCCCTTGGGCAAAGCCAGGATGAGCTTTTCCTGACTATCATTTTCCACCAATTCATTTAGCCGTGCTTGTCCAAGATTTGTCATCAGACTGATCTTTCCTTAATCGCTGTTATGTGAAGGCTGAAATCCTGTCACCCAGCCTTCATCCAGATCAGCGGCAAAGACCCTGATCTGATCTGTCTCCAGTGTTAACATCGCATCACCAGAAAAGGTTAGATCCACCGACATACCCGAAAATGTCACGCTGAGCAAGGATAGCACATCTTCTTTACGGTTCAGATCAATGCCATAACGTCGCGCCCGTTTAACGCCATCAATGTTTACCCCCATTAATCGGCGCCGATTATGATCATCTTCGGTGATAAACCTGGCCGCGACCAGCATGAATTGCTCGGCCTCCGCATCGTATCCCATATCACCAACTAACACCGTTGCGTCCTGTAATAATGATGACAAAACGGTTAGGTCCGCAAGATCGAGTGCCGCCAGTTTTTGTCTGTCATTCATCACCTGAACCCTCTGTCTGGTCTGCGTCTTATTATAGCAAATATAGTATGATTTTGACTATGCGGTTTAGCCTTTTATGCGTGTGATATCAGCGCCACATGCATTTAACTTTTCTTCCAATCGGTAATAGCCGCGATCAAGATGATAAATCCGCTGAACCGTGGTCGTGCCTTGCGCCACCAATCCCGCTAGCACCAATGACACTGAGGCGCGTAAATCTGTTGCCATAACAGGCGCGCCAATAAGCCGCTCAACTCCATGAACAACGGCAGAGCCTCCAGCGACTGAAATATCTGCCCCCATCCGCATCAATTCAGGGACATGCATAAAGCGGTTTTCAAAAATCGTTTCATCAATATTTGAGGTTCCATCCGCAAACACCATCAATGCCATGAATTGCGCCTGCAAATCAGTTGGAAAATCAGGATATGGCGCTGTTGTTATATCAACTGGCTTTGGTCGCCCCTGACTGGAGATTGTCATGCTGTTATCACCTATGCCGACATCTATGCCTGCCTCAATCAGCTTATTCGTCAAAGCCGCCAGATGTTCTGGCCGATCATATTGCAAGGTCACATGACCACCTGTTAGGGCGGCGGCAATGGCGAATGTTCCGGCTTCAATGCGGTCGGGGACGACTTTATGCTTTGCGCCTGTTAGCTGATCAACGCCATCTATGATGATCGTATTGGTGCCGTGACCTGTGATCTTTGCGCCCATGGCAATAAGACACTCAGCCAGATCAATAATCTCTGGCTCTTGCGCGGCGCCTTCCAGCACCGTCTGACCTTTCGCTAGCACAGCCGCCATCAGCGCATTTTCTGTGGCACCAACACTCACCATAGGAAAGTGAATATGATTGCCAATCAGACCATGTTTCGCTTCGGCCAGCACATAGCCATCTTCCAAAGTGATAACGGCACCAAGTTTTTCCATCACCATGATATGCAGATCAACCGGCCGCGTGCCAATAGCGCATCCCCCCGGCAACGACACCTTGGCCTTACCCATGCGCGCCAATAAAGGCCCAAGCACAAGAATAGAGGCGCGCATTTTGCGAACAATATCATATGACGCTTCTATTTCTATCGCGCCATCTATCCGCATATGAAGCGCATCATCACTATATTGGCTATTGACGCCAAGATTTTGCAATAAATCGCGCATGGATTGCGTATCAGCAAGATCAGGCCAGCCATCTAAAACCAGGGTATCATCTGTCAATAAGGCCAGACACATTAGCGGTAATGCCGCATTTTTAGCGCCACTGATTGGGATCACGCCATTGAGAGTGTTTCCACCTTCAATATTGAGTTTATCCATGCTCTGGCTCTCCCTTTGAGTGATGTGGTTTGTCAGCCTTCAGATGTTTTGAAGCAGATTGGCCCATGTTAGTGTCACGCCCACGCTTTTGCAATTTACGTTTTAGCAAGTTCTCACGCAGAGCCTTTGCCAGCCTGTCTTTTTTATCTGAGGCGGGGTGTTCTGTATGTTGCTTTTGTGATTTGGGCTTGTTCATTAAGATAGCCTTTTCATAGCATTGGCCTTTTCATAGCTTGGTGTGGTCTTGCTTGATGTGGTCTGACTTGACCTTAATGTTTCATGTTAGAATAGGTTTTACCACGAAAAACAGGCAGGAAAATGGCTAAACATCACTTTATTGTGATTTGCTAATTCTGCTGAGATATTATCATAAAGTTTAGTAACGCATATTTTTTGGAGTTCCCGAAAGGATCAGCCTTTGGTTTACCAAAACAAAACCCCAGATAAAACCCCAGATAAAATCCCAGACAAAACCCCAAACGGGAACCAGAATAAAAACAGCAATAATCAGATGTCAGAGCAACCACAAATGTCAGAGCAACCACAAAATAAATCCTGGAAGCGGTTTATTCCTCTCTTTGTTCTGGTCATTGGTCTCTGTCTGATCTTGTTTCTTATGCGATATTATGACCTTCGCCTTGATCAGCAATTCTGGGTCAATATGGCCGCTCGCTACGATATGATCAACCAATGGATTGATCAGAATTATGCAATCATGATCCTTGGCTTTATTGCTGGATACACTATTGCCGTGGCGTTTTCTGTACCGGGAGCGGTCTTTCTGACGCTTTTAGGCGGCGCATTTTTCGGCTGGCTGGGGGTGATATTAGTGGTATTTTCTGCCAGCCTTGGGGCGCTACTTGTGTTTTTGGCAGCGCGTGGCGCGCTTGCCAGTTTCTTCCAGTCTTCAACCTCGCAGTTTATCAACCGACTTAAAGATGGCTTTGATCGCTCACCGTTTTTCTGGCTTCTGGCCTTGCGGCTCATGCCGGTTGCGCCGTTCTGGGTTGTCAATATTATCCCTGCCATGCTGGGGATGCGCGTTCTGCCTTATGTGGCGGCAACAGTTATCGGGATTATCCCCGGTAGTGCTGTTTTTATCTATACTGGCATCGGCTTTGGGGAGCTGATGGCGATTGGTCAGACCCCTAATATTTCGGTTTTAGCAGACCAGCGGTTTCTTGGTCCAATTCTGGCATTATCAGTTTTGGCGCTGATCCCTGCTCTCATCAAATCAAGACGCAAGTCATCGACAAAACTTACCAACCATAAGGACACAACATAATGACCATACTTGAAGCTGATATTTGTGTGATTGGCGGTGGTTCTGGTGGCCTGTCAGTGGCCGCAGGAGCGAGTCAAATGGGCGCCAAAGTCGTTTTATTTGAACGCGATAAAATGGGAGGCGATTGTCTCAATTATGGCTGTGTTCCGTCAAAAGCCTTGCTTGCTGCTGCTAAACTAGCCCATTCAGACCCGCGCGCCGAAGCCATGGGCATCACGGCAACAAAAGCGGTCAATATGGTTGCTGTTAAAGCTCATATTGATGATGTGATCGCTGGCATTGCGCCACATGATTCGGTTGAACGCTTTCGCGATCTTGGGGTTAAAGTGATTGAGTCTGAGGCCAGGTTTATTGATCATCGCAGCGTTAGCGGCGGCGGCTATACGGTCAAGGCCAAGTATTTTGTTATTGCCACTGGCTCATCGCCATTTGTGCCGCCTGTTGAGGGATTATCGGACACACCATACTATACCAATGAAACGATTTTCAGCCTGACCAAAGTCCCTGATCATCTGATCATNATGGGCGGCGGCCCTATCGGCATTGAAATGGCGCAAGCATGGCGGCGGCTAGGGGCNAAGGTGACCGTTGTCGAAGCCGNCAGCATCATGAACCGGGATGAGCCNCGTTTGGTTGAGATNTTGCAGCAGCANCTGACNNATGAAGGCATTANCTTTATCGAAGGCACCGCNATATCCAAAGCATCAGGCAAGAATGGACAGATTACCGTGACATTAAGCGGTAAAACCGAAGCAACGCTTCATGGCTCGCATATTCTCGTTGCGGTAGGACGCCGGCCAAATCTGGATGGCCTTGATTTAGATCAGGCAGGCATCAGTTATGGCAAGACCGGAATTACCACTAATTCACGGCTTAAAACAAGTAATCGGCGTGTCTTTGCTATCGGTGATGTCAGCGGCCGCCAGCAATTCACGCATATTGCCGGATATCATGCTGGCATTGTTATCCAGAACATGCTGTTCCGCCTGCCTGCGAAGGTTTCTGATAATGATGTGCCTTGGGTGACATATACCGACCCTGAGCTGGCACATGTCGGCATGACAATGGATATGGCAAAAGCCGCGGGATATAACCCTATTCAGCTGATTTTCCCGTTAGCGGAAAATGATCGCGCTCGCGCCGAAAAACGCACCGAAGGCATGGTTATCGCTGTCACCACAAAAAAAGGCAAAATTCTTGGGGCAAGTATTCTCGCCCCACATGCTGGCGAAATGATCGGAACGTGGAGCATCGCTATCAAAGCAAAAGCAAAGATTAAAACGATGGCCTCCTATATTGCGCCNTATCCGACTTATGGTGAGGCAAGCAAGCGCGCCGCAGGAGCATTTTATACACCAAAGCTATTCTCACCTCGGGTACAGCGATTGGTCAGGTTTCTGTTAAAATGGTTTTGATTGGCGGACATAAGATGGCGCAAGTAACATCTGGTTTACCTATCTGCTTTACTCTTGCATCTTATATCTCTTGCTGTTAAAACCACGCTTATGCTGCTGTAGCTCAGTGGTAGAGCACTCCCTTGGTAAGGGAGAGGTCGGAAGTTCAATCCTTCTCAGCAGCACCATTTTTTTGCCTTATGCTATTCTTTTGTCATTAATGGCTGCCGCAAATGCCGNGTCATTAATACTGACCAATGATTTGAAGCAGCCGCGCTTTCAGCTCTTTAAGCTGGGCTTTCAGGTAAATATTTTCNTGCTCTANGGCNTCTATCTTNGCCNNATNNTCNGCTT
>NZIT01000098.1:0-8332 GCA_002691725.1 SAR116 cluster bacterium | reverse complement strand
TNGGCTTNACNATCGGCTTTNCCATGACCGGAAACCCCNGTCAGCAAATCACTTTTACAGCTATTATAGACAAAAATATCAGCCGCTGAATTGCTTGCNGGGATACATTCATGACTCATGGCTTGTTGTGCGCTCAGCCAGAACAGCATAACAAATATGGTCATCATCTTTAGACGGATACGGGTGTGGCGCGTCATATAACATTCCTCTATATTACACATTCATAATTAAATAATACCATCATTCGACAAAGACAGCATGTAAAGAAACCATTTTTCCATGAAACTGATGAGCGGTCTTTCTAAATCCCTTNAATGCTTTATATNTCTANATNTGACAACTATGACTAATCGGCAGGCATCAAAATGAACGCTATCAATTATGCTATACTNCCTTTTTTCAGGTATTTTGACTTCANGGGNCGNTCNAGCCGNAGCGAGTATTGGTGGTATAGCNTNNTGCTTNTTNNTATTGGCATTCTTTACTTNGCTTATTCGATNGCCGCNATGCCATCNTTTGACTGACATGATGGACCCNNATTNTGATGAAACNGCNCTTGGNTATGGCTTTATNGACTATGTCTATATTATCTTTTCACTGGCAACTTTTATCCCCAATCTTTCGGTTTCGGTCAGGCGGCTTCATGATATTAACCGAACAGGATGGTGGCTAGCTGCCTTTTATGGATTGATGATGACCTCATCTATTTTATTTACTGGCGCCATGATCAATATCTTTGTTTCTGCCATGCTTGCCATATCAGGCGATATGAACGGNATGGGTTCATCTTTTGGCGGGGCTTATATTCTCATAGCTTTATCAATTGGAATATTTATCGGGACGCTTGTCTGGATGATTGTTTGGTTTGCGACACCAGGTGTTAGCTCAAATAATCGGTTTGGTGGTGATCCCATTTAATGGCTAAACGTTAGTCCCACTCTAACTTTAACGCTAACTTTAACTCTTACTTTAATTCTTNTTGGGGCCAGCGTAATTAAAAAATTATGCCTAAAGCACAAATTATGGTATGAGAAATTAACTTTTTTATTTATTAGGAGAAGATTATGAAAGTTGCTGGTGGAGTATTAGGAATTATTGGTGGCGCTCTTAACGCCATTTTTGCGTATTTTGCTTATGCCGCCGCCGCCGTAATTGGTGGTGCAGGACAGGCGATGCTAGAGGCTTCAGGAACTGCTGCTGATACTGCCCTTGCTGCTGATGCGGCTGAGCTTACCTCAGCGGTAACAAGCTATATGCTGGTTTGGCTTCTTGTATCGATAGCCATGCTTGCTGGTGGTATTATGGCACTTGCTATGAAAAGCGCAAAATTAGCTGGTATCATCATGATTGTTGCTGTTGTCATTAGCTTTTTGATGGCGGGTTTTGCTTCAATAGTTGGTGTTATTCTTGGACTTATTGGCGGCGTTCTAGCGCTGTTGGCAGCACCAAAAAGCGCCCCATCTGACGCCTAATAAGGCAATATAATCATCTTATTAAATATCCNCTTTTTAGGGGATATTTTTTTGAATACTCTTGACACTCTGTCTATGGCTTCCATAGGCTTGGTGATGCGGAAAATATNTGTTTTTCCCATTTAACTGGACTTTCCATGTCAGCATTTAATATCCGCGATAATATTGCCTTCATCACCTCACAATGGCGATTTTTGTTATTTGGATTATTGCTGGCTTTTTTTTCTTCCCCTGGACAGACGTTTTTCATTTCTCTGTTTTCGGCTGAAATTCGATCTGAGCTAAATCTTAGNCATGGTGATTTTGGTCTTATCTACGCCGCTGGCACGCTAAGCAGCGCCGTCACTATCATCTTTCTCGGCCGCTTGGTTGATATCATCCGGCTTCGGACAATTGCCTTGGTAGTGATTATCGGGCTTGCCTTTGCGACCAGCTTTTTCTCCCTTATCTCCTCTGCTGTGATGCTCGGATTTGGCATTTATTTTCTGCGGCTTACCGGGCAAGGCATGATGAGCCATCTCTATGCCACCGCGATGAGCCGCCGCTATGTAGCCGAACGTGGGCGTGCGGTTGCTATTGCGACTCAAGGCCATCCTTTATCCGAAGTATTGATGCCTGCCTTTGCCTTGCTGCTGTTGGCGGTCATGGATTGGCGGCAAATCTGGCAAATTACCACAATCTTGATATTGGTCATCATGATCCCGGCTACGGTGATGTTTTCTGGCCGTAAAGATGGTCAGGACGGCGCTGGNGTTGACGGNGTTAGGGCAGGCCGTGACGGGCAGCATTGGACAACACGGCAAGTGATTTTTCAATGGCGCTTTCTGTTACTGGCAGGGTTAGTCATTGCCCCAAGCTTCACGTCAACAGGATTATTTTTTCACCAGATTTATTTTGCTGATCTTATGCAAGTTCCCTTACCATTATGGGCAAGCGGGTATTCCATTTATGCGGCATTGAGCATCTGCGGGGCGCTCATNGGCGGCGTCATGGTTGATCGCTTTTCGGCAACGGTTATTGCTCCGGTTATTGTCACCTTGCTGGCGATACCTGTATTTTTGCTTGGTCAGATTAACTCCCCCTTTATGGTCTGGGTTTATTTTGGCTGTTTTGGGTTCATCCAAGGCGGTGTCTATCCCGTGGTAACACCAATATGGGCAGAACTTTATGGGACACGGCATTTAGGGGGCATTAAGGCCGTCATGCATGCGCTCATGGTATTTGCCTCAGCACTTTCACCCGCAGGGATCGGACTTATGATTGATGCGGGCTTACCCTTAAATGCGCTATTATTGGTGATGGGCGCGGTGCCGATCATGGCCGGTGCTTTAGGGTATTTTGGTTGCCTTGCGGGCAAGACTATAGGCAAGCATGAGGGCGAGCAAACCCCACCACTTGAAGACAAATGATAAAACCGCCATAGTAACGATGATGATGACAAAAAGCGAAACTACTAATCAACAGCACTCTCTTGCCCAAATGAGAGCGTCGTTAACGGGTCAGATTAAAGGCAGGGGCTGTCTCGCCGTAACTGGTGATGAAGCTGAGGCATTTCTCAATGATTTGCTGACCCTTGATATCACCACACTTGCCCCTGAAACTGTTGCCTCCGCCGCGCTTCTGACCCCGCAAGGCCGCATCCTTTTTGATCTGCTGATCAGCCTTATCACTCATGACAGGCATGGCTTCAGGCTGGAATGTGATCTTGATCGGCGTGACGATTTGCTAAAGAAACTGCGGCTATACCGTTTGCGCCGTGCGGTTGATTTTACCGCAACTGATGAGCATATCCACGTTGCGCTTAATACAGGCGAGGCCAAAGATAAGGGTTATAAAGACCTGCGCTTTGCCGATCATTCTATCTGCCGATATTATACGGCAGGCCATGCGGATAATGATCATGAAGGTGAGGCCGATCATTCGGCATATCGTGCCTATCGTTACCGCCATGTCATCCCCGAAGGACAGGCTGAATTGCCGTCAGAAAAGGCCTTACCGCTCGAAGCCGGTCTTGATAAGCATGGGGCTGTCAGCTTTGATAAAGGCTGCTTTATTGGCCAGGAAGTCACCGCAAGAACACGCTATCGGGGGCTCTTAAAACGACGATATACGGCGTTTGCGGCGCTGGCGGCGATCACATATCCAGCAGATATCCGTGCCGATGATAGGCTGGTCGGTGAGGTGCTGGGCTGTACCAAAGATGGCGACGGCTGGATTGGGCTTGCTAACATTCGCATTGATGCGCTGAGCTCTGGCCAACCGCTCATCGTTGAAAGCCAACAAATTATTCCCATAACAGCCGACGAAAGCACCACATAGGCTTGATTTTAAGGCTATTTGCGCGTAGATAATATTATCTGATCATTATGACAACTGTCATGATCATCTTAATAAATATTGGGTTTTTTGATTCTGGGTTCCAGGTGTCGCTCTTTGCTGTTAAGTTTGATGCTGATTTCTATATCCCATCGCCAAGCCCTATTGCACTTTCTGGAGGCAAAATGACTGATTTGCTAATGCCTAAGGCTACCGCAGTATGGTTAATTGATAACACGGCGCTGACCTTTGCCCAGATTGCCGATTTTTGTGCGCTTCACGATCTTGAGGTGCAAGCCATTGCCGATGGTGATGTTGGCGGCGGCATTCGCGGCTATGATCCTGTCCATAACAAGCAATTATCGCAAGACGAAATTACCCGATGCGAAGCTGATAGCGACGCCAGACTGGTTCGATCAACAACAACCTTGCCAGAGCCAACAAACCGCACCAAAGGGCCAACTTACATCCCGCTGGCAAAGCGCGGCGATAAGCCAGATGGCATCGCCTGGCTGGTTAAGCATCACCCCAGCATGAAAGATAGTGTTATTTCTAAACTTGTTGGCACGACGCGCGATACGATCACAAAGATAAGGGAACGCTCGCACTGGAATATTGCTAATATTTCGGCAAAGCATCCTGTTATGCTAGGGCTTTGCACGCAAGATGCGCTTGATAAAGCTATTGAAAAAACGGGAGACAGCGTCAAGTCGCCTTCTGATCAGGTGCAAAATATCTCTGAGCTTCCCTAAACATTTCCCTAAACATTTAAGGTTGATTTCATCTTAATCACGAAGCAAAGGCTGGTCATGCGAGATGAGCAAAGATAATTCCGATGTTGATGATACAAACCACCAGCTGCTGAAAAGACTGGAACAGCTTACCCTTGAACATCGTGATTTGGATGAAGTGATATCAGAGCTGGCGGAAGCGCCTATTGGTGACGCCTTAAAACTGCAACGCCTGAAAAAGCGCAAATTAGGCATTAAAGATGAAATTCGCATCATAAACCAAAAACTATTGCCAGATATTATTGCTTGATATTATTGCTTGATATCAATATGCATGGCATCAGATGAGGAGATTAGCATGATGACCAACCCGCCACAGATTGGGATTTGTATGGGGAGCCAGTCTGACTGGTCGTGCATGCGTCATGCCGCCGATATATTGGATCATCTCAATCTTTCCTATGAAAAGCGGATTGTATCGGCTCATCGTACCCCTGGACGGCTAAAAACATATACGGATCACGCGCATGAAAGCGGCATCAAGGTGATCATTGCAGGGGCTGGCGGAGCGGCGCATTTACCCGGTATGCTGGCCGCGCACACAACTCTGCCAGTCCTGGGTGTTCCGGTTGAGAGCAATGCGCTTAACGGCATGGACTCCTTGCTATCTATTGTTCAGATGCCTGCTGGTGTTCCGGTCGCCAGCTTTGCCATTGGCCATGCCGGGGCGACTAATGCCGGATTGATGGCGGCCTCTATCCTCGCCCTCAGCGATACTGATCTGGCCAGCCGGCTGAACGCTTGGCGGCAAAGCCAAACCGATGCTATTGCTATCGAACCTGTTGATGATGATAACGCATAAGGTCAATGATCATGCCGATAGACGCTCGCCCTGAAACAGTCCCTGAAATAGTCCCTGAAACGAAAATGATTGGTGTCCTTGGCGGCGGTCAATTAGGCCGCATGACGATTGAAGCGGCATCGGCGCTTGGCTATCGCTGTCACGTCTTTGCGCCGTCAGGTGATGCTCCAGCCACCGATATTGCCAGTCTGTCGACACGGGCGGATTACCATGATACTGAGGCATTGGCTGGCTTTGCCAAGTCTGTATCAGCCGTCGTATGTGAGTTTGAAAATGTTCCTGTAACCGCGATGGATATCTTGGCAGAACATGTCCCTGTCTGTCCGGGGAGCAAGGCATTAGGGATTGCACAACATCGGCTTAGTGAGAAAAATATGGCGCAATCCATTGGTATTGCAACGCCGCGCTATATCGCTATCAACAATCAAGCTGACCTCACCCACGCCATGACAGATTTTGATGCGGCTATCCTGAAAACCTGCCGCATGGGATATGATGGCAAAGGCCAGATGCGGCTGACTGCGGATAATCTGGCTGATGATAGCTTTGCCCAGATGGGGTCAGATGATCTGATCTTGGAAGAGCTGGTTGATTTTACCGCCGAGGCCAGTTTTCTGGTCGCGCGTGATCAGCATGGCCAGATGACAACATGGCCAGCCAGCATTAATCAGCATCGGGGCGGGATTCTGCATATCAGCGAAGCCCCTGCACCTGCCGATATTTTGCCGCCAGAATGTGAGCGTCAAGGCATAGCTGCTGTCAAAGCGATTGCCGAGGAGCTTGATTTGACTGGTGTTCTAGCGGTGGAGATGTTTATCACCACATCGGGCCAATTGCTGTTTAATGAGATTGCGCCACGTCCTCATAATTCCTTTCACTGGACTATTGAGGGCGCAGAGACAAGCCAGTTTTCGCAACTTGTCAGAATAGCTGCGGGCTTACCGCTAGGGTCAACAGCGGCTTATAATAGATGGCGGATGACCAATATCCTTGGCCAGGATATGCCAGAGCTAGATGCTGCATTTGCGCGTCCCAGGGTGCATATTCACCGCTATGGCAAAGCCGAGGCTCGGACAGGGCGCAAGATGGCGCATCTTAATGAGCAGATTGATTAAGGCTCCTGTTAAGACTTCGGCTGATCCAAGGTGGTCAGATCAAATGGCGTCGCCTGATAGAGATCATGAATCCAGTTTGTGATGAATAAAAAGGCAAATGGCCGCCAGCAATTAATTGGCGCATGCGCAGGATTATTATCTGGAAAATAATTTAATGGCACAGGCGTCTCTAACCCTGCTTTTTGATCACGGGTATATTCTGTCGCCAAAGTATCAGCATCATATTCCAGATGGTTCAGCACAAATAAATCACCTGTGGCTTGATGACGAACAATACCGGGACCGGCATCAGGGCTTTCCGCTAGCACTTCAAGGTCGGGATGTTTGTTAATTTCTTCTGACCTGTTTTCGGTATAGCGCGATACTGGCATCGGGAACTTATCGGTAAATCCTTTCATCAGCCGTGATTTGTTTTCGGTTAGCTTATGATCAAACACACCAAACTGTTTATGGCCTATCATATGCTTCTGAATATTATGGAAATGATAGAGCATCGCTTGACCACCCCAGCATATTCCTAACCGCCGGAAACAGTGGTGGCGTGACCATTCCATAATTGTCACCAGTTCTTGCCAGTAGTTCACGTCTTCAAATTCCAGCGTTTCAATAGGCGCGCCAGTGACAATAATGCCATCGAAATAATCATCTTTGACATCATCCAATGAGCGATAAAATCGGCGCAAATAGCCGGGTTCCGTATTTCTCGGCTTATAACTGGCTGTTGTCATCAGGGTTAGCTCAATTTGCAGAGGGCTATTGCCGAGCAGGCGAGCAAATTGGATCTCCGTTTCCTCTTTCTTTGGCATCAGATTAAGGAAAAGCAATTTAATCGGCCTGATATCCTGTATCACAGCACGATCACTTATGATCAAATCTACATTTTCACTTTCCAGCACTTCACGGGCGGGAAGATCAGGTTGTATTTTTATAGGCACAGCACTACCCTTTGCTAAGACATGTTATCGGCAAATGTGAATTGGCTCAGGAACGAACCCATGGCGGCGATAGCCGCCCCATCATTCGCCCAGCCATCTTAATGCCTGTCTTGGCAATCTGGCGTGCGGGGGCAGTGACTTTAGGCAGGAACGCGACCTCACGCAGGCGGCGGCTGACAAACTGATCCAGCTTATCTTGATCAGCATTAGGGTTTGCTAGCCAGTAAGCTAGTGTGGCGCTATACACCCCAGCCAGCAATACGCGCTTTGAGTAGAAATTGAAGTCAACAGACCGATCACCAGCAATCCGCCACATACAATCGATGGAGCGATACAGCGTCTGCATGGCGACTGGCGCATGTTGAGGTTTTGCCAGCACCTGCATGGCCCGCGATACCGCTTCCCGATATGGGGCGGCGTCTTCTAGTCTGATCAAGATGAGCGTTTTAATGGTTGATGTCACCCCTGTTGGGCGGTCATCTAGCTCAGCAAAACGGCTGATCATATCCTGATCACTAATACCAACAAAGGCTTCAACAGCACTTATCGCGCCGCGTGGGAATAGTTGCGCCATATCGGCAGCCGAGAGATCAAGGTCTTTGGCTGTCGCTTCTATTGCTGTGTCAGTCCAGCCGTCAAACGGGACATGCACAAGCATGGCACGAATTACTGTATGTATATCTACGTTTTCCATCATTATCACCCTTGATTTGTTATATAGGCATGATCTGGTGATGTGCAATCATTTTCCTTATGATTACGGTATTTAAGGGATAATATATGCCTTTTGGGTTTGCATGGACAATGATATATGCTATAAGCACCATTCTTGTGTATTAGCTATTGTATTAAATCATAATGATGCACCAGAAAATGACACCAATATCTTGAGCCAATTATC
>NZIT01000097.1 GCA_002691725.1 SAR116 cluster bacterium | reverse complement strand
GGTGTCGCGACAGATGCCGCGAGCAAGCGCCGCATGGCGATGCTTGATCAGGTTAATGCCATGATGGGGCGTGGCACCTTGTTTCATGCGAGCGAAGGGCTTAAAAAGACGCGCCAGCAAAACCCCGCCATAACGGCGGATAAACCGAGCTGGCATATGCGCCAGCAATTCCGCTCGCCCTCCTATACGACACGCTGGGCGGATCTGATTGTTGTGCGCTAGCAAAGCGTCATGCATGCCAAAAAGGGATGCTAAAGGGATGCCACATGAATGAGGTTAATGGCGCTAAGACGGTCACGCATTACGGTTAAGTACAACCCTACTCAATAAGCCCCAGCTCACGTTCTACCAGCGTCGCCCAATAGCTGGCGCCAAGCGGCAACAGCTCATCATTGAAATCATATTTAGCGTTATGCAACATGGCGCCATCGCCCGGATGGCCAGCCCCTAGCCAGATATATGCCCCTGGCCGCTGTTGCAGCATATAGGCAAAGTCCTCTGACCCCATAGATGGCGGCGCGTCCATATCAATTGATCCTGAACCAAGGACATCAGCCGCCGCTTGTGCCGCCCGATCAGCCGACGCCGCATCATTAATCGTCGGCGGATAGCCCTCAATCCATTTGAATTGCGCCGAACAGCCATGTGCCGCCGCCACATGTTCCGTGATATGCGCCATACGGTCTTTGATAATCGCCCCAACCTCTGGGCTGAAATATCGGGCTGTGCCCTCAATAAATGTATCATCCGGGATCACATTATGGGTAAAGCCGCCATGACATTGAGTCACCGATATCACCGCCTGATCAAGTGGATCAAGATTGCGTGAGACAACGGATTGTAGCGATTGGATGAGGGCGGCGGCAGCATAAATCGGGTCGGCGGTATGATTTGGCATAGCGGCATGACCACCGCGCCCTGTTAGATAAATCTCAAACCCATCTGCCGCCGCCATAGATGCCCCTCGTTGAATAACGGCTCTACCAAAATCAATCCCCGGCCAGTTATGCATCCCCCAAACGGTTTCCATGGGAAATTGCTCAAACAGCCCCTCATCACACATGACTTTGCCGCCGCCGCCATATTCTTCGGCAGGCTGAAAGATGACCACCACCGTGCCATCAAAATTGCGTGTTTCGGCTAGATATTTGGCCGCCCCAAGCAGCATCGTCGCATGCCCATCATGGCCGCAAGCATGCATAATGCCATCGGTGCCAGATTTATGCTCAAACTGATTTTCCTCAGGGATTGGCAAAGCATCAATATCGGCGCGCAGGCCAATGACCTGTCTGCCTTTAGATGCGCCATTAGACGCATTGGCAGATTTGCCCTTGATGACACCAATGACGCCAGTTTTTGCCATGCCGCGATGCACCTCAATGCCAAATTCCTCCAGCTTCCTGGCCAGAAAATCTGCGGTGTTATGTTCTTCAAACGCTAATTCAGGATGGGCATGTAAATAATGCCGCCATTGGCGCATTTCGTCTGCTTGCTGAGCTATTCTGTTATGAACTGGCATTGGACATCCTTTCGTTTTTAAGAGACTATCATATCCTGACATAAGTCATAATCAAAAAACCCTCGCATGTTATTAAGTTAGGCATTAAGTCTGTGACATAAAGTGCGACATAAAAGGGCTTGATAAATGTGTCGGCAATACAGTATCACCTGTCGTCAGCAAGATAGGTTTATATAAATAATTTCGACATAGTATTCATTCGCTTGAATGCGATTTAGAAAGGGGCAGAAAATGGCTGATAGTCCTGATCGGGGCGCTCGGAGACTTCCTGGCGGCAAACCGAAATATTCTGTGTTTTCATTAATGCGTAATGCTCGCCGGTATCATCAAGACTGGCAACAGGCATGGCGTTCGCCCGAACCCAAAAAATCCTATGATGCAATTATTATTGGTGGTGGCGGTCATGGTCTGGCAACCGCATATTATCTAGCGGCGGTGCATCACATCACCAATATTGCCGTTATTGAAAAAGGCTGGCTTGGCGGCGGTAATACCGGCCGTAACACGACGATCATTCGATCAAATTACATGTGGGATGAAAGCGCGGCGATTTATGACCATGCGCTCAAATTATGGGAAGGCCTGACGCAGGATTTGAACTTCAACCTGATGTTCAGCCAGCGCGGTGTTCTGACGATTGCCCATAGCTGGCATGAATTGCGGGAAATGTCGCGGCGCGTTCATGCGATCCGCTTAAATGGAATTGATAGTGATATTCTGACCCCGGATCAGATCAAAAAGCTGGTTCCTATCATCAATATCGATCAATCAATCCGCTATCCTGTTATGGGCGGCTTCTTGCAGCGTCGAGGCGGCACTGCGCGTCATGATGCGGTGGCGTGGGGATATGCAAGGGCGGCTGATGATCTTGGCGTTGATATCATCCAGAATTGTGAAGTGACTGGACTGCGCCGCAAAGGTANTCGNATNNAAGGGGTGGAAACCACCAAAGGCTTTATTAAATCGCCAAAAGTCGGCTGTGTGGTGGCTGGCCATTGCTCCGTGCTTGGTGACATGGCTGATATCCGCTTGCCTATTGCTAGCCGTCCCCTGCAAGCTTTGGTGTCTGAGCCAATTAAGCCTGAACTCGATACCGTGATTATGTCAAACGCNGTCCATATGTATATTAGCCAGTCTGATAAGGGTGAGATGGTATTAGGTGCCGGGGTTGATAAGTATAATTCCTACGCTCAGCGCGGCTCATTCCCGGTGCCTGAACATATGATTGCGGCAGCCGTTGAGCTGTTCCCTATTCTGTCACGATTGCGTATGTTGCGGCATTGGGGAGGCATTGTTGATACCTGTCCTGATGCGTCACCTATCCTGTCGAAGACTGATGTTAAAGGGCTTTATTTCAATTGTGGGTGGGGTACTGGCGGCTTTAAGGCGACGCCCGGATCAGGTCATGTCTTTGCTGATCTTATTGCTAATGACCGTCCTAATTCTATTGCCGCGCCTTATGCGCTTGACCGTTTCCAGACCGGATTGCTTATTGATGAGCATGGTGCGGCTGGGGTGGCTCACTAATTCCAATAAGAAAGGGATAGATTGCTATGTTGCTGATTGATTGCCCCCATTGTGGCGCTCGTGATGAAACTGAATTTGCTTGTGGTGGTGAGGCTCATATTGCGCGCCCATTGGCTGAAAATGCTATTTCTGATGCTGAGTTTGCGGAATATCTGTTCTGGCGTGATAACCCGAAAGGTGTGTTTCTGGAACGCTGGTGCCATACTGCTGGATGTCGGCGCTGGTTTAATGCTGCGCGTGATACCGTGACGCATGAGTTTATTGAGATTTATGCCATGGGAAGTCTGCCAAAATCGAAAGCGGCAAAAGATGCCTATGCGGCGGCGTGGCGACGTCAAACAGCATCAGAAAAAGCCGCTAAGCCAGCCCAAAAAACTTCTGGTAAAGGGGCCAAATCATGAGCAGTAAATCCCCAAAGCAAGGCCAAATGCGCCTCAGTGATGGTGGCCGCATTAATCGCAAACACCCTGTTTCCTTTCATTTTGATGGCAAGACCTATGCCGGCTTTGAGGGTGATACCCTTGCCTCTGCGCTGTTGGCTAATGGTGTTCATCTGGTGGGCAGATCATTTAAATATCACCGCCCACGCGGGATTCTGACCGCCGGATATGATGAGCCTAATGCGCTCGTAGAAATTGGCCAGGGTAATCAGCAAGCCCCGAATATTCGCGCGACTGAGGCGATGCTCTATGATGGGCTGACTGCCAAGAGCCAAAATCGCTGGCCGACGCTAGGCTTTGATATCGGTGCGGTGAACTCTCTGCTTGGGCGGTTTTTCCCTGCTGGTTTCTATTATAAAACCTTCATGTTTCCGGCGGTNTTCTGGAAAAGCGTTTATGAGCCTNTTATCCGAAAGGCGGCTGGNCTTGGNCGGGCGGCNAAAGANCATAATGATGCTGACCGTTATGAAAAAACCCACCGTCACACCGATGTCTTGATTGTTGGTGGCGGTGCCTCCGGGCTGATGGCGGCGCTTAGTGCGGGTGCGTCTGGCGCTCGTGTCATGCTGGTTGATGATGCTAATGAGCTGGGCGGCTGGATGCTATCCGAAAGCAACACTAAAATTGATGGCAAGCCTGCGATTAACTGGATTAAGCAAACCGTTAAAACGCTTGAAGCCATGAGCAATGTCACCATTCTGACGCGGACACAGTGCTTTGGGTATATGGATCACAATTTCCTGACCTTGGCTGAAAAAGTGACTGATCACCTGCCTGAACGGCCTGATCACCTGCCCCGTCAGCGCATGTGGAAAATCCGTGCCAGGCATGTCGTTCTGGCACAAGGCAATCATGAGCGGCCTCTGATTTTTGGCGGTAATGATAAACCAGGTGTCATGATGGCGAGCGCGGTCAGGAGCTATATCAATCGCTATGCGGTTCTTCCAGGTCGCCGGGCCGTGATTTATACCAATAATGATGATGCTTACAAAACAGCGTTATTGCTGGATGATGCTGGCGTTAAAGTGGTGGCGATTGTTGATCAGCGGCCGACCCCATCATCGGTTCTGGTTAGTCAGGCCATGGCCAGAGACATGGCGGTACATACTGGTCATGCGGTGCTTGATGCCATTGGCACTCGTCATGTTGGCACTTTGAAAATTGCCGCTATTAACTCCAAAACTGGCGATGTTACCGGCCAGCCATTTTATATAGATGCTGATCTGGTTGCCATGTCGGGTGGATTTACGCCTGTCGTTAATCTCCATTCACAAGCTCGCGGTAAAATCACTTGGGACGAAGAACAGGTCTGTTTCCGCCCATCTGATTATCATGAAGCCTCAATTTGTGTCGGCGCTTGTAACGGCGTATTTGAACTGAAAGACGCGATGACCGATGCCGCACAAGGCGGCGCTTGGGCAGCAACGGCAGCAGGCTTTGATGCTGGCGCGGTTATGACGCCCACTATTGATGAGCCTAGTATGGTGATGCGCCCGCATAAATTATGGAAAATGCCAAGTGATGCGGCAAAAGGCCAAGAGCCAAAAGCCTTTGTCGATTTCCAAAATGATGTGACCGCAAGCGATATCAAACTGGCTGTNCGTGAAGGCTACCATTCGGTAGAACATGTCAAACGCTATACCACTAATGGCATGGCCACCGATCAAGGTAAAATGTCCAATATCAACGCTTTGGGTATTCTCTCGGATCAATTGGGTAAACCTATCCCTGAGGTCGGCACAACGACCTTTCGTTATCCTTACACGCCAACGACATTTGGTGCTATTGCTGGCCGTGATATCAAAGAGCTGTTTGACACTGAACGGCTCACCCGAATGGACGCATGGCATCGTCTGAATGGCGCAGAGTTTGAACATGTTGGTCAGTGGATGCGCGCATGGTATTACCCGCAAGACGGCGAAAACATGGACGAAGCGGTAAATCGTGAAGTCAAAAAGGCGCGGACACATGCGGGTATTATGGATGCCTCAACACTGGGCAAGATTGATATTCGCGGCAAAGATGCAGGTGAGTTTCTTGACCGTCTTTATACCAATATGTTTTCAACCTTAAAAANNGGCCGTTGCCGGTATGGTTTGATGCTCAAAGAAGACGGCATGGTGATGGATGATGGCGTCACAACACGGCTAGGCGAAAACCATTTCCACATGACGACAACAACCGGCGGGGCTGCGACTGTTTTAAGCTGGATGGAAGAATGGCTGCAAACCGAATGGCCAGAATTAGACGTCTATTTAACCAGCGTCACCGAAGAATGGGCGGTGACAACCGTTTCTGGCCCCAATGCCAGAAAGATACTAGAAGCGCTTGGATGTTCCGTCTCGCTAAATGATGATGCGTTTCCGTTCATGTCTTATCAAGACGCTAATCTGGCCGGATTACCTGTCCGCATTTTCCGGATTTCATTCACGGGTGAGTTGAGCTTTGAGATCAATATCAAGGCCAGGCATGGGCTGGCATTATGGAAGCATCTGATCAATGCTGGTGAGCCGTTTGGACTAACGCCATACGGCACAGAAGCTATGCATGTCTTGCGGGCAGAAAAAGGCTTTATCATTGTTGGACAGGAAACCGATGGTTCGGTTAACCCACATGATTTAGGGATGAGCTGGATTGTCTCAAAAAAGAAAACAGACTTCATTGGTAAGCGCGCTCTGGAACGCAAGAGCATGGCACTTAATAACCGCAAGCAACTGGTGGGAATAAAAACCGCAGACCCGAAAGCGATTATCCCTGAGGGCGCGCATGCTGTGCTTGATCCATATCAGTCTTATCCGATGGAAATGCTGGGGCAAGTAACGTCATCATATTACTCGCCCGTGCTTGGTCATTCGGTTGCTATGGCCTTGCTTAAAGGCGGCCATGCCATAAAAGGCCAAACCGTTTGGTTCCCCATGATTAATGGCAAGAAGCCGATCAAGGCTGTCATTACTGACACGGTATTTTATGACCCGAAAGGAGACAGGATCAATGGTTAGTTCTGCTGTATTACCTGGTCGTTCCGCGCTTTCTCAAGTCGCTAAAATTCAACATCCTGTTCCTCAAGGGTCAGCGGGAAAGATTAAGATTAGAGAAGCAGCGTTTCACGATCTGATCAATTTGCGTTGCCAGCCTGATAATAAAATGGCTAATGCCATGATCAAGAAATTAACCAGCCATAACTTGCCTTCTGCCAATCAACTGGCGCAAGCAGGTGATCGGTCGGTCATCTGGCTAGGCCCTGATGAATGGCTCATCATGGTCGAGGCAGGGGCGGCAAATACTATCATGGCAGATATCGAAACCGCTAATCTAGGCCATGTCGCCACCACCGAAGTCAGCAATGCTTACGGGATACTTACGGTTAATGGCAAGCCCAGCCGTCAGATGCTGGCGAAACATTGCGCTATTGATCTGGATGTCAGCGTCTTTACCACTGGCACAGTAGTTCAGACAATCATGGGTCATGCAGGTATTATTCTTATTGCGACAGGTAAGAACAGCTTCACGGTTATTGGCCGCAGCAGCTTTATGCCTTATCTGGTCACCTTGCTTGCTGATGCCAGCATTGAATATGGGCTGGAATACCATCCTGCCAGCTAACAGGACGGCTTGATAAAGACGGCTGATCAGCCCAAAAGCGGTGATTAATACTCACTATCAGGCAGTTCTTCCATGCGCTTTGCCTTAAACGCTTCCAAGGCTTCATCAATGTCTGGATCAAGGTCAGGCGCTTCATAACTATTGAGCATGGTTCTTGCTCTATTTTCTGCTCTTTTGGCGCTTTCTGTTGCGCCTTCTGAACTCCACTGCTCAAAGGTTGTGTAATCCGCCAGGTCTGACCGCCAAAAGGCTTCTTCAAAATTGGCTTGGGTATGGCTGGAGCCGAGGAAATGCTGGCCTGGGCCCGTTTCCTTAATGGCATCCATCGCCTGCCCATTTTCAGATAAATCAATCCCACCAACCATTCTCTGCATCATTGATAGCTGATCAGCATCAAGCAACAATTTGCGGAAATCCGACACAAGCCCCCCTTCCATCCAACCGGCTGAATGGAGAACAAAATTGACGCCGCTTGTCACCGATGGCAGGAGTGTATAGGTAGACTCGTAAGCGGCTTGCGCATCAACCGTTTTCGCCGCGGTTAGCGACCCCCCTGAACGGAACGGCACACCTAACCGGCGAGCTAGTTTAGCACAGCCATTTAAGACTAGGGCAGGCTCTGGTGTGCCAAAGGTAGGCGCCCCTGTTTGCATCGACATAGAACTGGCAAAAGAGCCAAAGATCACAGGCGTACCCGGCCTAATCATCTGAGCAAAGGCAATACCGCTCATCGCTTCGGCCAAGGTCTGGGTTAATGTCCCCGCCACTGATACAGGCGACATGGCGCCAGCAAGGATAAATGGTGAGATGATCACCGCCTGCCCGTGCCGTGCATAGACCTTAAGCGCCCCAAGCATCGTGTCATCCCATGTCATCGGTGAGTTGGCATTAATCAAACTGACCAGAACATTTTTATCATCCAGGAAGCCGTCACCAAAGAGGATTTTAGCCATATCAACTGTGTCTTGTGCCCGTGATGCGGCCGTCACAGACCCCATGAAAGGCTTATCCGAATACTTCATATGCGTGTAAATCATTTCCAGATGCCGCTTCGGCACAGGCAGATCAACAGGCTCACAAACCGTTCCCCCTGAATGATGAAGCCCGGGCAGCATATAGATTAATTTCACCAGATTCCGAAAATCTTCAATCGTTGCGTAACGCCGCTCATTATCTAAATCACGGATAAAAGGTGGGCCATAAACCGGTGCAAAGACGGTTTTATTGCCGCCGATTTCAACCGAACGTGCTGGATTGCGCGCATATTGAGTAAACTCTGAAGGCGCTTTCTGGCAGTATTCACGGCATAATCCACGCGGAAAATGCACCCGCTGGCCTTGTACATCCGCCCCATGATCTTTCAAGATTTCTAATGCTTCCGGATCATCTTTGAACTCAATGCCGACTTCCTCAAGGATGGTTTCAGCATTATTTTCAATAAGCTCTGCCCCTTCATCATTGAGAATCTCATAGAGGGGGACATGGCGAACCAGATATGGTGTCGATAACTTGCTTGCGGCGCTACTGCGCGCATTTCGGCGAGC
>NZIT01000096.1 GCA_002691725.1 SAR116 cluster bacterium | reverse complement strand
TATTTGTGTTCTGGTTTCTGACCTATACACGAACTGGCAAATCCATGCGCGCCTATTCAAATAATGAGGACTTGGCGTTACTTTCAGGGATTAATCCAGAACGGGTTGTCCTGGTGACATGGGTGATTACCGCCGTCTTGATCACGCTTGCCGGAACGCTTTATGGCTTGGATAAAAGCTATAAGCCATTTACCTATTTATCTCTGCTATTGCCGATTTTTGCCTCAGCTATTGTGGGCGGTATCGGCAGCCCGGTTGGAGCTATTCTGGGCGGCTTTGTCATTGCCTTTTCTGAATTATTCGTGACCTTTGCCTATAAGCGTGTGTTGGGATATCTGTTGCCTGAATCTCTTGAACCAGACGGGCTGATGCAGCTGCTCAGCACAGATTACAAAATCGCCCTATCCTTTGTCATATTAGTCTTGGTGCTGATTATCCGGCCGACTGGCATCGCAGGAGGAAAAACACTATGACCAGCCCCTTGCGTATAGTTACTGTATTTTTTGGCATGGCAATCTTACTGGCTTTTGTTGGGGTAAACCAAAGCTGGAATGTTGCCTTTAGCATCCTCAACCTATGCGTTATTTCTGCCATTATGGCACTTGGCGTTAATATCCAATGGGGATATGCTGGGCTGGTTAATTTTGGCGTTATGGGTTTTGTTGCGGTTGGTGGGCTAGCCGGTGTGATTGTATCAATGCCGCCAGTGGAAGCCGCATGGGCGGCTGGCGGAACACAATTAATGGGCGGCTTTGCTATCATGGGTTTGGTGATTGCCGGCGCCACGATTTTCTGGAAAAAAACATCACATTGGAAAGACCGACCCCGCAAGCGCTATCTGTTTATGGCGCTGATTATCATTTTAGGCTATGCCTTTTATCGCTATATCGCAGACCCGGCGATTGAAGCGATTGAGGCGGTAGAGCCTGCCAAAACTGGATATTTAGGCGGATTAGGGCTTCATATCTTATTCTCATGGATTGTTGGCGCGATTGCCGCCGGGCTGATTGCCATGCTCATTGGCCGCATTGCGCTTGGTCTTAGGTCAGATTATCTGGCGATTGCGACACTCGGCATTTCTGAGATCATTATCTATGTCATCAAGAACGAAGATTGGATGGCGCGCGGGGTTAAGAATGTTAATGGCTTGCCGCGACCTGTCCCGTATGAGCTTGATCTGCAAGAAGAAGCATGGGTTAATTCGCTTGCCGAAAGCATGAGCTATTCGGTCATCAACACCTCATCATTGATTGTAAAACTGGCGTATTTATCGCTGTTTGTGGCGGTGCTGATTGTCTTGTTTATCATGGCAGAGAAAGCCTTGAAATCGCCATGGGGACGCATGATGCGCGCGATTAGGGATAATGAAGTGGCGGCAGCCGCTATGGGTAAAGATGTTAAAAACCGGCATTTGCAGATTTTTATTATTGGCTCGGCTATTCTTGGTCTGGCAGGGGCAATGCTAACAACCCTTGATGGTCAGTTTACCCCAGCCTCATATCAACCCCTGCGCTACACATTCTTGATCTGGGTGATGGTGATTGTTGGCGGGTCTGGCAATAATTATGGCTCAATTATTGGCGGTTTTATTATCTGGTTTTTCTGGATTGAGGCGGAACCATTAGGCTTATGGTTAATTGAGCTTCTGACATCTGGCATGAGCGCTGATTCGGCACTGAAAGCGCATTTGCTGGAAAGCGCCGCCCATACCCGACTTATGACAATGGGTTTGATCATGATGCTGGTCTTGCGGTTTGCCCCGAAAGGACTCATTCCAGAGGCAAAGCGCTAGGGGGTCTTACTATATGTTTGACATGCTCACGCCAGAGGATAATCAATCCTGCGCCGACAATAAGCCCGCCTCCTAACCATGCGCGCGGCTCAGGTATCTCATGCCAGAATATCGCCCCCCATATCGTCGCCCACAGAATCACCATATATTGCGTTGGCGCAATAACCGATAACTCCCCTAAGCGAATAGCCATCACATAGGCAATGAAAGAAAATGCCACCAGCATCGCCGCAATCATAAAAACAGGATAAAACGTCAAAGGGATAGCAACCCAGCCCCCCCAGCTCCATGGTGCAGATAAAAATCCCCCAATACTGGTGACAATCGCAGTGGTCAGAATAATCGACACTGAGGATATATCATCATTGATCTGACGTGTTGCCAGATCACGCACGACTAGCCCAACCGCCGTAACCAGGGGATAAATCATGGCAAGATTAAACGCCTCACCCGATGGCGCGGCTATGATGATAACCCCTAAAAAGCCCATCGCTACCGCCCCTAGCCGGAAGCCNCCAACCTTTTCCCCAAACAGCGGTATAGATGCTAAAGTCAGTAATACCGGGAAAATGAAAACAATAGTTGTCGAAACAGCAATCGGAATAAGCTGAATACTAATGAAAAAGCAATAGGTAGAGATCAGCTCCGAGCAACCCCTGATCAAGGCCCAGCGATTCGTGATATACGCCAGATGGAAAGGGTCACGCATGACCCGCATCATCAGCATTAAAATCATGATCAGTATGACACCACGAATGGCAATGAGCTGACCTGCTGGCACTGTCGCGCCGATATAACGCACCGTGACGTCACCAACGCTAAGCAAAAACATGGACAACGCCATAATCACCAAGGCCAGACCATTTTTTGTTGAGGGGTGCGCCATAGCTGTTGACATTACTGTTATTGATGTTGTGGCTACTGCACCGCTAGCATATCAGCGGCAATCGCCAGCACTGCTTCATCACCTTTCATGATGGTTTCAGCCAAGGCATCGACTTGCGGCATTCGCTGGGTAATAAAGACATCGGCGAGAGTCCATCGGGTTGATAGAAAATTGACATCAGCGCCATCTGTTTGAGACTGCTTCCTTGCTATCGCGGCGCCTCTTACCATCTGCCAGCCGCCTGTCAGCATCCCCATCATCATCACAAAATGATGACCGCTAGCCGCGGCTTTTCGCGGCGAATTAGCGGCGGCAAGCAAATGTTGAATAGCATGACGGGCGTTATCGGTCGCATGGATAACTCGTGCCGCCATTGCCGCGATCTGAGCTGCGGCCTCATCATCATGTTCAGGCGTAATGGCATTCATATCCGCCGTAATATCATCAAGCAGCGCCATGACACTAGCACCGCCATCACGCAAGGTTTTGCGAAACACAAGGTCATTAGCCTGAATCGCTGTTGTGCCTTCATAGATCGGCAGAATACGGGCGTCTCTGTAATGTTGGGCGGCACCGGTTTCTTCGATAAAGCCCATCCCGCCATGAACTTGTATCGCTTGTGAGGTGATCTCAAGCGACAGCTCTGTCAGCCAGCCTTTGATAATCGGCACAAGCAATCCTAGACGATCTTGATGGTCTTGTCCGCCATCATGCGTCGCTAAATCCATCGCCGCCGCCCCAATGCCAAGCAAACCGCGCATCGCCATGATGTCTGAGCGCATGCTAGCCATGAGCCGCAAGACATCAGGATGCCCAATAATCGGATCACCTTCGGTGCCGCCAAGAGGGGTGCCTTGCTTTCTGTCCATGGCATAGGATACCGCCTGTTGATAGGCGCGTTCGCTAATCGCCAGCCCCTGTAAGCCAACCATGAATCGGGCATGATTCATCATGGCAAACATAATTTCCAGCCCTTTATTCAGCTCTCCTACCAGATAGCCAACAGCACCGCCTTCATCGCCATATTGCAGAACAGCCGTAGGTGAGCCTTTAATGCCCAGTTTCTTTTCTATTGAAACACATTTCACATCATTACGTTCACCAATGCTGCCATCGGCATTAATCAGAAACTTCGGCACAAGAAACACCGAAATCCCTTTATGTCCGGCGGGGGCATCAGGGGTTCGCGCCAGCAATAGGTGAACAATATTTTCTGCCATATCATGTTCACCATAGGTGATATAAATCTTCTGGCCGCTAATCCTGTAATGATCGCCTTCGGGGATAGCCATGCTGCGAATAGCCGCGAGGTCAGTGCCAGCCTGCGGCTCAGTCAGATTCATTGTGCCTGTCCAGCGGCCTTCTACCATGGGCTGAATAAATTGCGACTTATGTTCAGGTGAGGCATATTTTTCAAGCGCATAAATCTGGCCTTGGGTCAGCAAATGGCATAGCGCGAATGACATATTGGCGGCTTGCCACATTTCATTAACAAATGCCGATACCGCCATTGGCATCGCCTGGCCGCCATATTCTTCGCTGGCATCCATTGCTGTCCAGCCCGCCTCACCCATCGCCGCATAAGCCGCCTTGAACCCTGGGGGGGTAACAACACTTCCATCATCCAGGCGCGCAGACCCTTTATCTCCGCCAGCATTAGTTGGGGCAATAATATCGGATGCAAACTTCGCCGCTTCGTCAAAAATAGCATCTGACAGATCATCAGTTAATGCCTCATGATCCATCTTTTCAGCTAAATTCGCACGATCAATTAAATGGCGAAACACGAATTGGATATCTTTAAGCGGTGCGTGATACATAACNTTTCCCTATTTTTTTTGCTGACTTGCCCAAAATAACGGTCCCCCACGAAAGCCGGGGAACCCAGTTCCAAAAATCATTCCAGCATCGGCCATATCAGCGTTTTCTACAACACCTTCATCAACCGCAGACTGACATTCTTCAATCATAGGCAAGAGCAANTCTTCTGCCAATGCGGCAAGTTCACCTGCTGGATATTGGTGCCGTGGCCGGATGGCTTTTTTGCCATCCCATTGATAAAACCCTGAGCCTGATTTACGCCCCAGCTTGCCTTGATCAATATGGTCTTGCAATACCGCCGCAACTTGATCAGGAACACCAAGCGGCAAGCCTGCATCAAGCGTCACATCCAGGCCAATTTGATCAGCTAGTTCAATCGGCCCCATTGGCATGCCATAATCCACCATTGCTTCATCAATACGATCAGCATCTGTGCCAGCGAGCATCTTATCAATACCGCCATAGATATAGGGCAGAAGCGCCCGATTAACCATAAAGCCCGGCGCCGATTTACAGCGAATAGGCATTTTTTTCAATTGGCCAGCAAACCGCATCGCTCTATCTGTGATCGCAGCTGCTGTTGTGTCTGCCCAGATAATCTCAACCAATGGCAAGACAGGCATCGGGTTGAAAAAATGAATNCCAACCAAGCGTTCAGGATGCGTCAGCACTTCTGCTATTGATGCGAGCGGAATTGATGATGTGTTGGTGGCCAGAATTGCATCAGATTTGGCTCTGCTTTCCATATCACGAAAGACCGCTTGCTTGACATCGAGGCGTTCGGCGACAGCCTCAATAATCAGATCAGCCTTAGCCATGCCATGACCGTCAGGATCAGCCGTTAATCGGGCCATTGCATCAGCGATTTTGTCCTCAGTTTTGAGCCGCCGTTCATATAAAACCTTGGCTCTTTCAATGGCTTTATCAATGGCATCAGGGTTCTGATCACTAAGCGTTACAGTAAATCCTGACATCGCAGAATATGCGGCAATATCACCGCCCATGACGCCGCCGCCAATGACATGCAAATGCTTAACGCCGCTATCCCCTCGGCCCGATTTACGCACCTTATCTTTATAGTCAAATAACCGCCTTAACCCTTTTGACGCTGGACTTGTCATTAAGGCTGGAAAGATGATCAATTCGGCATCAGTCATTGCCTGTGGGTCGGTCATATGATCTCTGATGTGATCAATAATAGCAAAAGGCGCGGGCGTATGATCAGCCCGTGCCCGTGATAAATGCGCATCACCTGCGGCTCTAAAAATAGCATCTGCATCATCAGGGACAGGCTGCATATCGCGCTGCGGTTTGACGCCATTTTGCGCTTTAAGCCAAGCTTTCGCAGCATCGCGCAATTCGCCTTCATTATCGACAAGCTGATCAACCAGACCGATAGCAAAAGCTTTATTCGCATCAACGCTTTTCCCTGTCAGCATCAGCTCAAGCGCCATGGCTAAACCAACACGCCGATAAGCCCGACCAGAGCCGCCATAGCCCGGTAAGATGCCTAGCCCAACTTCGGGAAATCCTAACTGTGTTTTTGGTGATGCTGTGACAATGATATGATCAAAGACTAGCGGCAGCTCAAGCCCGCCCCCAACAGCGATACCTTCTATGCCAACAACCGTTGGATAAGGCAGATTGGCGATGCTGTTCATGATATGGTGAGCTTTGTTAATATGCGCGGCAACGGTTTCGGCATCTTTCAGTAATTCAAATTGCCGGACATCTGCGCCATAGACAAAACCGCCAGATTTACCCGAAAGCAAGGCAAGACCTTTGATCTCCTCTTGCTTGCTTAAATTGCTAACCAGCTCATCCAGCTCATCCAGCACTTCATGCGTCAATACATTCACAGATTTATCGGCAACATCTATGGTTAGCCAGACATATCCATCTGCATCACAATCCATTTTCCAATGTGCCATACCCTTCTCCCATTATTCTCAGCAATTCCATCCTTCGCTATTTTAGAATAGGTGTTGCCGCCAGATTATCTATAGTATCCAATATCTGTTGTGAGATCGTCAAGCCATCACGCTCAACTTGTTGCCGTTTAAGAATGCGTCCAGCCCCCGGCAACCGCGCCCCATCATCGCTAATGCGTTCCGCTATTTCGGCAATACGTGCGCTGGCGGCTGACGAAAATGCGGCCGCATCAATCATGATCATCAACTGCCCAGCATTTGGCGGCGCGCCTTCTGCATCTAAAAATGATGTCGCTTCATAGGCAAAACCAGCTCCGGTTACCGCCGCCGCCAGCACCTCAATCATTAAGGCTAATGCGGCACCTTTGGCTTCTGCCATTGGCGTCATAGTGCCTTTGAGGGCGGCTTTGGCATCGGTGGTTGGATTGCCGTCAGCATCAAGCGCCCAGCCTTCGGGGATAGGCTGATCATTTGCCGCCGCCTTCATAATGCCGCCTCGCGCCACCGAAGATGTTGCCAGATCAATGACAATGGCTGGCGCATTGGCAACTGGCGCGGCAAAAGCGATGGGGTTTGTCCCCAGCAATGCTGTGCGGCCGCCCCAAGGAGCCATAGCCGAAGGGGTATTGGCAAAAAGCAAGGCAACCATGCCCTGATCTGCCGCCGCCTCAACATGATGACCAGCAACACCACAATGATGTGAGTGATAAAGCCCTGCCATCGCTACACCATGAGTTCTGGCAAATGCGGGCAAGTCCCGATTAACCGCCTCTAACGCCGGATAGGCAAAGCCGCCAGCAACATTAACAGACATCGCCCCCGGCCGTGGGTGGGTTATCGAAAATGCGGCAAAGCCATCAACTTTGCCTGATCGGGCTTGTGCCGCGTAACTACCCACACGCGACAGCCCGTGACCAAACTTACCATCACATTCGGCACGAATAAGCGCCCTCGCAACCGATGCCGCGATGTCGGGTGCAACACGGCTAGCGGTAAATGCCGCGATCACGCGGTCTGTTATTTCAGCAATTGATAAAATCTGATCGCTCATATCATGAACCTCTTTTTCTTAGGATAGGACACTTAAAAGAGATGCCTGGCAACAGCTTCGACCGTCATCCATGAGACGCGCCTGGTTGCTTCTTGAGTAACGCCGGCGATATGGGGCGTCAGCCAAATATTGTCTAATTCTTTGAACATGGCTAATGCCCCCTCTGCTGGCGGTTCATCCTCAAACACATCAATCGCGGCGCCGCCAATATGACCAGATGCCAAGCGATCAGCCAAAGCCATATGATCAATAATACCGCCGCGCGCTGTGTTAATCAGCACCGCTCCTTGCTTCATTTGCTCTAAGGCATCCGCATTCATCAGATGCTTTGTCGCATCATTTAGCGGTATATGCAAACTCACCGCATCAGCCGCCGCCAGACATTCGGGCAATGATGCCTCAACAACATTTAGCTCTGGCTCTGGCTTGAAAGAAGGATCATATGCCATGATATGCATCCCCATAGCGGCGGCACGGTGAGCAACATTGCGGCCAATGCCGCCAAAGCCAATTAACGCCAGCGTCTTGCCGCCAATCTCACATCCCTGCCCCATCGGCTGACGTGGGAAGGCACCTTCGGTCATGGCAGTCGCGGCGTTCCAAATTGGCCGCATCATCACCAGCATGGCGGTGATGACATATTCGGCGACACTATCACTATTTGCCCCTATGGCCGGAATGACTTTGATATTGCGCTCGGCACAGCTTGCCATATCAATATTGTCCAGCCCGACACCTAGCCTGCCGATAACCTTCACATGAGGGGCGGCATCTAACAGGGCTTTATCAACACATGTGCGATTGCGAACAATTAATGCTCGTGCCGCGCCAGTAAGCGAATATAGTCGTTCTGGCTCAAACGCCAGCTGATCATCACGCAACACAGATGTTTTATCGCGCAGATACTGTTCAGCATCTTTGTCCAAAAACTCGGTGATGATAATATCAGCTGACATCTAACCCCACTCTTGTAAACCAATTATTGTAAGTACACTCTTGCCGCATGTTGCGCTGATGGTTTAGGCGTTATCTCTTTAGGCACTACGGTAAAGCTTGGTCATGACGAACTCTTTATGACCAAGGGCTTCGGCGGCAGTGGCACGGCCATTGGCTGTCCGTCTGATCATTTCAATCAGCGCATCACCCGCCTGATCAATCGTCATCTCACGCCGCAGAACACCTGATACATCAAGATCAACATGCTCGCTCATCGTCCGCACGGTTCTTGGGTTTCCTGTGATCTTGATCACCGGCACAATCGGGTTGCCCACAACATTGCCCTGACCTGTCGGGAAAGTATGCACAACATAGCCCGCCGCCGCCATCA
>NZIT01000095.1 GCA_002691725.1 SAR116 cluster bacterium | reverse complement strand
GCCGCAAGGGCAACGGAGTTTTGTTCATCAGGCGACACGCAAGGGCATCAGGCTTTATGAACCCATCGGTAATGCCGACCACATGAGCGTCGATGAAGCTCAACCATCGCAAATTATCATCGTAATAGTGGTGAGGTCAGTATCATCATCACACGCTATTTCTAATGTATTTTCGCTAGATCAGGGAATAGTAATATCGCTATGAGCCGTTCTGAGCCTTCAGATAGCGTTCTGCAAGCATGGCAGTGACGCGGCCAAAATCGGGCTCCAGCTCAGCGACAATATCAGCATCTTTATGACTGCCCACCCAAGCCAGCAACAACATCCGGCGCAACATGATCATAGTATCCACCATCATGAGGTCTTCAGCCGATAGCGGCCTGATCTCCTGATAGCCGGCGAGCCATGCGGATTTAAGATGCGGGACTTGTGGATCATCTTCGATAAAGCTAATGCCAGCAGCAAAGTCATACATAAACCAGCCAAAGCCGCAATCATCAAAATCAATGACATGAACACGCCGCATATCATTGCCCTTAACGAGTAGATTGGCCAGACGCATATCAGCATGGATAAGCCCATAGCGATCAGACGTTTTGCCATAAGCCAGTAAAGCCCGCGATACTTGCGCTTCTGCTTCCTCTAAAATGGTATGCATAGATGTGGTCAAATATGGCGCCTGCCGCCAGTCTCCCCAGCGTTTTATGCGGCCATATATGCCATCAATATCCCAATCAGGGCGCGTAAATCCAGCTGGCAATGGCCATGACATGACATGCTGATGAAGCCGCGCCGCCAGACCGCCTAAATGATGAAACAAGCTTTCTAGCGACTGGCTTTGATCAGGTTCTTGCCCCTCAACAAAGGCAAACATGACCATATCATGTGGCGGCTGTCCTGATATCTGATGACGCTGTATTCGCGCGCCATTGGTACCGCATAAAATAGCCGGGGTCTTGATAACATCTGCCGTGCTTAATGCTTCCATCCATGTCAGCTCAGATGCAATCGTCTCTAGCGAATGATAGCCCGGGCGATGCACCCTAAGAATCGTTTTTGTGCTGCCCGGTGCCGACACTAAAAATGTTGCATTTTCTGAAATATTGATCAGCTCTAAAGTCGCGTCTTCGGGGACAAACCATAGCTGCAAAGCTTCTTTTGCCAGCTGATATAACGCCGGGCGATCACGCTCTATTTTGGCATCACTCTGATCCATGTTTGTCAGCTCTGAAAGACGTTTTTAGGGGGAGATATATCAGCTTCCAGACGCTGTGATTGATACAATATCTTGAAGATTACCGACTTCCATCGCGCGCGCCAGCACATCTTGGCTAAGCGACTGCTTCGCTTTCACAGCAAGTGAAAATTGATTGCCGCCACGAATAAAATCACCAACCGCAGGCGCAATAGCACTAACCAGTTCTGCTTGCTGAGCCATCATGCCATAAAATGAAATCATAGCGGTGACTTCATCAGCCATACCAGCACGGTTGCCGCCGCTATATAAATCAATGAGCGTATCAGCCAGATTATCATCTTTGTAATCTATCGACAGGCTATCCAGCCCAAGCCCGTAATCTTCGATTATGTCCTCAGGTTCAAGTGTCGCCGCATTAGCCAGGATGTCTTCATAAGCGGCTTTTGTCAGCCCGGCAAAAGTGGATGTTATATCAATCTCGCCCATGCCCTTGACACCAAGACCAAGGCTGCCGCTGACGGTGCCTTTAGCAAGGCTAATCTCATAGGCTGTGGAGCCGCTGATATCAATCTCATTGATATTAAGTAGCGTCATCACTGGCGCGATATCAGGTCCAGCAATTTGCTCAATATCCAGGACCAGCCCTTCTAAGTTGATATTAGCAGCAGTGATTAGCCCGCCATCACGGCTCACATCATCAAGGCTTAAAAGCGCCAGATTAAAACTAATATCAGTAGTATCAAAGACAGCACCTTTTAGCGTCATCTCGCTCATGCCAAGCATATCACGAGCAATGGCATCTTCGTCTTCCATCAACAGCGGAATGATATCCATCTTATCAACAGAAAACTCAGCGATACTGAAAGTGCCGTCATAGCCATCAAAGGCCAGACCTTTCAGATCAACGCCAACGCTGGCATTTTTGACATCATTAATATCAAGGCTATTAATCGACAGGCTTTCACCATCAACGTCAAAACGCAGATCAGCTACTGAAATAGTATCAACAGATAGCCCAGTAGATAGCTCATTTATGAGAGCGTTTTCGTCCATAAGCATAAGCATCACATCATCTTGAGGTATAGCAAGATTAACAATATCCAAATCACCAATTTGGCCTAGCATCTGACCTCGGTCGATGATGTCAATATTGGTGGCATCAGTAATGCTTATCATCTCATCATTACCCGCAATGGTAATGCTGTCCATCTTGACCGATGATCCATTGTCATGGGTAATACTAACATCAGCAATCGTTACCGAACGGGCAAGCCCGTTGCTACTGTAATTGCTATAATTGAGGGTTGCGCCATTCAATTTTTCAGCAACAAATTGCTGGGCATCATTTAAGAGTTTATCAACAATCTTATCAGCTTGATTATTGACATACCATATAGCGCCACCGCCAATAGCACCGACAACAACAACGGCACCAATGCCATATTTCATCAAATTACCCATGATAGGCCCTAACGTTTATAAGAAGAATGATTGCGCGATGACGACCTCATAATGCCGCACCAATACCCCAATACCCATAATCTACCTAATACGATAGATATAGCAAGTCATGATCGCATAAAACAGCATCCTGATCATAGATTTATCTGTATCAGTCAGGCTCGCATGCGGCTCCCATTTGCGTCAAATAATGGCGTTGCCTGTAATTGCGCTGGCAAGATATCGCCCAGCAATTCCACGCTCCATCCATCGTGGTGGTTTGCCATATCTTTAGGAACATATCCTATGGCAACCGATTTTCCCGAAGCATGAGCAAAGCCGCCAGATGTCACCCAGCCGACAACCTCACCTTGATAGGCAATAGGCTCATCGCCAATAACATCAGCATCTTTAGCATTAACAATAAAGGCTCTCAGCCGCATCTTGCCGCCTTCCTGCTTTTCCTCTAAAGCCGCCGCCTTACCAACAAAATCAGCAGTCTTATCATAAGCGACAAATCGTGATAAGCCACATTCTAATGGCCCATAAACCGGACGATATTCCCTTGCCCAACTGCCAAAGTTTTTCTCTAGCCGTAACGCATTTAAGGCACGACTGCCGACGAGCCGGATACCGTGGTCTTGTCCTGCAGCCATGATATCATCAAACAGCCGCCGTTGATATTCTGTCGCCACCCAAATCTCATAGCCCAGATCACCTGTATAGCTGACGCGGCCAATGATCACTAGCACCATGCCCAGATGCGTCATTCGGATATCCATGAACCGAAAAGACTCATTCGAGACATCATCATTGGTCAATGCCGCCAACACGTCTCTGGCTTTCGGGCCTGCGATGGATAAGCCCGTTAAGGCAAGCCCGCGTGAAGTGATCGCAACCGAGCCATCTTGCGGGCAATGCTGATGAAACCAGCGCAGATGATAGTTTTCTGCCACCCCTGAGCCTATGATCATGAAGCGGTCTTCGGCGAGTTTAGCCAGGGTAAAATCGCCAATCACTTTACCGTCCTCTTTCATCATCGGCGCTAGAGTCATGCGGCCAATATCTGGCATTTTACAGGCGAGCATTTGATCAAGCCATGCTTCGGCACCGGCGCCGGTCACTTCATATTTAGCAAAGCTGGATGTCTCAATCAGTCCAACTCCATCACGCACAGCCTTAGCTTCCTGGCCGACATAATCAAAATCCGTGCTTCGGCGCCAGCTAAAGACATCACTAATTCCATCAGGCGCATACCATAACGCCTGCTCGAGGCCATAAGCGGCACCAAATTGCGCCCCTGCCTCACATAATTTATCATAAATAGGTGTCGTCAATAGCGGCCGGGCTGCTGTCAATTCTTCGTTTGGATAGCGAATGGAAAACCGCCTTGAGTAGTTCTCACGAACCCGGGCATTAGTGTAAGCCATGCTGGTATAATCACCAAAGCGGCTAGCATCCATCGCCCAGACATCAAACCCCGGATCACCATCGACAATCCAGTTTGCCAGAGATAAGCCAACCCCGCCACCTTGGCTAAAGCCTGCCATGACGCCACATGCACACCAGAAATTAGTCAAGCCGCGAATAGGCCCAACCACCGGATTGCCATCAGGGGCAAAGGTGAAAGGGCCATTTATAATCTGCCGAATACCAGCGTTTTCAAATGCCGGAAAATGCTTAAAGCCAACCTCTAGCGAGGGCGCAATCCGATCAATATCTGGCTCAAGCAATTCATGCCCAAACTCCCACGGAGTCTCGCGTTCTGACCATGGCACACAAGCTTTCTCATAAGTGCCCATTAACATGCCACCACGTTCTTGGCGTAAATAAATCTCACCATCAAAATCAACGACATGCAGCACTTCTTTGCCTGTGTCTTTGTTTATTGTAGCGACTTCTGGCATGTCTTCGGTGAGCAGATACATATGTTCCATCGCCAATATAGGCAATTCCAGCCCAACCATGCGGCCAATTTCACGCGCCCATAGCCCACCACAATTAACCACATGCTCAGCATGAACATCACCCCGATTAGTATGAACAATCCATGTTCCATCAGGATTTTGCTCAAGCCTTTCCACCTTGGTTTGAGTATGATAAGTCGCGCCATTTTTACGCGCTGCCTTAGCATAGGCATGTGTCACACCATAAGGATCAAGATGGCCTTCGATCGGATCAAACATACCGCCAACAAACTGGCTGGGATCAATCATCGGCATTAACTCAGCGGCTTCTTCGGCTGTCACAAGCTCCAGCCCTTCCATGCCTAGATATTTGCCTTTCGCATAAATCCCCTTGATCCAGTCATAGCGTTCTTGGGATGCCGCCATCATGATCCCACCTGTCAGATGCATGGTGATATCCTGGCCTGATAGTTCTTCAATCTCTTTATAGAGTTTGATCGTATATTGCTGAAGCTTGGCGACGTTCGGGTCACCATTGATCGTATGCATGCCGCCAGCCGCGTGCCATGTCGAGCCTGACGTCAAATCCTTACGTTCCAGCATCATGACATCTGTCCAGCCACGCGTGGTCAGATGATAGAGCACCGATGCTCCAACAACGCCGCCACCAATAACGACAACTTGTGCGGTAGTTTGCATGCGATCTGACATTAAATCCCCCTATACTTATGCTCATCTAATTACAGATAATCTCATCATGGGTAATTAGACAGCAAAAGACAATAATCATTCCATCCCCGACATGATGTTGTTTCATTAGGGTGACAATGGATATACTGAGCTTATCAGGACAATTATTCTCGATTATCATTCCCATCTGGTATTCCAATTTGGTGTTCCCGTCTGGTATTCCCGTCTGGTATTCCCGTCTGGTATTTCCATCTGGCTGATACAGCACGACTTATGGTAGTAAACATCAGGATTGGTAATAAGAATAATGATAAGTCTATCTTTGACACAGCTTTGGCTTTATGCGTTTGCCATCTTTATTCTCTTTCTGACCCCTGGGCCGGTCTGGGTGGCGATAATGGCGCGCGCTATGGCGACAGGACCACAAGGCGCATGGCCATTAGCCGCAGGAGTTGCTGTTGGTGATTTAATATGGCCATTAGTGGCTATTGGCGGCGTTGGCATGCTAGCACAATTTCATAGTGCCATTATGCCAATACTGGCCTTAATTGCTGTTATCATTTTTCTGATCATGGGAATGACGCTGATCTGGCGCGCTGATACCCAACCCGACCAATTAAGCCAGTTAACCCCTAATGGCTTCATGGCTGGCTTCACGGCTGGATTTATCGCCGGGTTTTTAGTGATTATCAGCAACCCGAAAGCTATTCTGTTCTATATGGGGATATTACCCGGATTTTTTAATCTCGCCGAAATTACCGCAAGTGATGCTATTCTGATCAGCCTGATATCTGCAAGCGTCCCGTTTTTGGGCAATGTCTCATTAGCAATCCTCATTGGCAAAAGCCGCCAGTGGCTAGCAACCCCGTCACGCTTGCGGCGCTTAAATCAATTCTCCGGCGTTCTGCTTATAGCGGTTGGCGTCATCATCTTGCTCACCAAAATCTAGCATATGTTGATCTTGTTGTGATCAAGATCAGAAACCTTCCTCGCGGCGTCTGACCTCCGCCGCCAGCACTTGATTATAAGGCGTTGGCATACCCATCTTGCGGCCAAGGTCAGGCACCATCCCATTAATGGCATCTATTTCTGACCGCCTTTGCGCCATATGATCGAGCCGCATGGACGGATTGGCCTTAGGCATGCCTTCGGCAAATGCCGTCGCATAGGCCACCGGATCATCAAAGGAAAAGGCGATCCCCTTTGCCTTGCCTAAATGATAGGCTTCGAGCATGGCGCCGATAGCAACCGCTTTCCATTCTGGATGGGCAAATAGCTCCCCGACAGTACAATCAAATACCGTACATGGCGCGCTAAGCATCACATTACAGATATATTTTTCCCAGATAAGCTGATTAATATCGGCAAAGGCGGTCGCCTTAAACCCCGCCTTCTGCCAGAGCGTTTCGATAGCGGTTAGACGCGGGCTAATGCCGCCATTGATCTCACCAATACGGATTTGCCGCATATTATTATGGTGAATATGACCAGCCTCAACAATGGAAGCACCAAACCCTTCGGCGACCCCAAGCAAGACTTGATCTACCGACATATGGGCTGATATTCGCTCCGCTGCCCCCAATCCGTTCTGGATTGTTAAGATAAGCTGTGACGGCTTAACCATTGCCGCAATCGCACTGGCGGCGGCGGCCACCCCTGCGGCTTTGGTGGCAATAATAAACAGATCAGCATCTTTGGCAGCGCTGATATCGGTTGATGCGGTGATGCCAGAAATGATNCGATCACCACTAACCCCGCTAAGCCGTAAGCCTTTGTCCTGGATAACGGCGATATGTTCTGCCCATGTATCAATGGCAATGACAGATATACCAGCCTCAGCAAATAAGCCTGCATAAATCCCACCCATTGATCCCGTCCCAATAATCGCAACAACAGGATGTTCAGGTAACATCTTAATCTCCCCTATTTCAGGTGCTAATTATCTTAATGTTTATCATCACGCCTGACAAATCCACTCAAAGACTTGTATCAGATGCGATTATGCCACATCATCATCTTTTAGCTGTTAGTATGTTATATGAGTAAAATGTCNGAGATATCAACTAAACCAGAACGATCAGGGCGGCGACGGCGCAGTAGCCAGTCTCAATCCGTTGCCGCAAGCCAACACCATATGCCTGCCCAATCATGGGGGCTAGCGCCGCTTAATGATGATCAGTGCCAGATGATCCACAACCAAGCCCTGATCATCCTGGATGAGATCGGGTTAAGCGATGCCCCTGATGCGGTCATAGACTTGCTCACCCCACATGGGGCAAGGCTCTTTGATGACGGCAGGCTGCGTATTCCGCCATCAGTGATTGAGCGCGTCATGGCTGACTTGCCGCGACAATTCACGCTTTATGGACGCGGCGCGGATAATGATCTGACGCTTGGCGGCAATCATGTTTACACAGGTAGCGGCGGTGCTTCCCCGAAACTGCTTGAATATGATGATGAGGGGCAGGCCTGCTATCGTGCATCAACCTTGAGCGATCTCTATCAGGCGGCGCGATTGGTTGATCATCTGCCGCATATTCATTTCTTTGCNCGGTCGCTTGTCGCAACAGATATGCCAGATGCTTATAGTCTTGATATTAATACTGCCTATGCCTGTTTTCGGGGGACGGCAAAGCCGATTTTGACAAGCGCATCATCGGAACAAGCCGCCAATGATANTATTGCTATGGCGGCGCATATTGCAGGTTCGGCAGAGGCTTTGCGGCAACGCCCATTTTTCGGTTTTAATATTAATCATGTTGTCCCACCCTTGCGTTTTGATGCCGCGTCTTGTCTGATCATTATTCAGGCGGCAAGCGCAGGCGTGCCTGTCATGATCAACACATTTGGTCAATTAGGCGCATCTAGCCCTGTCACCATGGCGGGATGTCTAGCGCAGACAATGGCGGAAACTCTGGCCGGGATGGCGATCGCATGGGCTGTCTCACCTGATGCCAGGGCTGTTTTTGGCCCGCGTCCTATGATTACGGATTTACGCACAGGCGGCATGAGCGGCGGCAGTGGTGAGCAAGCNCTCCTAACCGCTGCTTCAGCGCAAATGGCACGCTTCTATCAATGGCCAAGCTCGACTATTGCAGGTGCCACAGACAGCAAAACCCTTGATGCGCAAAGCGGCTATGAAAAGGCTATTAATGTGTCTATGGCGGTTCAGTCAGGTGCCCATATGATAACCCAGGCCGCCGGCGCGCAGGCGAGTCTTATGGCGGCATCTATGGCGGCTTATGTTATTGATAACGACATGCTNGGCGCCATTATCAGGGCGAGTCAACCGCTTGCTGTCAATACCTCTACTCTAGCCCTGGATGATATCAGACAGGTGGCGGCAGGTGATGGCCATTTTCTAGGTCAACGCGCCACCCTTGACCGGATGAANAGCGATTTNATCTATCCCGATATTGCCGATAGAACNAGCGTTGAGGAATGGCTTGCTAATGACCGGCCTGATCTGATTATCAAGGCTAATGCCCGTGCTAACGCTATTCTTGAGCAAGCCCCGATATCATATATCCCTGGTGCCGCCGATCAGATCATCCACCAAGATTATGATATTAAGCTCCAGTTATGATGACTGCTGGCTATGATGACTTCTGGCCATGATGACTGCTGGCCATGATGACTTCTAGTTGGTCATTATCCTAACACCGAAAAACTGGATTCCTCATTAATCGACCGATTGCGCGAATAGAAACCCACATCAATCTGGCGGTCTATATAAGGCAGGGTAAATGATAACGGCATCTGATCATGGTCNTTTCCAGCTTCGACATAATTAACCAGCTCTGCCATCATCTTGCCCGCGATCGGCGCATTTTTATACTGATTGCCACTAGACCCACANGCCATATAAAACCCGTCTAAACANGATNNATCATANATCGGTATCCAGTCGTCAGACGCATCATAAAGATCAACAACTCCACGAGTTTGTGAAGGTATCCCCAAGCCAGGCACACGTTGCGCGTAGCGCATGGCTTGGGTTGTCCATTGGTCAGTGAAATCACGATTGTAATCCGCATCATTTTCAGCCCATTGATGGGGATCGCAAGCAGGGTCTTCGCTGCCGATCAGAATATGGTTGCCATGTTCAGGCCGACAATAACAGGCGATATCGCTGTCTGATACAATCGTCCCCTGGTTTTCAAAATCGAAACCTTCAGGGGCTGGCACATGAACAACTTCTTGACGTAACGGCCGGGTTTTTATTTTCATATCTTGCTCAACACCAGCCATCTGATTAATCTGAGCTGAGCCAGGGCCGGCAACATTGATGACGATAGGGGCATCTAGTATTTCCCCATTGCTGAGCTTAATTCCAGACACTCGGCCTACGGATTGACAGATTTCTGTCACCTCAACCCCCATCATGAACTTAGCGCCATACCGCCCTGCCGCCGCCGCCAGGTTTTGTGAGGATAGCGCCGGATCAGTCACATAGCCAGCATGCGGCCAAAACACCCCACCCTTGATCTGGCCGCCATTAGCCATACCAAATTGCGGATCATTCAAGCGCCGTGCAGGCATATAGCTATCCAGTGAATAAATCGGAAGCCGGGCTTTGATCGTATCGGCATCCCATTCTTCAATAGGGCAGTGCAAAGCCTGACTGTTTTCAATATGTTTGGTCAGATACTGATTTGCCTCTGTCTTCATGACAAGACAGCCAACCTCACGGAATGTCGCGAGCGTTGAGGCATCAGTTTCTTCCAGATACTCTGGCCAGTCACGCCAGTAATGATAGCCTTCCCACGCAAATGCTGTCCCGTCATAAGTCGAGTAATGCATGCGAATAATAGCGCAAGAGCCAGCGGTTGACCCATGACCAATTTGGCTATTGCGATCAACGGATAGGGTTTTATACCCTTGCTTTGCCATTTCATAGGCAATCGCTGTTCCTATCACCCCTGTGCCAATAATAATTACATCTGCGGTTTTTGGATTTTCATCTGTCATGACTTCACCTTTACGTTTAGCGCGGCCCTTATAATTCATATTAGTACATCATGATTAAGGCATTGGCGACAACGGTCAAGCCCCCATTAAAGCTTAGGTTAGCGTTTGGGTTAAAGTTTGCTTGGAGTCGATAAGATATCGCTTGACTTCATAAGGAAAACTGGCAACTGTCAATTATTCGGTTTTCAGGAGGCTAAGCCTGCTGAATGAAAAGGGAAAACGGGGAGGGACGACCCAAGATCAGAGGGCCCTAGCCGTTACTGCCCCCGCAACTGTGAGCGTGAGCCCACATCCATTTGCCACTGAGCGATATCAATGATGATATCAATCGGGAAGGCGGAGGTGGGTGATGAGCGCGAGTCAGGAGACCTGCCGGATATGAATGTAACAACCTTACTGTCGGGTGTGACAGTTAATGGAGACTTAATATGACAAATCATACCATTTCCCGTTCTTATTCGCGTAATCGATTACTGCCTCTGATCATGGCTATTATGCTTGGTGTTAGCGTCCTTGCGGTTGCTGGCCATGCCCAGTCACCGACCTTGCACGGCGCCGCGCATGACACTCGCCATGCGACAGGTTTTCCCTGCCATTAATCTGACCATTAATGGGCTTCCCCTTTTGGGTTAATACTCGCGTCTGATCAGGCGGTCGTTACCGTTTTCTGATACTGGTTTTGCCATTTCATTTTGATGCATTGAGGTGAAGAATGTTTACACGTGTCGTGATATCGGCCTTGTTCGCTGGCTGTCTTGCTGGATTAATTGGGGGAGTATTACAGTTGTTTTTTGTCCAGCCGGTTCTGCTTCATGCGGAGTTATATGAATCCGGCCAGTTAACCCATTTTGGCAGCAGTTCAGCAGCAGACACGCATCATACCGATAGCACATTTGATCTAACACGCGACCTGCTCAGCCTTGGCTTTTCCATGGCTATCTATGTTGGCTATGGGTTAATTATGACGGCATTGATGGCGTTTCGGCTTGATAATGACGACACGATCAACCCCTCTGCCATCAGCCCCCATCAGGGCATAATATGGGGATTAGCCGGTTTTATAGCTGTCCAGTTTGCCCCGGGCTTTGGTCTGCCACCAGAAGTCCCTGGCGTTGCCAGCGCATCATTAGAAGCAAGACAAATCTGGTGGCTCGCCACCGTTGTTGCGACAGCCTTTGGCATCTGGTTAATCGCTTTTGGGAGGACGCCTGTCGTCTTTGGTCTGGCGATACTCCTGATCCTGGCGCCGCATGTGATTGGTGCGCCTGAACCGCAAATCTTGCAAGGGCCTGTACCGCCTGAGATCGCATCACATTTTGCCGCCAGAGCGCTCGGCGTTGGCATGGCGGCATGGGTTATATTGGGATTATGTTCCAGCTATTTTCTAGCGCAATCCCATTCTGATACTGACTAATCATCCGCCTTTGATTAGAGCTTTTCTCGGCGCCGCAAGGTCAGCTTATCTTGCAGGCGCGCGACCAGAATACCGCTGGCAATGATCAAGATGATGCCAGACAAAGCCAAGATATCTGGCCATGTTCCAAAAAACACTAGGCCGATTACCACCGCAGACACGATCTCACTATATGTAAATGGGGCGAGCAATCCCGCACTACCGCGCGTAAATGCCATAACCATAAAGACTTGTGCCAAGGCACTGATAATAGACAAAATAATCAACAGCATATAGGGCCAATCAGATACCGGTATCCAAACATCATAAACAAATGGGGTCAGCGATAGCGTCGCCGCCAGGCCGCCCCATAAAGAGATAACAATGGGATCAGCAATCACCCCAAGCTTTCGGTTTATGAGCATTTGAAACGATATCATCAAGCCTGTCATGACAATCAGCATGGCATAGATATCAAGATTGAACGGATCAGGGCGCATCACTAAGACAACGCCGGTGAAGCCGCCAATTACGCCAAACCAGGCTGAACGTGCTATGCGTTCCCCCAAAACAAGCGGCGCAAATAAAATCATCAAAAACGGATAGACATAGATGAGGGCAATGGCATCAGCAAAATCGACATATTGGACACCAATAATGAAACATACATTACCAATTGCTAACAGAACCCCGCGGATAATCTGTATCACCGGGCGCGGCGGCATCAAGGCCTGCATGCCTGACCGCCATAACGCCAGCGGCAACAAAAGCACAAAATATCCAGCAAAACGCAGCCAAGCGATAAACACAGGGTTCATCTCAGCTGTCATCATTTTCATAATAGCACCAGTGATGGCGGCTAATGCCAAGGCTGTAACAATAAGAATGATGGCGGCGCCATTACTATCCCATTTATAGCCTGTGGATTGGGTCAGGATTTTAATCCTTGAATGGGAACTTTGATATAAGTCTCCCCATTATTTTCAGCNTCAGGGAAATATCCAGCCCGCATATTAACCTGAATAGACGGCATGATCAGACGCGGCATATTAAGCGTTGCATCGCGTGTTTCCCGCATCTCAACAAACTCATCTTCGCTAATACCGTCACGGACATGGATATTGTTTTGGCGCTGTTCAGCTACACTTGTCTGCCATTTGATATCGCGGCCATTAGGCCCATAGTCATGGCAAATAAACATCCGCATTTCAGCAGGCAATGCCAATAGTTTTTTGATAGATTGATAAAGCGTCCGCGCATCACCGCCGGGAAAATCAGCGCGCGCTGTTCCGCCATCCGGCATAAACATTGTATCGCCGACAAAAATCGCATCACCAATAATATGCGCCATACAGGCTGGCGTGTGGCCGGGAGTGGCAATAACATTGGCGTGTAATGTGCCAATTTTATACTCATCACCATCGGAAAAGAGGCGGTCAAACTGGCTCCCATCACGTTCAAATTTGGTACCAGCATTGAAGACTTTGCCAAAGATAGTCTGTATTTCGGTGATCTTTTCTGAGATGCCAATTTTGCCGCCCAACTTGTCTTGCAGATATGGCGCAGCAGACAGATGATCAGCATGAACATGGGTTTCAATCAGCCATTCTGTCTCCAGCGCTTCGGCCTTGATATAGGCAATAATCTCATTAGCATGATCATAGGAAATGGTGCCGCTGGCATAATTAAAATCAAGCACCGAGTCGATAATCGCTGCCTTCGCTGTCGCTGGGTCTGACACGACGTAACTGATAGTATTCGAGTCCGTATCAAAAAATGCCTTAACTACTGGTGATGTTGTCATCTGCTCCCCCTAAAAGCCTTTTCTTGATTTCTATCTAATTCCATAATGCAAGTAATATAAGATAATAGTTATCAATGTTACAAGGGGTGTCGTTAACACACCATTAAAACCTTAAAACGGTTTTTTGCCGCCAGTTGCCCAATCGAGAAACTGCACCGTATGACGGACAGGCAGATCAGCCGCATTGAGTTGCGTGATACAGCCTATATTCCCTGCCGCGATTGCCGCCGCGCCAGTCGCCTGTAAGCACGCCTGTTTTCGGGATTTTAGCCCATCAGCCATATCCGGCTGTAACAGATTATAAACCCCTGCCGAGCCACAACATAAATGCCCCTCACGCGGTTCCACAACCGTAAAGCCGACCTGTTCCAACAGCCGCTTTGGCAAGCCATGGATATTCTGTCCATGTTGAAGCGAACAGGCCGAATGATAGCCAAGCCGCGTTGCTGCCACCGCTTCTGCATGTTCCTTTGCCGCTGGCTGGTTCAGCAATCTTGACCAATCCAATACTGCCAAAATCTCACTGATATCAAAACTTGCCGCCGATACCGCCGCCGCTCGGTCTGCCCATAGCGGATCATGTTGCAGCATATCACCATAATCTTTGACCATGGTGCCACACCCAGAGGCGTTGGTGATAATGGCATCAACCTCCCCTTGGCTGAGCGCCTCATGCCAGCGTGCCACCGCTTTATGCACTGCCGCATCAGCAGACTTAGTCTCACCAATATGATGCGCCAAAGCCCCACAACAATGCACATCAGCATANACCCGCACNTCAACCCCAAGCCGGTTAAGCANNCGGATTGTTGCATCATTGATATCAGGCTCCAGGGCGCGTGATGCACATCCCGCCAGCATAGCAACACGGCGCAGCGGATTTTGGGCAGGCGAATAGACCGCATCCGCCGCCCCAACAGGATCAATCTTGGCTGGAATTGCATCTGGCACCTTATCCAGCATGCGCCGCAACGCCGCCGGCATCAGCCACCGAAACATACGGCCAATCCGCGCTAATCGCATCATGGCATGAAAGCGGCCAGCATGCGGTATAATCCGCGCCAACAGCCGCCGCCGCAGCCGATCAGCCAACGGCCGCTTGACCTGTTCTGCCATTTTGGCACGGCCAATATCAAGCAAATGCGGATAATCAACCCCTGATGGACAGGTCGTTGCGCAAGACAAGCAGCCCAAGCACCGATCAAGATGAAAGCCTGTATCAGCAGATACCGTTTGCGGGCTCTCCAGCAGCTCACGCATCATCCAGATGCGGCCACGTGGGCTGTCGCGTTCATCTCCTGTCAGAACAAATGTCGGACAGGTCGCCGTGCAAAACCCACAATGAACACAAGCCCGCAAGATGCTATCAGCACGGGCAATGGCCGGATCGTTCAACTGTTCTGCGGTGAAATGCGTTTGCATAATTACCTGCTCCTTACCCCTTAATGCCCGTCCTTAATGCCCGTCCCTAGAATCCAGACCTAAATATCATGATGCATGCGCCCAGGATTAAGCACACGCATCGGATCAAACGCCGCTTTGATACGCTTATGCAGACCGAATTGCGCGTCAGCTAATGGCTGAAATGCTGGTACATATTGACGTGTCTTGTTGCTATCGCGGATTAATTGCGCAAAGCCGCCACCATGATCAGCCAATATCTGCCGCAATCTGGCGCCATATGCAACATCTTCTGGCGTGGCTTGCGACGGCAAATCCAGCCATAACAAACCGCCAGCCCAATCAGCATAATAGCGCAATGGTAAATCCTTTGGCAGAATATCCTTCAGCCCTTGGATAATAGCGGGCGCGGCTGAGGCTGGGCAAGATACTTTCCAGATATCACCATGGCTATCCGCCAGCAGTTCAGTATTGGTGATCAACTGCCACAAGCTCTGGCTCGCNTTATCATCAATNNCGTCNCCGCCNGCATAGAGCGNCAGCAGAGCATCCGCCCGCGCNTTAACCGATACCGCAAACCCCTCAAGCCGAATAATCACCAGCATCTTAGCCACATCATAGCCAGCCTTTGCCGCCATATCAGCAGGCAGAATAGCNGCCGCCGAAGGCTCATGCGGGGTAGCCAGAATGGCCGCGATATGTTTTCCTGCCGCCGCCAAATCATCAGCCAGGAAGATGACGCTTTGTGTTGCTTCTGGTTTTGGCAAGGTTTTTAACGTGATCTCATCCATGATGGCTAAGGTGCCAAATGATCCGCAAATCAGTTTTGACAGATCATAGCCAGTGACATTTTTAACAACTTTACCGCCAGACCGAAAGCGTTCACCGCGCCCTGATGCGGCCTCAAACCCTAGCAGAAAATCACGCGCCGCCCCGGCGGTTAGCCGCCTTGACCCTGATAGGTTTGTTGCCAGAACACCGCCAATACTGCCTTTATTTGAGGACGGGTTGTTAGCGCCATAAAGCTGGCTTGGATCAGGCGGCTCAAAGCCCAGCATCTGATTTTGCTTAGCCAGGGTTTTATTAATCTCTGTCATGGCGGTGCCTGCGCGCACCGTCAAGATCAGCTCCTCAGGCTGATAATCAATAACCCCAGACAGGCGATCAAGCACCACTGGACGTGCCTCTGCTGCGGGATATCCCCAATCGGATTTACTGCCATGCCCTGCTACCGCCAGCGCCGCGCCATCAGCCATGGCATCTTTAATTAGCGATGATATATCGTCCAGATGCTGTGGGTATTGAGGCGTCACAATCAGAACCTTGGCAATTCAGGAAAGGGCATTTTGCCATGATGGACATGCAATCGGCCAAGCTCTGCGCAACGGTGAAGTTGCGGGAACACCTTGCCCGGATTTAGCAGGTGATCTGCATCAAATGCACATTTCAGCCGCTGCTGTTGTTTGAGATCATCTTCGCTGAACTGGATTGGCATCAGATCACGTTTTTCAACGCCAACGCCATGTTCACCTGTTAAANCGCCGCCCATCTCAACACATGCTCTGAGGATATCGGCGCCAAAATCTTCGGCTCTTTTCAGCTCATCCGGCTGATTGGCATCAAACAAGATCAAAGGGTGCAAATTACCATCACCCGCATGAAAGACATTAGCCACGCGAAGCCCATATTGCTGGCTCAGACTGGNNATTCTAATCATCATATCAGGCAGCGCGCGNCGCGGAATGGTGCCATCCATACATAAATAATCGGGGGAAATGCGGCCAACAGCCGGGAAAGCGGCTTTGCGGCCAGCCCAGAACAGCTCTCGCTCTTGTTCTGTTTCGCTGATTTTAAGGGAGCTTGCGCCCGCCGTATCAACCAGATCAGCCANACGATCAATCAAGGCATTAACCTCAATCTCCGGGCCGTCCAGTTCAATAATCAGCANCGCCGATGCCTGTCTTGGGTAGCCNGCATTAACAAAATCCTCGGCGGCGTTAATGGCCAGACTATCCATCATTTCCATGCCTGCCGGAATAATTCCTGCGGCAATGATATCACCAACCGCAGATGCCGCCGCCGCCGTTTCATCAAAGCCAACNAGCANAGCGCGGCGTGTCGCCGGTGACTGCAATATCCGCAATGTGACTTCGGTNACAACACCCAGCAATCCTTCCGAGCCTGTCATGACGCCNAGCAGATCATAATCACCAGCATCAAGATGCTTGCCGCCAAGCCGCAGAATCTCGCCTTCTATGGTGACCATTTCAACCCCCATCAGGTTGTTTGTCGTCAGGCCATATTTGAGACAATGCACCCCGCCAGAGTTTTCGGCAACATTACCGCCAACCGAACAGGCAATCTGGCTCGATGGATCAGGCGCATAATAAAAGCCTTTGGACTCGACGGCCTGGGTGATGGCCAGATTGGTCACACCGGGCTGGGTGACGACACAGCGATTATCATAATCAATATCAAGAATGCGGTTAAACTTTCCCATCGCCATCAGCACCGCATCAGCCAATGGCAAGGCCCCGCCAGATAGCGATGTCCCCGACCCGCGCGGCACAATTTTTATGCCTTCATGATGACAATATTTCATGATGGCGGCGACTTGCTCAACCGTTTCGGGCAACACCACAACCAACGGCAATTGCCGATAGGCGGATAAGCCATCAGCATCATAGGCGCGCCGACCCTCGGCGCTATCAACCACAGATGTTGCCGGAAGCATGGTTTTTAATGTCGCAACAATGCTGTCTCTGCGCGCGATAATTTCGGCATCTGGTTCCGGCATTTGCATGGCTTATCCTTTCATGGCTTTATAGTTAAATTGAATTGATATCCTTGATGGTATTGCTTGATATTCATGCCAGACGATATGGCTAGACGGTACGGCTTGACGATATTGTTTAACGGTATTGTTTGCTGATAATATGGCAACTATGCCAGCAAGACAATATCACATCATTGGTAGATTATAATCCGAGCCTTAATATTTTGGCAAATCAGGCATGAATTCGGGGCATGAGGCCATGCTAGCAACTTTGACGGCTTACCAAAAGACATTGAGCAATCCGCAGATGGTTATTAAGATCATGCCTGTCAGAAAACAGCCTAAGCAGGATTCTGGTTTGGATTCTTCAAGTGTCTTTTGTTTCAGACTTTTGGAGGGACAGCGGCGGCATAGATTTGCAGCTGTTGACAGTTGACTTGCCGCATAGATGAAATCAACATTGATCGTTCAATTTCGGTGAGAGTGGGGTCACACTTAGCCCGCCATTCGGTTCTAAATGCAATATCTTTTCGCTGCTACTCGATTTGCGCGGCAATATCTGACGAGGATTCAAAATCCCCAAACACTCCACATGAGTATAAGAGGCCTCCAACGATAAAAAGCATGATAATGGTACGAACTTTTCGGCCAACCTCATCCCTTTCTTCTTGCCTCTCTTTTTTTTCAATGTATTCAACAATTCTTTCTAATTTTTCTTTATCGCCATCAAGGTATTGAGCAACTTTTTCTAATTTTTCTTTTTTGTCATCATCGCTCATATTCTGCCACCGCATTTTTTAGCATTATCATTAATCGTGTGATTTTCAATTTTAGCCGCAGAAATAACCTGACCTCCAATGAATTGCTAGCGGTCTCAATTCGGTCATTTGTCATCGTCAGATTTGGTGGATGCAGGCATTTTTTCATTTATTTCCTCAAGAATGTGGATCAAGTGAAAAAACATAGCTAACGGGCCGATTGCTAAAATAATGTAAATCCATGCAATAAATATGCTGACCCCAAGAGCCGAGCCCCAGCCATAACCAAATCCGTTAGTCGCCAGAAAAAANGCAGTAACAATACCGGCCAACAATAGTGCAACGATAATCAGCGCCTCAAAAATTTCAGAAATATTACGCATAACAGTAGATTTAGATGTGCAAGATTCCATGATTTTACCTTCCATATTATTTTGGTTTGTTTAAATCTGTTATTGGCGCGCCTTTTTTATCATTAATCGTGCTTTTCTTGAGGGCGAGAGATGAATAATTTAGTTGTTAAATAATCCAAATACCCATGTGATAAACAAACCAAGCAGGATTAAACCTGTAAGTTTTCCGAGACTACGAACCTTGATCTTCTTCAGATTGTTCAGAGCGCTAGCATGCCCCTTTTCTGCAGCTAGGCGATACCATTTTACCGATTCCTTGCTATCCTCCTATAAGTCTTCGCATAAGCCATAAATCAGCCCTAGTTTATATTGGGCATCGGTATGCCTCTGTTCGGCGGCCATGAGAATCCATTGCGCCGCCTCCTTGCTATCTTTCTCTACACCTTCGCCATTACCATACATCGCACCTAAGTTATATTGCGCTTTAACAAAGCCCTGCTCGGCGGCCATGTAAAACCATTTGGCGGCTTCCTTGCTATCCTGCTCTATACCTTGACCAAACTCATACATTATCCCTAGATTATACTGGGCTTCGGCATGTCCCTGTTCGGCAAGTGGCTTTAATATCGTAAATGCAGTCTCATAATCACGAGCATCATACGCCGCCTTACCTTCATCATAATTATCTGACATAGCCAAAAACCTCCAAGCAGGCACGCCTCAATATTCGCATGATCTTATGCCTTTAGTCTGAACATTGATCCAAACAAAGCATAACAAGCGAAGTTTAATAATTAGTTAACTGGAAGAAAAAAATAAAACCCCGGTCAGCCCCCGTTCAGCCCCCGAAACAGGCTCCGGAAAAGGCAGTGATAGAGGCGGCCAAGACGCGCTAATTACATCATCAGGTCATCATAATTCTAACCTTTATATTTAGGCAAATCGGGCACCGCATAATCCCCATAAAACCGAATAAAAAAGCATGACTGAAATGCAGATTTTACTGTTGCTTTAGTCGCCATAAAGATTATTACTTATTGTCATAGTGACTCAAAAACATAAAGGAGCGGATCAATGAAATCCATTCTCAAAAATCTGGCAGTTATTGGCGGTCTGGCTTTTGGCGTTCACATGCCTGCATTTGCCGATACTAAAGTGGGATTGGTGTTGCCCTATACCGGCACCTATGCGGCGCTCGGCAATGCGATTACCGAAGGGTTTAATATGGCCATTGATGAGGCCGGCCGCTCAGATGAGTTTACTGTTATCACCGAAGATACCGAGGCCAAGCCCCCCGTTGGTTTAGCCAATGCCCGGAAACTGGTTCTGCAAGATAAAGTGGATGTGATGGTTGGCGTTGTCTCATCAGGCGTGCTGGGGGCGATGCGCGACTTTGTCCATCAGGCCGAAGTGCCGCTGATTGTGGCAAATGCCGGAAATAATCTCGCCACTGGTGAGAATTGCTCACCCTATATTGTGCGGGTGTCGTTTTCCAATGGTCAGATCAATCGCCCGATGGGAACATGGATGGCTGAAAATGGGGTGAAAACCGTCTATACACTTGCCCCTGATTATTCCGCCGGGCATCAAATGATTTCATCCTTTTCTGCGGCATTCACCGCCGCCGGAGGAGAAGTCTTGGGGTCTGAGTTTACGCCATTCGGCCAGACCAAAGATTTCGGCCCTTATCTAGCCAATGCCCAGGCGTCAGGGGCTGAGGCGATATTTGTGTTCTATGCTGGTGGCGGCGCCATTAACTTTGTTAAGCAATATGGCTCATTTGATATCAAAACGCCGCTTTATGGTTCAGGCTTTCTGACCTCGCCTCTCTATGTTGCCGCTGAAGGGGAGGCTGCTATTGGGGTGCGCGCATCTCTGCATTATATTCCAACCCTTGAGACGCCGGAAAATCAGGCCTTTGTTAAGGCATTTATGGCTAAGCACGGCACCATGCCATCTGAATATTCGGTTCAGGGTTATGATGCTGGGCTGGCATTGATGGCGGCGGTTGATCAGGGCGGCACCGATAGCCAAAGCATCGCCGCAGCCTTACCAAAAGTCAGCTATGTCGGCCCTCGTGGCGCTTTAGAGATTGACCCTGCGACAAATAACATTGTCCAGAATATTTATGTCTACGATACAGTGATGGAAAATGGGGCGCTAACCCAAAAACTGATTGATACAATCTCATCTGTTCGTGATGATGTTGCTGGCTGTCAGATGTAATCACCGCATCCGGGCATGTTGCCCGGATTGACCACGACGCCAGATTAAGTTGGGATAAACGCGATTATGGATGCCTCATTCTGGTTACTGCAATGTCTTAATGCGATGCAGTATTCGATGTTGCTATTTTTACTTTCTATTGGTCTGACGGTTATTTTTGGCCTCATGCATTTTGTCAATCTGGCGCATGCCTCGCTCTATATGCTGGGGGCGTATTTTGGCATTTCGGTATCTGCCATGACAGGCCAGTTTTGGCTGGCCTTTATGTTGTCGCCGATCATTGTTACATGTATTGGAGCGGGGCTTTATTTCACACTGATTGATCGCATGCGAGGAGCCGGGCCAATGAATCAAGTGCTTGTCACCTTTGGGTTGATTTTTGTTATCCTTGATCTTGTCCGGCTGGGCTGGGGTGATATCGCGCTTGGGCTTGAGGCACCGGCT
>NZIT01000094.1 GCA_002691725.1 SAR116 cluster bacterium | reverse complement strand
CTTGGCGTTGTTGGTGCGGTGGTGCCGTGGAACTTTCCGCTGGATATGGCAACATGGAAAGCGGCGGCAGCATTAGCGGCGGGTAATTCGGTTGTCTTGAAACCGGCAGAGCAATCGCCGCTTTCGGCGTTGCGTCTGGCTGAATTAGCTATGGAAGCTGGTCTGCCCGAAGGCGTCTTTAATGTGGTGACAGGATATGGCGAAACCGCAGGCAAGGCATTAGGGATGCATAATGATGTCGATTGTCTGGCATTTACTGGCTCAACCCCGGTTGGAAAAATGTTTCAGCAATATGCTGGCCAATCCAATATGAAGCAAGTTTGGCTCGAAACTGGCGGCAAAAGCCCTAACCTGATTTTTGCTGATACGGATGATTTGGATGCCGCCGCAGCAATGGCGGCGTTTGGCATCTTTTTCAATCAGGGTGAGGTGTGTTCTGCCAACTCACGGCTGTTGGTAGAGCGGTCAATTCATCAAGAGTTTCTCGACCGAATGATTAGCCAAGCGAACGCGCATCAGCCTGACGATCCGCTTAACCCTGCGGCGAAAATGGGCGCGATTGTTAGCAAAGAGCAGCATCAGCGCATTATGGCGATGATTGAGGACGGCAAAACCTATGCTGATTGCGTTGTCGGCGGTGAAGCGGTGCAAGTCAATGGTAAGGGATATTTTGTTCAGCCAACGATATTTAATGATGTGCCGCCCGATAGCCTGATCGCTAAAGAAGAAATATTCGGCCCTGTTCTATCGGTTATCCCTTTTGATAGCGAAGATGAGGCTATGGCGATGGCTAATGACAGTATTTATGGTCTTGCCGCGTCTCTCTGGACAGGCAGTCTGTCTCGCGCACACCGTCTGTCAAAGCGGCTTCATGCAGGAACGGTTTCAGTTAATACGGTCGATGCGTTAAGCCCAATGACGCCATTTGGCGGCTTTAAGCAATCCGGCTATGGGCGCGATTTATCGCTTCATGCGCTTGATAAATATACCGCGCTGAAAACCACATGGATCAAATATTGAGCAAAGCCAGATCAACTCGTGGATCAATTCGTGGTTCAGGGCGTATCACTAATCAACGCATTACTATCCGCCAGCTAGAATATTTGGTTGCGGTTGGTGAATTAGGCAGCATTACTGCCGCATCCGTTCAACTCAATGTCTCATCGCCATCTATATCTGCCGCCATCTCACAACTAGAAGAAGACCTTAATGTTCAGATGTTTGTGCGCCGCCATGCGCGGGGCTTGACGCTAACGACAAGCGGCAGGCGACTGGTCGAAGAAGCCAAGGGGATTCTTAACTGGGTGCAGAATCTAGGGTCGATTGCCGAAGATTTGCAAGATCATGTGCGGGGAACACTAAAGATCGGCTGTCTGATCACCATTGCCCCCATCCTCAGCGCCAATATCAGACGCAGTTTTGAGCAAGCTTATCCAGAGGCGCAGATTGTGCTTTGTGAGGCGCATCAGGCCGATTTGCTAGCCATGCTTGATCGGTCAGAAATAGATGTCGCGGTGACGTATAATCTGGGAATTGGAACAGATACGGCATTTTCAAGTGTTGCGACTTTGCCGCCTTATGTCTTGCTTGGCTCTGATCATCCCTTGGCCGACAGGCAATCGATATCACTGGCCGAATTGGTTGATCTGCCAATGGTATTATTGGATTTGCCTTTAAGTGGGGACTATTTTTTATCGATGTTTCACCGTCAGGGATTAACCCCAAATATTGGCGACCGCACCAAAGAGCTTTCGGTGATGCGAAGCCTTGTTGCTAATGGCTTTGGCTATGGGCTGATCAATATTCGGACACGGGCGGCGGTGGCGCCTGATGGCAAGCCGCTGAAGTTTTTGCCGCTCGAAGGTGATCACAAACCGATGTTACTTGGTCTTGCACATAAATTTTTGGATCAGCCGCCACGCCTTATCAGCAGCTTTGTTGACCATGTGGCGGCGCGCGCCTTGGCAGGTGATCTGCCCGGTATGCTCACCCAAGATACTTAGACTCAAGATACTTAGGGAGTAGCGGCGCTAAGCTAGCCCCATGAGGCGGCGAACTCGGCTCATCAAAAGCGGCGTTAAATATAATGGCACCTGATATAAAGCCGTGAACATGCTGAATATTGGATCACTCGGCAGTGCCCCATAATACAGCCCAACATTCCGATTACCTGAAAGCACCGCCAGCACCGAGGCCAAATCCTTGCCCTGATGTGTTGGCGATAGCCGTGCCACTAGCATCAATATGATTTGCGAGGAGAAGTTTAATATTGTCGCCAGCAGTAAAATCTTCAATGNCAGTTCAGGCACAAGCATCATCTGGCGCGGAATCCCATTGAATACAGGGATCAGGAAAAGCAGCATCGTGATTGCGGCCAGCCCGTCAAATCGAGGCGCATGTCTGGAAATCGCCGCCTTGCCCAGGATCATCTGCCCCAATATTGCCAGAATGAGGCCAGCAAATATCATTGCCGCTAGATTAATAAACATCGTCCATGATGAAATGCTCACCGCATCAGGCAGGATAATGCTTAGCATAAATGGCCCTGTAAAAGGCGCTATNAGGCTGGTCATAACAATGATCCGCATAGCGGTTGCCAAGCGCAATCCCATGATCACGCAAATCCACGCCGTTGATGCAATAGGCGGGGCAACCGCATACCAGGTCGCGGATGGCAGTAAGGCGATATCCACCTTTGCGATCATACAGCCNCCGATTAAAATGAGCGGCATGATAATCAGAATGAAGCCAGCAATCATCAGCTGCCTGATAATTTCCATAGGCTTTAGCATGTCGCGTAACAGTGCTGGCAAATCCATGCGAATAAATGTCACCGCATAAATGATTGCGATCAGCGGCGGCACAATGCCTTTAATCGGTGCATCTGTTTCAGGTAAAATCAAGGCGACAACAATTCCGGCAGGCAACACCAGCATGGCGTTACGGCCTAACCATTCCAGCAATTTAGTCATGAATTATCAACTATCTTCATGTGATGGAAATCGCGGTGGTCGCAAACTTGCCTGAAACCAGATCACCAAATTATAAATTGAATAGACAGGCAAGCCGGTGGCGGCACGAATATCGGCAGCATAGGGGATCATGTTTGTACATTCCAGAATAATGCCGCCAATGGTCGGATCAGAGGCCAGCTCAACCGCCGCCTCAATATTATCAGCGCGGGCTAAATCAATATCCATTTCAGGCTCATTATCCAGAATAGCGCGCGTGAAGGCTCGCCGTCCTTCGGTGGTCACGATAGGCGCATCAAGCGGAACAACGGCGGCGGTAAGGTGATCAGGGCTAAGGCTCGATGCGTTGATGGTGAGGATGCCGGGGCGCCTCCCATGCGGCATTAACCGCGCTACCATATCCCATTGCATCAATGATGATGTCATGACAGGAACAGGGACTGCCGCCGCTAGCTCAGCCTGAAATAATGACAGAAAGCCGCAATTAGTGGTAATTCCATCGACGCCATCTGCCACCAATTCACGCGCGGCATCAATAAATGGGGTGAGCATATTTTCGGCACGCCTGCGCACAACAAGATCAGGTGATGCCCCGCGCACGACTTTATAATGAACAGGAAATGGCCAGCTCAGCGCATTTCCCATATCACCGGGGATGCGCGGAAACCGGGCTTCGAGCATAAGGATGCCAACAGCAGCACCGTAAACAGCCTTTCCGCCTTTAGCTATTTTGCCCTTATTCATACTCATAAAAGCATGATGCGCCAATTTAAGCCGCCCCGCAAGTCTGATATCCAAGTCTGATCTCTATAATAAAGGGCGGTAAAATGACTTGTTAAAACATCCCACATGGGGAAAGATAAGATCATATGTGAGGGAATGAGTATGAAGAATCAGTTAAACGGTGCCGAAGCCACCGTTAAGATGCTAGAAGCCTATAAGGTTAAACATATTTTTGGACTTTGCGGCGACACGACGCTGCCATTTTATGACGCGATGGCGCGGCTTGATCATGGTATGACACATATCCTGACCCGTGATGAACGGCATGCTGGATATATGGCTGATGGCTATGCCAGAGTCACTGGCAAACCCGGTATATGTGAAGGGCCATCGGGTGGCGGCGCGACCTATATCCTGCCAGCTTTAGTTGAAGCGGGGGAAAGCTCTATTCCAATCTTGGCGATTACGACCGATGTGGCGACAACCTCGCGCGGCAAATATCCACTCACCGAACTCGATCAGCCAGCTTTATTCAAGCCAGTGACCAAATGGAACGCTTCGCTCGATCAAGCTAATCAATTACCAGCTCAGATAAGATCAGCCTTTCGGGCGATGTCCACTGGCCGTCCGGGGTCAGCGCATTTAGCTCTGCCTTTCGACACCCAGAAAGCGCCTGTTGATTCTGATCTCATCTGGGCAGATCACTCCCATGCGGAGTTTCCAGCGGCACGGCAAGCCCCGCAAGTGAGTGAATGTGAAGTCATGGCAGGTCTGTTGCTGGCAGCAAAACATCCTGTCATGATTTGTGGCGGTGGGCCGTTGCTTGCTGGCGCTATGGCAGAAGTCGCGGGCTTGGCGGAAATGCTTAATATGCCAGTCGCGACAACCGTATCAGGGCAGGGCGTTATCGCCGAAACGCACCCTTTAGCGGTTGGAGTTGTTGGCTCAAATGGCGGCGTTGCCTCAACCAGAGCGCTGGTTGATGCGGCTGATCTGGTGTTGTTTGTTGGCTGTCGTGCGGGTTCTGTTACGACCGAACGCTGGCGTAGCCCATCACATGATAAAACCATTTTACATATTGATAATGACCCGATGGTGCCGGGGGCAAATTATCAAACTGAGGCGGCCATTATCGCTGATGCCAAACTGGCCTTGGCTGGATTAATTCACGCCATTGAAACCCGCCATAACGGTGACCACTTGCCCGATTTTGATGGCAAGGCAAGAGCCGCCGCCGCATGGGCAGCAAAACTGACTGATTTTGAACCTCTGGCGATGTCGTCGCAATCCCCGATCACGCCCGAAGCCGTCATTCATCATTTATCCGCAGAATGTGATGATGATGCTATTATTGTTGCTGATCCGGGGACGCCATGCCCTTATGCCTCAGCGCATTATCGCTGGCGTCGTGATGGCCGCGTCTTTATCACGAACCGCGCTCATGGCGCGCTGGGCTATGGTATGGCGGCGGCAATGGGGGCGCATATTGGCAATCCGTCTGTTAAAACCGTGGCATTGATGGGTGATGGATCATTTGGCTTTTGCTGTGGTGAGTTTGAAACCATGATACGCTACAACATGCCGATCACGTCAATCGTCTTCTCGAATGCGGTCTTTGGATGGATTAAGGCTGGCCAGAAATCTGGCTTTGGCGCGCGCTATCATAATGTTGATTTTGATCGCACTGATCACGCGGCGGTGGCGAGTGCGTTTGGCGTCAAGAGCTGGCGAGTTGAAAATCCGGCTGATCTGCCGTCCATTATGCGGCAAGCTCTGGATCATGACGGGCCAAGCTTGATTGATGTCATCAGCCAGCCTCTCCACGAAGCGGCGGCACCAGTATCTGAATGGGTTGCCTAGATCATGTCGCGTCTTGATGATGAGCGGATTATTGGCTTGCGAGTCTGGCATCTGCAGCTGCCGGTCATATCTGCGCGTGATCATGGTATTGGCCGCGTTGATCAGAACATTGATATCGGGGTGCTGGAATGTCGGACATCTGGCGGCATTAATGGCTATGGTGAGGCCTCACCCTGGGCTGTATTCACAGGCTCTGTTGAGGCAAGTCTGGCCGCCCTGACGCGCTATATGCCGCCGCATATTCTGGGTCGCCGGTTGAGCGAAAGACAAGCGATATGCCGGGATGCGAGCCAGGCTGTCGCGCATTGCACGGAGGCTAAAGCCGCGCTGGAAACAGCATTACTGGATGCCACTGGCAAAGCCTTGGGGGTTAGTGTGGCTGAATTGCTGGGCGGGGCTGTCCGCGCTCATATTCCGCTATCTTGTTCGCTGGCTAATCCAGATTTTGATGCTGATCTTGAGCTTGTCAAACGGCTTCAGAATGATCAGGTGAACATGGTTAAGCTCAAGACAGGATTTGCTGAGCATCAGTTTGATATCATGCGGCTAGAAGCCTTGCGCAAGCATTTCCCTGACCTTGCTATCAGGGTTGATTATAATCAGGGGCTGTCGCCCTATGGGGCTGAGGCGAAGGTGCTTGATGTCGCGTCATTTGCTCCTGATTTTATTGAACAGCCTGTGGCGGCCAGACATTTTGACGTGATGCGGCGTCTGCGGGCGGTGATGCCTGTGCCATTGCTAGCTGATGAATCGGTGTTTAGTCTGGCCGATATGCATCGCGCCGCCGCTGAAGATATCTGTGATGGGGTGTCCATTAAAATCATGAAATCTGGCGGCCTAAGCCAGGCCCAGCAAATCGCGGCATTGGCAGAGGCGGCAGGTATGGCGGCTTATGGCGGTGATATGTTTGAGGCAGGTATCGCGCATTTGGCAGGCACGCATATGATTGCCGCGACCCCGAATATCACGATGGGGTGTGAGTTTTATCAGGCTAAATATTACCTCAAAGAAGATATTTTGAAATCACCGTTTCCGATTGAAAACGGCCATGTGATTCTGCCACAAGGCGATGGCTTAGGGATTGATCCTGATCTGGATAAGGTCAAGCATTACGCCGTTCAGTCATGGCATATGGAGCATCCGTCATGACAAGCATGAAAACGGCGAAAGCCAAGACACAGGCTGATCCATTATCGATGATCGTTGTTGGTGCTGGCATGGTTGGTATTTCTGCTGCGCTGCGGATGCAGGAAAATGGCCATCAGGTGACATTGATTGATCGGGCAGGACCGGCTGGCGGTACCAGCTTTGGTAATGCCGGTATCCTCGCATCATCATCAGTTATCCCTGTGACGACTCCGGGAATTATCAAGAAAGCCCCGAAAATGCTGTTTGATCCGAGACAGCCATTATTTATGCGCTGGCGCTATTTGCCAAAATTATTGCCTTGGCTCATTCCCTATCTGCGGCATGCGAATATGGCGGATACTGAGCGCATTGCCGAAGCGCTTAACCCGATTATTGGCCAATCGCTGCAAGATCATCAGGCATTAGCCGCAGGGACGCTGGCTGAGCGTTGGATCAAGCCATGTGATTATACCTATATTTTTAAGAATAGATCGGTATTTGACGCTGATAAAGCGATGTGGGATATCCGCAAAGCGCTTGGCCATGACTGGATAGAATATGAGGACGAGGCCTTTACCGCCTATGATGACTTCATGTCTGATAGTCATCGCTTTGCTGTTGCCATGCAGCATCATGGCATGATCTTAAGCCCCGGCGATTATATCGCTGATCTGGCAAAAGTGTTTGAGGAAAGAGGCGGTAAAGTCATTGCCGCTGAGATTGAGGCCATCAGCCATGAAAATGGCCATGTGACAGGGATCAGGGCAAGTGGCGAGCAGATGCTGGCTGATCGGGTTATCCTTGCCATGGGCGCATGGTCAGGCACATTAGCCAAACAATTAGGGCTAACTATCCCTCTTGAAGCTGAGCGTGGATATCACATCGAATTATGGCACCCTAATAAGATGCCTCATACGCCGCTTATGGTGGCGGCTGGCAAGTTTGTTGTCACCCCCATGAAAGACCGGATCAGGCTTGCGGGGGTTGTTGAGTTTGGCGGCCTTAAAGCAGGCGCATCAGAGCCGCCATTCCGCTTGCTGATGCAAAATGTAAAGCAATATATGCCAGATTTAACATGGGATGAGGACACACGATGGATGGGGCATAGGCCAGCACCGACAGATTCTATTCCGGTGATTGGTGAAGTTCCCAACATAAAAGGCGTTTTTATGGGCTTTGGGCATCATCATGTTGGGCTGACTGGCGGGCCTAAAACTGGGCATCTTCTGGCTATGTTGGCGTCTGGTATAAATCCAAATATGGATTTATCAGCCTATGATATTGGCAGATTTACGACGTAATTTATTTATCGCTGCCTTCAAAACATATTTAACTTTAGCTCTAAATCTGATTTTTCTTGCTGATTTTAAGGAAATACGTTTCTATGTTTAATAATTGAAAGAGATAACACTCTAGGGAGTCTATTATGATTAAATCAAAAAATATTGTTTCATCTTTGATTACTGCCGGTCTAGGTCTGGGGATGAGCTTAGGCATATCTGGCATCGCCAAAGCAGAAGTCTGGGACATGCCGCTAGCATATAGCGGATCAAATTTCCATTCCGTCACAGCGGCTGAGTTCGGCTCTTGCGTCACCACAGGGACAGGTGGAGCGATTGAAATTGTTACCCATCCATCAGGTTCACTTATTAAGGGCGCGGATATTAAGCGGGCGGTGCAAACAGGTCAGGTGCCTATTGGTGAGCGGCTATTATCTGGTCACCAGAATGAGAATGCTATTTTTGGTTATGATTCGGTGCCGTTTCTGGCGACTTCATTTGATGACGCTGACAAATTATGGCAAGCAGCAAAGCCTAGCATTGAGAAAACGCTTGCTGATCAGAATCTGACCTTGCTTTATGCCGTGCCATGGCCGCCACAAGGGCTATATTTCAAAAAAGAGATTAATTCAGTTGCTGATATGGATGGGATTAAATTCCGCTCATATAACAACACGACAACACGCTTGGCTGAGCTGACGGGCATGCTTCCCGTTGTCATTGAAGCGGCTGAGATTTCTCAAGCCTTTGCCACTGGCGTTGTCGAATCTATGGTGTCATCTGGAGCAACAGGATATGACCGGAAAATCTGGGAGTCGCTAACCCATTTCTATGAAGTCGATGCATGGCTTCCGCGAAACTACATCATGGTCAACACATCTGTTTGGAACAGCACCAGCGAAGCTAATCAGAATGTCATCCGCGGCTGTGCTGAGCTGGCTGAGTATGCGGGAACATGGCGGTCAAAGGAATATACAGGCTTTACGCTTGCTGGTCTGCGGGCTGGCGGTATGACGGTTGAGCCTGCTGGGGATGGCCTCCAAAATGAGCTGAAAGACATTGGCGCAACTATGACAGCAGACTGGCTGAAAGCCGCTGGTGCCGACGGTCAGGCGATTGTTGATAGCTTTAACGCGATGCAATAATTGGACTATCGTGAATACAAAACCTTTACACGGATGATGGGGCAACCTGTCATCCGTCACCATTTCTTGAGTGCGATAAACACATGATAGCGAGGGCTTCGCAGCCCTGGCATGTTGAGGGGGAAGACTGTGAAGGTGTTAAGACGAGGGCTTGATGGGCTATATCTGTTGTCGGGTATTCTGGCGGCATGTTTCTTAATTGCAATCCTAACCTTGATTGTTGTGCAAATGGTGGCACGCTGGACAGGGGAAATTTTCCCCGGTGCGCCTGAATATGCTGGCTATTCCATGGCGGCGGCGAGCTTTTTAGCCTTTGCCAGCGCCCTTAATCACGGCTCACATATCCGTGTTTCTATCTTGCTTAATGCCTTGCCGGCACGCGCCAGCTTGGTGCTAAACACATGGTGCTTTGCTGTTGGCACTGTGGTTGGCTGGTATGTGGCCTATTATGCGTGGCGATTTACCTTTTGGTCATGGAAGTTCAATGACATCTCACAAGGCCAGGATGCAACGATGCTATGGATACCGCAATCAACCATGGTTCTTGGGTCCATTATTCTGGCGATTGCGCTTACTGATAACTTGATTTCATTAATATTTACTGGCCGTGATCGTATTCAGGCCTCATCTATTGAATAGAGGCTAGGGCGCATTATGGAAAATCTATCTATCATTATCCTTTTTCTCTTTGTTATGTTCACCTTGCTGGGGACTGGCGTCTGGGTTGGTCTTTCGCTGGTTGGTGTCGCATGGGTGGGGATGGAATTATTTACCACGCGACCAGTCGGTGATGTCATGATGACAACAATCTGGTCGGCATCTTCATCATGGACATTAACGGCGTTACCGCTGTTTATTTGGATGGGCGAGATTCTTTACCGTACCCGTCTTTCCGAGGATATGTTCCGAGGTCTGGCGCCATGGATGTCACGTTTCCCCGGCGGCTTAGTCCATACTAATATTGTTGGATGTACGGTATTTGCGGCAGTATCAGGATCATCAGCGGCAACATTAACCACTGTCGGCAAGATGTCTATTCCAGAATTGCGGCGGCGTGATTACCCTGAACATATGGTCATTGGTACATTGGCTGGGGCGGCAACGCTAGGATTAATGATCCCGCCATCTCTGACTTTAATTGTCTATGGCGTCACGATTAATGAATCGATCAAGAAGCTGTTTTTTGCAGGTGTTTTTCCGGGGCTAGTCCTGGCGGCGATGTTTATGTCCTATGTGGCGATTTATTCAAAACTATCAAAAAACTGGAATCCTAAACTTGATAAGCGGATGAGCTTTTTTGAAAAAATTCAGAACTCGCGTTTCCTGATCCCCGTGATTTGTTTGATCCTTCTTGTCATTGGCTCAATGTTCTTTGGCTTTGCAACAGCGACAGAGGCGGCGGCATTTGGCGTTATTGGGGCGCTTGTTCTGGCTGCTGCGCAAGGCACATTAAATTGGCATAGCTTCTCATCGTCGCTGATGGGGGCAACCCGAACCTCTGCCATGATTGCGCTTATTCTGGCGGGGGCGGCGTTCTTGTCGCTATCAATGGGATTTACTGGATTGCCGCGCGGCTTGGCTAATCTGATTGCGGAATGGAATCTCAGCCGCTTTGAGCTGCTTATGGTGCTGCTGATTTTCTATATCATTCTGGGGATGTTCCTTGACGGCATTTCTTCAGTTGTTTTGACGATGGCGGTGGTCGAGCCGATGATCCGTAATGCCGGAATTGACATGATCTGGTTTGGCATTTTCATTGTTGTGGTGGTGGAAATGGCACAGATCACCCCGCCCATTGGCTTTAATCTGTTTGTCTTGCAGGGGATGACAGGCCATGAGATGAGCTTTATTGCACGCGCTGGCTTACCCATGTTTTTCATCATGGTATTAATGGTATTTGTTCTTATAATATTCCCGGAATTAGCAACTTGGTTGCCAGATAATATTAGGCAACCTGGCGCCGGATAGGATAGCCAGCTAGGATTGGCGGATAGGATTGGCGGATAGGATAGCTGGATAGGATAAAACAATGGATGAGATCATTGATAAGGATCAATCATATTTAATTGAGCACCTGCCGTTTTCGACACATATGGTAATCGGTGAGAAGGCGCGTATAGGGCTGGTTGTGCTTGCCACTGATTATACGGTTGAGCATGAGTTTCGGCAGATTATCACCGAGCCGGGGATTGATGTATTTGCCGCGCGCATTGCCAATGAAGTATCAGTGACGCCGAAAACGCTGTCTGATATGGGGCCGCGGATAACCGATACGGCATCACTTATTCTGCCTGAGGACTGGCTTGATGTTTTGGCTTATGGCTGTACGTCAGCCTCAACGGTGCTGGGGGAGGCGGCTGTCCACGGTTTTCTGAAAGCAGCAAAGCCGATGGCTAAAACGACAACCCCTATTACGGCGGCGTTTGCGGCGTTCCAGACAATGCAGGCAAAGCGGATTGCTGTTCTAACGCCTTATCGCAGTGATGTGAATGCGATTGTCTATAATTACATTACGCAACATGGGTTTGAAGTGCCTGTTTTTGGCTCATTCAACGAAGAAAAAGATCCGATTGTTGCCAGTATTGATGCTGATAGTCTGATCTCTGCCATTAACACGATCAAAGATAAAGCCGCCCGTGATGGCGAAAGCATTGATATGGTATTTGTGTCATGCACATCGGTTCGGCTGGCGGAACATGTCGCCCAGATTGAGCAAAGCATTGGGCTGCCTGTCACATCTTCAAATCATGCGATGGCGTGGCATTGCTTACGTCTAGCAGGCATGACAGATGCGCTGCCGCATTTGGGTCAGCTATATAACGCTCAATTACCCTAATATCCTAAATTCAGGCGATCAACGTATATCGCGGCAACCCTTTATCATCATTTAGCTTTGCTTTGATTGGCATTGGTTGTTTTGTCGGCACTCTTTCAAGGCAAAGCATTTCAATCGTTTGGCCTTGCCCAAAAGGAACGTCTAGTTTTTCTGCCGCCAATTGCCGCAAGATAAGGTCTAGGGCGGCATCAATGCCAACTTCATCTTTCTCCCAGCGAGCAACAGTTAACTCTTTACGGTGCAGAATTTGAGCAAGTTGGGCTTGTGTCATTCCCATCTCTGTCCGCAGGAACCGAATTTTCTTACCGTTAAGAATACCGTCAGCATTAATCACGCCCTCTGCAATAACCTTATGCAGCATGCCAATTGCCGGTATGGTCAACACCGCCTCACCTTCATCATCTGATTGCAGATGATCGGCGATAATGAACACATCATCTAATCCACATTCGGTATAATGATACCCATTATGTGACATGACAAATTTCTCCCTTTTGCTAATATATTTTAACTTACTGCCCATCCACCCAGTAGATAGTGATCAATTTGTAACCGCATTGATCAAAATCAGGTATGATAATAATCTCTAACTTTCTCTTGCCTGAATTCGGTGATGTACCCTGCATCTTGTATTTCCAGAAACCTGGTTGGGTTGATTGTTCCGGCTGATCATAGACAAAACCATGTTTTAATACATGCAAGGCATCAGTGATCAGTAACTCTCGCTCATTAAGTTGCTTTTTAAAATGTACTCTTATATGAGCATCCGCTTCATCATCACGCACCAACGCCCTAATTCCATCTGTGGCGTCTGCGGGGGAAAGCCCTGATTGCCAATTCTTCTTTTTGATTGTCATTGTGCTAAAGTTTATTATACGCCGAAGTTTATTATGTGTTTTTGGACAAGCACTACATCAACAAACTATCATTATGATAGGCAGAATAAGCATGATGTCAAGTCATCATTTAGCTTTGCTTTTACTGATTACAGCCAATCAACTCGACCCCGTGCAGTTTTGCCGCCTTGCTGGCAACAGTTTTTAAGGATGTCATGCCTTGCCTAAACGCGGCTTGTCGCAGTGATGTGAATGCGATCGTCTATAATCACACACCAACAGGGGTAAAAAGGCCGATTTCGGCATCATAGATATGGAGTTTTCCGGCACCGATATCATGCCATAATCCATGCAGTGATAGCTGGCCCTCGCTAATCGCCAATCTGACAAAAGGAAACGCCGCCAGATTACTCAGCGAATGAACAATGCTACGCTGTTCTAAATCATGGATGCGTTCAGCATCTGGTTTTAACTTCGCCCCATCTTGAAAGGCAGGGGCCAGGATATCTAGCCATTTAGGGATAAAGATTGATTGTTTAAGCGCCTCATCAATAGTGCCATTACAAGCATGGTAACCAGCATGAATGCCGCCGCATCCAGAATGTCCCAGAATAATCAGATGCGATATTTTTAGCACCGTTACAGCGTATTCAATCGCCGCCGATGTGCCATGATGATCACCGTCTGGATTATACGGCGGAACAAGATTTGCAATATTTCGGTGAATGAAAAAATCACCATCCTCACCACCAAATAATGACATGGCATTAACGCGGCTATCAGCGCATGAGATGATCATGGCAGGCGGATGTTGCCCATATGTGGCAAGCTCCTGATAGTGGCTTTGATGGTCTTGATAATGTCCGTTATACCAAGTCGCATAACGGGTGCTTAGATATTCTGGCAATGGCCGCACGATTTCATCGCTAAGACTGGCCAATTTCTTTTTCGCGCGCATTGGTCACTCCACATTATCAGGACTACATTGCTTAATGTGTAAGCATTGATTAGGATGATGTAAAGAGCAATGCAATAAGGAAAATGATAATGTCAGATGTGCAAGTAAGGCCTCTCGCCAAGACGGATTATGACCAATGGCTTCAGCTTTATTACGGCTATGCTGATCATTATAAATTCACGCTAACCGAGGATAGCATCCAGACAACATGGGGCTGGCTCATGGACGCTGCACATCCCGTGCAAGGTCTGGTTGCGGTTCATGATGACAGGCTGGTGGGTCTGGCACATGTCCGGCCAATGCCAAGCCCATTGCGAGGCAAGGTGATCGGCTTTCTTGATGATTTATTTGTTGATCATGGTCAGCGCGGCAACGGCGTTGTTGAAGCCTTGATGACGCGCTTGAAAGCAATGGCGCAAGACAATGAATGGGAGGTGATACGCTGGATCACTCGTGATAATAATTATCGCGCGCGTAGGGTTTATGACAAATATGCTGGCAAGACTGACTGGAATCTCTATGAGATGTCTTGCTAATCTCAATCACTTTCCCATCTAAAGCCGAATGATCAACCTTCATTCTTCAGCCTTACTCATCTCCGGGGACACCATAGCTTGGGGCGGCAGATGGGTTTATCGCACGGGTCAGATAATCATTCATTTGCGGTTTATACTCCTCCCATAGTGCCAATAGCGCTTGCGCCGGGCAGTCATCGGTCCAGTCAATTCGCAAATCGACAAGCGGCCAAGGCCGTTCATGCGCCACAATGAGAGCAGCAGAATGGGTGGGGCCTTCCTCACCGCCAGCATCAAGAGCGGCAATCAAAGCCCGCGTCAGCCGTTCTGCCAGATGCAAATCATACCCGTCCTCAAAGGCTTTTGTCATGGCTGGAATAACCTCAACCCGTGACAGCAAATTACCTGCCCCAACACAATCTTTGCCTTGATTAACGGCGTTATTGCCAAGGATCTCATGGCCTGTAAAAACCCCCGTTCCGCCATTTAGGTCTACTGCTGCGACTTGCCGGAAATCAGCATGGGGGCGGCCATCCATGGTCATCTTAATGGCAGTCTCAGCATTATGCCCCTTTGCCATTAGCGCCAGCACAGCAGGACCAATCGTTGGATCAGTGACGTTTTGTGTTGTTACCGCACCAGCGCCAGCAAGCGCATAGGGACAGCGGCTACCAACAGCGATACTAGAGGTCGTAATGGCAACACCTGACATATTGGTTTTGGCACAGCGTCCGACGATAGCAATGGTCATTTACTTCTCCTTATTATAGATTACGGGGATTATGGGCACAGCATGCGTGCCAGATAATTGGTAAATTCATGATTTTCTCGCTCAAGCCAGCTAAGAGGGCCGGGCTTGGTCATGGGGGCTTGCGCGCCCTTGAAAATACCTTCGACAACGGCTCGGTCTTCTTCTTGAACATCATCCAGAAAGGCTTTGGTATCGGCAATCAGCGCTTCGGGATTTTTGCATGCCTCTAGCACTTCTGGTGCCATCGCGGCGCCATATCTGATCTGAACTTGATCAGGGCCATCGGGGAGCAAGGCTAAATACCATAGATGATCAGGTGCCAAGACATACATATGTGATGGAAAGACGGTTGGCATGATTGATGTTGAGCGCCATTTACCTGTTAGCCATGTATTTGCTGGATGCGCCGTGCCAACAGGTGCGCTATCTTTTTTGGTAAAATACTGATAGGTGAAATGGTCAAACTCACCGCGCTCATCAAACTCGGTATCCATCAGGTTAAAATGCGCGCCAACGGTGGCTTGATGAGCAACTGGCAGGTGATAGCCTTCCATAAAGTTCTCAGTCAGGCATTTCCAGTTAGTATTCCAGTGATGCTGTTCTTCAAAAATACTGACATAATTTTCCATGTGATAGGGTTCAAGCAACGCTGTCAGTTCAGATAATTGGTCTTTGACAGATACCGCATCAGGATCAAGATTAATATATATCCAGCCTAAATATTCCTCACAGCGGGCTTGCGGCAGACGCATGGCGGATTTATCAAAACACTCAGTTTTATCCATAAATGCCGCCGCCACTAGCCTGCCATCAGGCTGATATGTCCACGCATGATAAGGGCAGGTAAACTTCTTGGCATTGCCGCGACCTTGTGCCAGCACCATCCCCCGATGCAGGCAGATATTGGACATTGCGGAAAGGGTGTTATCCTTGCCGCGCGTGACAATCAAAGGCTGATTAGCAATCTCAACCGTCATATAGTCGCCAATGGTCGGCAAGCTATCGGCGCGGCCAACGCAAATCCATTCTTTGCTAAAAATATGTTGCGTTTCATGGTCAAGCACGATCGGGCTTGTATAAATTTCTTTTGGCATTGTTGTCGCCTGCGATAATGGCGCGGCGGCAACTTCTTTAAGCGTCTTTAATAGGTCCGGGAGCATAGAATGTCCTTATTCAGGAATAACGGCTGTGATCTCAATCTCGACAACCCATTCAGGACGTGCCAGCGCAGGAACAACCAGACCAGTGGAGCATGGAAAAACGCCTTTAAGCCATTTTCCCATTTCCTGATAGACAGCCTCACGATAGCGAATATCAGTGACGTAAACAACAATCCGGCAGATGCTTTCCATTGTCGTGCCAGCTTCTTCGAGAAGCAATTTTATATTCTGCATGGTTTTTTCGGTCTGCTTGCCAGCGTCACCAGGGTGGAGACTTTCTCTCGTATCTAAATCTTGCGATACCTGACCCCGCAGAAATACCATTGTGCCTTTGGCAACAACAGCCTGAGACAAATCATTATCAAGGTTTTGTTCAGGATAGGTTTCTTTAGTATTGAAAGGGCGAATGCGCTTGTGCATGGTCATGACAAATCTCACTAAATGATATGTAAATTGATATCACTTAACGCTAACTGAATACATGATGTCAAGCGCTTCTGATTACCAGTTGCGGCATGATGCAATATTAGTTTGAGCGCGGTTATAGCCGCCATAATGATTGGCTGAACCATAGCGGCTTTCAAACAAGGCGCGTTGCCGATCAACCACGGCGGGGTTGTAATCAGAGCGCAAGGGATTATCCAGCAATTCAATGATCATCATCTGATTCATAGGCTTGGTGCTAGCCTCCATAATGCTGACCATACATTCGTAATATTGCGCTAAATCCACGCCTTTTTCCCACATTCTTGCTGAGAATTCTTCCAGTGAGGTAAGCCCTAATGGTCGCGCCATTCCCATTTCTATATGCGAATACACAGCCATTTCGTTTTCACCAAGAAAGGCATCACTGTCGGGCAGAGATGAGGCAGGGTTCGACGTCGTACTGCTTGAGGCAAATATAAAGTAAAGCACCGTCAGCATAATGGTGGCGGCAACATACCAGAGCGAATGATATGAGCGTTTTTTCGGTGTGCCGTGACCAGCCTGATGATTATCAGCATCGGCGAGCTGAGAAGTGGGGTTATCAGGAATGTATTTATCGGGTGCTACTTTATCAAGCACCATAATCGCTTGTTCCGGGATCGCCTGTTCAGGGATCGCTTGTTCAGGGATAGATTGTTCAGGAGTCGCCTGTTTTGGGTCAAGACTGACAGGACGCTGCTGTTGTTCCATCAAGAGGGCTGGTTCAGCATGTTTTTCTTCATAATCAATGAGCCGCCCGACGGCACGATTTAAGGTCACAATCATGTCTTGGGTTTTTTGAAGTTTGCTTTCAATCATCTGCATCCGCATATCAAGCGCGGTCACATCAGATTGATTGGCATAAACATCATAGACATCTTCGTTAAGCGATGACATGGCGGCGGCCAGATTATCAGCTATCCTGGTTGTGCGGTCACCTGTGCTGTTATCCGCCTTGTTATCCGCTTGGGTATCCGCCAAGGTATCCGTTTGGGTATCCGTGCTATCCAGAGGGTCATGTTCGGTAAGATCAGGCTCAATATCTGTCTCAATATCAGGCTCAATATCAGGTTCGGATGGCTGATCTTCTGCCGAGCGATCTGACAGCGGTAAAGTCTCATCCGCAAGCTCAGGCTTAGACTCAGGCTCAGGCTCAGGCTCATCCGCAAGCTCAGGCTGATAGACAGGCTTTTTGGCAGGCGAGGCAGGCACATCAATCCGATCACGCAAAGACCTGATGCGATCGATTAACGCCTCGGTATCCATTTCACTCTGATCCACCTAAAACCTGCCACCTAAAATTGATTTGGCCAAACACCTAAACGACCAAATCGTGAAACCTGTTAATACTGAGGCCAGCAAGACGCATGCCAGACATATATTCAGGCCTGTATTCAGACCGATCATTAGGCGTATATTAAGAGTTGGTAATGGTATCCGTCAGCTTATTTAACATCACTAAACATTGATCCATCTGATCAACAGACACAAACTCATCCGCCTTATGCGCTTGTTCAATCGAACCGGGGCCACAAATTACACAATCGGTTCCAAGTGACTGAAACACACCAGCCTCAGTACCAAAGGCAACGACATCACTGGTATTTGAACCTGTGAGTTCCTGAACAAGTTTTCTAGCCTCATTATCTGGCATGATATCAAACCCTGCTACTTCGGCAATGACTTCACTCCAGATTTGTGCTTCTGGATAGGTTTTTTGCATCATCGGCAGCAGCTCATTTTCACAGAATGCCTGTAAATCTGATTTGACAAAATCAGCATCAGAGGTCTGAACAGGCCGCATTTCCCAGTCAATCTGGGCTTTTTGGGCAATAACGTTATGCGCTATGCCGCTTTCGATCCTGCCAATATTGATTGTTGTATGTGGTGGTTGAAAGGGACTGCTTTGCGGTGGGCAGGATTTTAATTTTTCGCGCAATTCGAGCAAACGTGAAACGAATCGCACGGCATATTCGGCAGCGTTAACCCCTAATTCAGGGGCTGACCCGTGTCCGGCAAGCCCATGGATAAACGTTGAATATTCATAACATCCTTTATGGCCTTCGATGACGCGCATTTCGGTTGGCTCACCAATAATGGCCAGACGCGGGGCGATATGATGCTGTTTTAAGGTTTCGATTAGGTGTGATGCGCCAAGGCATCCAGTTTCTTCATCATAGGTGAAAGCAAAATGGATAGGCTCATGCTGAGCGGCGGCGGCAAAATCATCAAGTTGCGCCATGCAAGCCGCGATAAATCCCTTCATATCGCAGCTTCCGCGCCCATAGATCAAGCCATCGTGCATTTCCATCTGAAACGGAGGCCGCGACCAATCCTGATCAGCGACAGGCACAACATCAGTATGCCCTGACAGCATTATGCCGCCTTTATCAGTCTTGCCAAGCGTCGCAAAGAGATTGGCTTTTTTACCGCAAGGGCTTTCATCAATGATGATATCAGCATCATGATCAGCAAGCCGTTCAGCTAAATAGGCAATGATATCTTGATTGCTTTCGCTGGAGATTGTCTCAAACCCAATGAGATCAGATAATATGCTTGTCATATGGTCTAGATTGCGATGCATCATGGCTTTATTGTTAATTCGCGTGGCAGATTTGTAAACATATAAGGCGCACCTGTATCGGTGATCAAGATTGTTTCAGTCGTTTCAATGCCCCAGTCATCCATCCATAACCCCGGCATGAAATGAAACGTCATCCCCGGCTCTAAAATACTGTCATCATTCGACCTGAGCGATATCGTTCTTTCCCCCCAATCTGGCGGGTATGAAATACCAATAGGGTAGCCGCAGCGTCCGTGCCGATCAATGCCTGCTTTTGCTAATGTCTCTGTTAAGGCATTTGCAATATCACAAGCGCGGTTGCCAGCAACCTCTTGCTCCAGACCCTTTTCCAAACCTTCGGTTAAAGCTTTTGAGGCATCGATAATTGCTTGCGGGGCAGGCCCTAAATGGATGGTTCGACAAAGGGGAACATTATAGCGTCGATAGCATCCGGCAAGTTCAAAAAAGGTAACTTCACCTGATTTCATGGGATCGCCATTCCATGTTAAATGCGCGGCACTGGCATCTTTACCTGATGGCAACATTGGCACCATCGCTGGATAATCGCCCCAGATATCATCAACGCCGCTGATCATGGTTTTATAGATATCGCTGACCAGTTCATTTTTTGGCAGCCCTGGCTCGGCTCTTTCTAAGGCAACGGAAACCATATTTTCCGCAATCCGCGCGGCATTTTTCATGAAGCCGATTTCTTCGTCTGATTTAATGCCGCGTTGCCAGTTCACCAATCCTGTGGCATCGCAAATCACCGCTTGATCCAAAGCCGCCGTCAGAACCTGATGCGCGCGGGCAGAGTAATAGTAATTTTCCATCTCAACCCCGATACGTGCGCCGCCATGCCCCAATGATTTCATCAAATCAGCAAGCGTATCCATAGCATGCAGGCTAGGCGACATGACATAATCATCAGAATAAGAATGGATGTGATCATCAGGCATCCAGACCGTGCGTAACGCGCCATTGCCATCCATCCGCCGCCCCCACCAATAGGGGGCTGTGTCATGGGTGACAATCACCGCCTGATGAACATAAAAAGACCATCCATCATAGCCGCTTAGCCATGCCATATTTGATGGATCAGTAACGATAACAGCATCTAATCCATCAGCTTCCATAGCTTGCCGCGTTTTACGTAATCGGCGGTCATATTCGTTTTGGCTAAAAGGGGCGCGATCAATCGACATATCAATTCTCATTTAAGTATAGTTATCAAGTTCTTTAGAATAATTCTCCAGGATTATTCTCTAGGATAATATGATCAGGATTGCATTTCCGGCAAGAGCATTTAATCTGCTGTGAGGTATTATTGCATAAGTGGTTTATAAAATGTCTATTATCTGGGATCAGCATACGATCAATAACGCGCGGCAGGCGATTAGAGATACGCTTATCGAAACCCCTGTTTTACCCTTGCGGAGTAGTAAAATTGCCCCCTTTCTGCCTGCTGATGCAGAGATGTATTTGAAGCTTGAGTTGTTTCAGCATACTGGCAGTTTTAAGGCGAGAGGCGCTTATCTGGGCGTATCTTCCCTATCCAGTGAGGCGATGGCTAAAGGCGTTGTGACATTTAGCGGCGGCAATCACGCGCTTGCGTTGTCATGGGCGGCACGGCAGAGCAATGTTCCGGTCAAGGTTGTGATGATGGAAACGGCTGACCCTTTGCGGATAGAAGGCTGCCGCCAGATGGGGGCTGAATTGGTGCTAGCCAAAGATATGATCAGCTGTTCCAATATGGTTAAAACGATCTGTGAGGACGAGGGGCGAACCTATCTCCACCCATTTAATGATCCGACTATGGTTCTCGGCTCATCAACTTGCGGGGCAGAACTGATCAGCCAGATGCCGCCGCTTGACGCTGTTGTCTTGCCTGTTGGTGGGGGCGGCCTGATCGCTGGCATGGCAACCGCGATTAAGCTCCATAACCCTGATACGCTGGTCATCGGCGTTGAACCCGACGGCTGTGATAATATGACCCGCGGGCTGGCCGCCGGCAAAGCTGTTGCAATGGATGAGGTCAATACCATTGCCGATAGTTTAGGCGCGCCTGAAACGCTGGATTATAGCCTGAATATAGTTCGCCAGCATGTCGATGAGGTGATCACGGTAACAGATGCTGAACTAGCCGCCATGATGCTGCGGATGCGGGAAAGCCTGTCTCTGCTGGTAGAGCCAGCATGTGCCGCCTCACTGGCTGGTGCTTTAGGGCCATTGCGGCAACGCCTGGCTGGAAAACGTGTTGGGCTTTTGGCATGTGGATCAACGATTAGCCCCAAAAGATGGGCGAAAAATACCCAAGGTCAGACGCCGTTCGCAATGATGGATTAACGCAATTGATCAAACCAATAGGGATTTGACCATGCTTTGCTGCCATCATTATTCAAAACCGTGATGCGAAAAAACGGTGAGGCAAAATCGGCCAGATCAAATACCGCATAAGTCAGATTATTACCGTGAACGGCATCAGCGGCATAGCCTTGGCCTGATATGATGATATGGTGGGCGGGTGAGCATGAAATATGAAGCGCATTATCATCAATAATGATAGCATGTATCTCTACCCCGGTTGAGGAGTAATGCCGACCTGCCTTTAGAGCTGTGACAATAGAATCTGTGGTCAGCTCACTAGCGCCAACCATGACCCAGCCGCCCCCATAATCAAGACCTTTAAAGTGGGAGTCATCAGTGGCGGTAAAGCTGATGCGATGGCCTTCTTGAAGCAAGATATCGGCGACCGCTATGCCTGAGCCGCGATTGCTGGTAATCGCGCAGGAATAATTATACACCTCAACCGCATGCGCGGTGCTTGCCATGATGGCCTCATCAGATGTCATGCTATGCCATTCTGGATGCGCAAGGGATATATAAGCCCCGGCCGCAATGGCACGGCTGATCAAGGTGCTAATGTCCTCATCCTTGCTTGCGATATCAAAATTGAGCGGCAAGCCATTGGCTACGATATGCCATAGCCCATCCTGATCATAACGCTTACCAAAGCAATGCAGTTCTGCTGATGGTATGGTGATAAAATGACTGTCATCATACGGGCTGCCATCTGTCACGCGCTCTGCTGCAAATGCATTATCATGCCAAAGATGGTCCGACAGAGCGATAAAATCATAGCCTAGCTTCTGATAACAGCTAACAACATCTGCTGCCGGTTTCAAGCCATCAGAATTGATGGTATGACCATGCAAATTACCGCGAAATAATGGGGTGTCTTGATCAAAAGGTGGAAGTAACATTGGCATCCCTAAATACCTCAATTCATATATAAATATTATGAAATTAGTTTTATGGTCATATGACAAATTAGTGACAATAGCTAGGGAATTAAAATTTGTGATAATTAAATGCAGTACAATGTACAATATATAAAACATCAACAGCAATTAGGTAAGGGTGAAACTATGGCAGTACAGATGCGGCGGCTTGGCTTAAATGGAGCAGATATCTTTCCTGTTGGGATTGGTGCTATGTCATTTACCAATTTTTATGGTGAGACGAACAAAGAGGCATCATATGCGCTGCTTCGCATGGCGATGGATAAAGGCGTTAATCATCTTGATACGGCTGATATTTACGGCATGGGGCAATCAGAAAGTGTCATTGGTGCTTTCATTGCTGATCAAGGCGCCTCCGCCCGTCAATTTTTCCGCATTGCGACCAAGGCTGGCATTGACCGAGCCGTTAATCGTGTAGGCGCAGAAAAAGGAAGCGGCTTTAATAATGATCCGGCGTATTTGCGCGCCTCTTTGCTGGCATCACTTGACCGGCTTGGCGTTGAGCAGGTTGATCTGTTTTATGTGCATCGGCGGCAAAGTGATATTCCCATTGAGGAGGTGACTGGCGCATTAGCAGAACTGGTCAAGGAAGGCTTGACCGCGAGCATCGGGTTTTCTGAAATTGCCCCAACATCTCTGCGGCGGGCAGAAGCTGTTCATCCTGTTGCCGCCGTGCAGTCAGAATATTCGCTACAAACGCGCGGGGCTGAATTAGGGCTAGTCTCAGCAACTCGTGATATCGGCGCGGCGATGGTGGCGTTTTCCCCTATTGGACGCGGGCTTCTGACCGATCATCCACATTCGCCAGAGCGTATTGCAGAAATGCCTTTTTTGGCTATTAATCCTCGCTTTACGGGGGATAATTTGGCGCGTAATATCACCGCCACAGAACCTTTTCGTCATCTGGCTAAAGACGTGGGGGTGGCAACTTCAACATTGGCCGTGGCGTGGCTGTTGAGCCGTGATGATCATGTCATACCAATCCCCGGAACACGCTCTCTTGATCATTTTGGTGAATTGATTGCCGCCGCTGAGATGACGCTATCAGATGACATTTTGGCTAGGATTGACCAAATTCTTCCGGCAGGATGGTGTCATGGTGATCGCTATGCGGAAAGCCAGTGGAAAGCCGTAGAGCGGTTTTGTTAATCTTGGGGGTGAGGCATGTCAGCAGTTATTTTAAGTGATCAATTCTTTGATATAGCGGCGGCACAATCTGCAAAACCTTTCCTTTATGAGAAAGTCGGTGGCGTTTGGCAGGGCAGGACCTATGGTGAGGTCGCTAATGATGTGCTTCGTGCCGCGTCTATGCTTCGCGCCTTGGGCGTCAACAAAGGCGACCGCGTTGTCATTGGATCAGAAAATTGTATGAACTGGTCTATTGCTGATCTGGCGATCATGACATTAGGGGCGCTAGTTGTGCCATCATACAGCACCAACACGATAGCAGATCATTTACATGTCATTAATGATTCTGGTGCTGTGCTGGCGATTACATCTGTGGGTGAGCTGGCAGAAAAAATGGCGGCGGCATGTGAGAAATCTAAAGCCTGTAAAACGCTTGTCTGTTTTGATGATCCCGCCCTTAAAGCCAACCCCAAATCCATTACTGTCAAAAGCTGGAATAAAGAGATGGCGCAGGTTGATCTGCCCCACCTTGATGATATTCGTGGCAAGCTAGACCCTGATGATGTGAGCTGTTTAATCTATACGTCAGGCACAGGCGGGCAGCCGAAAGGCGTTATGCTAACTCATCGGTCAATCAGTGCAAATGTTGAGGGCGTGAGGCAAATGCTGGAACGTGCTGATCTGGTCAAGGATCAGCGCTTTCTGTCGCTGTTGCCGCTATCACATTCTTATGAGCATACAGGCGGGCTGCATCTGCCTGTGCGCATGGGGGCGGAAATTTGGTATTGTGAAAGTGTCGATCAGGTATCGAGCAATTTGCAGGAAGCTCAGCCAACGCTGATGATCGCTGTGCCGCGCCTTTATGAAGTCTTGTATGACCGTATTGAACGCGGTCTCAAGGCGAAGGGCGGCTTGAGTGAAACCCTGTTCCGGAAAGCGGTTGCGCTGGGATTAAAGAAACTCGATGGCAAGCGGCTATCCTTGACCGAAAAGCTGATGGATAGAGTGCTTGAACGTCTGGTTCGGGCCAAGGTTCGGCAAAGACTTGGAGGGCGATTGCGCTATTTCTGCTCAGGCGGGGCGCCGCTTAATCCTGATATTGGGCGGTTTTTTCTGGCGATTGGTGTTGGTATTCTGCAAGGCTATGGCCAGACCGAGGCTTCACCTGTCATATCACTTAACCCTCCTGATGATATTCGTATCTCGACCGTTGGTATTCCTGTTCCGGGTGTTGATCTTATCTTTGATGATGATGGGCAAATCCTCGTCCGTGGTGATATGGTGATGCAGGGCTATTGGGGGGCTGCTGATGCGACCGCCGATGCCATTCAGGATGGCTGGCTGCAAACGGGTGATATTGGTGAGATGGATGCGGATGGTTACCTCAAGATTACTGGCCGCAAGAAAGAAATCATTGTTAATTCTGGTGGTGATAATATTGCTCCGGCACGGGTTGAGGCGCTTCTCTCAATTCATCCCAATATTGAACAGGCCATGCTGACAGGCGATAAGCGGCCATGGCTGGCGGCGGTGATTGTCCCCTCGGCAGAGATGCGCGGATTGCCAAAAGCAGAGCAACAGAAACGCCTGAAAGCCGCTTGTGACGACATTAATGCTAATCTGTCACAATTAGAAAAAATCCGGCGCTTCATCATCGCGGATGAGCCATTTAGTATTGAAAATGGGGAAATGACGCCAACCCTGAAAGTCCGCCGCCATGTTGTGATGAAACGCTATGGCAAAACTCTGGACGCGCTTTATAAATCATAATCAATCTCATGCCAGTTCATCAGGATATCAGGACATCAGGCAGGGATAATCTGACCATCCCATGCCAGGACTTGACCGCTAATCTCTGAGCTGGCGGCGTCAATGACACCTAACAGATGCTGGGCGGCCTCGGCTTGCGAAAACAGATCATGGTTAAGCCCTGATTGAAATGGTTTTGACAGTGGCGTATCGGTAGTTCCCGGATGCAAACCCAAAACAATGCCAGCAGGATTGCGGTGACGTAATTCCAAAGCAAAGTTTTTGAGCAGCATGTTTAACGCGGCTTTCGATGCCCGATAACTATGCCAGCCGCCTAGCCGATTATCGCCAATGCTTCCAACGCGCGCTGATATCGCGGCAAAAACGGCTTTGCTGTCCCTGGCCAGGATCGGCAAAACATGGCTGGCTATAATAGCTGGGCCAATGCTGTTAATTTGAAAATTATTCGCCATATTTTGACTGGTTAAATGGCGCCATGATTTTTCAGGGGTGAGGCCCAATTCATCATCATGGAGAACGCCAGTTGCCATAATCGCCAAGTGCAAGGGGGCGATATCTGCCAAGGTTTCACCAGCACGGGTGAGGCTATCAGGATTGAGAAAATCAATTTGAAACTTTGGGTCAGGATGCTGGCGCGAGAACCCAAAGACGCGCTCAATCCGAGGATGCGCCGCCAGCATGTCATAAAGCGCTGAGCCGATGCCGCCAGCCGAGCCAAATACCGCCACCCGCATTTTATCGGTGAAACTGGTCAGCTCAGCATTGGTTTTGAAAACGTCTCCCATAGCCATCTAACATAGGGCAAAATAGCTGATAGCAATCCCTAGCTATCGATCCATTTCATCAGGGTGGGCAGATCATCAGCCTCAATCGCTGGCTTATCCCATCTGATGCGCTGAAACCGTGGAAAGCGCATGGCAACACCTGATTTATGGCGAGTTGAGCGGCTGATGGCATCAAACGCTACTTCTACCACCAGAGTTTTTTCAAGCTCACGCACGGGCCCAAAGCGCTGGGTTGTATTGGCACGAACAAAAGCATCAAGTTTTTTCAGCTCAGCATCCGAAAACCCTGAATAGGCTTTGCCAACAGGAACAAGAATGGGAGGCTCAGCAGGATTATCAGGGTTTTCCATCCATGCGCCAAAGGTATAATCTGAAAACAATGATGATCTCTTGCCATGGCCGCGCTGAGCATAAAGCAAGACGACATCAGCGGTTAGTGGATCGCGTTTCCATTTGAACCATAATCCCTTGACGCGGCCTTGCTGATACATGCTGTTGCGCGCTTTCAGCATTAATCCTTCGATCAGCCCGCCCTCGCGGCATTGCTGACGCCATGAAATCAGCTGTTGAGGATCGGTAAATGGCAGAAACGCCGACAGATCAATAGCAGAATGGTTAAGGATTTTTACCGTTTTCTCTAGTTTCAGTCGCCGCTGTTCTATCGGCAATTGGCGCAAGTCATCATCGTCTTCAAGCAAAATATCATAAGCGCGCAGAAAAACCGGGATAGATTGCATCAGATTAGCTGATGGCTTTTTGCGGTTAAGCCGCTGCTGTAAGTTCTGGAAGGGCGCGATATTATCAGGCGTACCAGCCAGCAATTCGCCATCCAATGTGCCGTGCCACGACAGAGATTTGGTCAATTCTGGAAAGCCGGATGAGATATCATCACCTGACCGTGAAAATAACCTCACCCCATCATGACCTGATGCCAGCTGAACCCGCGCGCCATCCCATTTCCATTCCACCAGCCATTTATCAGGTGTCATATCTGTCACATCATTATCATCAACAGGATGCGCAAGCATTAATGGCCGAAACACCGCCTTGCCATCGGCATTAGGACGCTCTGCTCTGCCCTCAAGCCAGTCAAATAGCGTCGTGTAGGGCGGCTCTAATAGCGGCCAGATTTCCTCAATATCTTCCACTGCCGCCTCATATGCTTGGGCAAGCGCTAACCGCACCATACGCGCGGATGCCCCAACACGAAGCCCGCCAGTTGTCAGTTTCAAAAGCCCCCATCGGGTTGTTGTATCTGAACAATCGAGCCATTGCTGGATCAAAAATCGGGTTTCATCAGCGCTGGCATGATCTAATGCGCCTACAATTTCGGATAATGTTGGCGGCGGCTGGTTAGGGCGGCACTCCGGCTCAGGCCAGATCAAAGCCACAGTTTCCGCCAGATCACCAACAAAATCATAGGAAATGGCAAATAGCTCAGCATCACTTTTTGTGCTGACCATCTCACGGATCAAGGCAGGCTTGGCTTTTTTGCTTTGGAATTCACCCACTAAAGCGGCCAAGCCCCAGCCGCGATCAGGCATCGGTGTATGGTGGAGCCATTCCGACAGGTGCTGGATTTTGGTATTGCGCTGCGGCGTGAATAATAACTTCTCTAACAGACGGGCAAAGGTGATCATTCGGCATCATCCTCATAGCCGATGAGATGGAGCGCCTTCGCCGTCATATTCTTCAGTGATAATGCCCGCATCAGCGCATCTTCGCGGCCATGCGTGATCCAGACTTCTTGCGGATTGACCTCATCTATGGTGGCGAGCAAATCATTCCAGTCTGCATGATCGGAAAGGATCAATGGCATCTCAACACCTGACTGTTTGGCGCGCTGTTTGACCTGCATCCAGCCTGATGCCATGATGATAAGAGGGTCAGGCAGACGACGTGACCAGCGATCAGCAAGTGCCGATGGTGGCGCAATAACTATCTGGCCTGCCAGCGCTTGTTGGGGCTTGCCTTTCTCACCAGTTGTTGCAGGCGCCAAAATGCCAAGATCAATGCCATGATCCTGATAAAGCTGACACAGTTTTTGCAGGGCGCCATGAATGTAAATCGGCTCTTGATAACCGGCTTGCCGCAATAACGCGATGACACGCTGCGCTTTGCCAAGGGAATAGGCGCCGATCACATGCGCGCGCTCCGGAAACTGTTTCAGCGAAACCAATATCCGGTTAATCTCAAGCAGCGGCTCAGGATGGCTAAAAACAGGCAAGGCAAAGGTCGCCTCCGTGATAAAGACATCACATGGCACGGGTTCAAATGGCGCGCATGTAGGATCAGATTTTCGCTTATAATCACCTGAAACAACAACGCGCGCGCCCTCATAATCGAGAACAATTTGAGCGCTTCCTAATACATGACCAGCAGGCACAAGATGAATATCAACATCGCCGATACGCATGGTCTCATGCCAGCGCAGTGCCGTCACTCGCTCAGCAAAGTTTGCACCATATCGAGCTTTCATGATGGCTAATGTCTCGGCTGATGCAATCACATGCTTATGACCGGGGCGAGCATGATCAGCATGACCATGGGTGACGATAACCGTATCTGCTATGCGGGTCGCATCAATATGAAAGATCGGCTCACCATGCGCATCAAGAACAGCCAGCCCAGAGGCTAGCGGCCTGATCCAGTTCGATGGATGGGTGCTGAGTTTTCTATGGGGTCTATTCTGATCCAGCGACTTTGATACCATAGAAGTTGGGCTCTATCTGGCCTTTGGGTTTGATCCAAACAGCTTTTGCCATTCGTCATCATTCAGTTTTGACAAATCTTCACGCAGTTTTTTGCCGACAAAATATCCGGTTTTAACCGCTGGCCGCGTGCTCATCAATTCACGCCAGCGCACAACATACGGATAATCGGTGATATCAACGCCTTGCCGCTCATAGGTGCGTGTCCATGGGAAAATCGCCATATCAGCAATGCTGTAATCACCTGCGACAAATTCATGATCAGCCAACTGCTGATCTAGCACCCCATAAAGCCGATTGGATTCGGTGCTGTATCTATCCATGGCATAAGGCAGCTTTTGCTTGGCGTAGAAATTAAAATGATGAGCTTGCCCCAGCATCGGGCCAAAGCCGCCCATCTGCCACATAAGCCACTCATAGACTTTATATTTTCCGCGAGCATCAGCAGGTATAAACTGACCGGTTTTTTCAGCAAGATAAAGCAGAATAGCCCCCGATTCAAAGATGCTTTGTGGTTCACCATCCGGGGTGTCATGATCAATAATGGCGGGCATTCGGTTATTTGGGCTAAAGGCCAGAAATTCTGGTTTGAACTGATCTCCTTTACCAATATTGATCGGCTTTATCGCATAGGGAAGNCCCATTTCTTCAAGAGCAATGGTGATTTTGTGACCATTCGGTGTTGGCCAGTAATAGACATCAATCATTTAGGTTATTTCCATTTCTTTTGTATTATTTGACTTATCAAAACCNATTTATGGCATAAATATATCAGCAAAAGGGTGTTACGGTAAAATAGATATAATTATGAGCGATATAGGATATCAATCCCCAGAGCAAGTCAAGCCAAGCACACATCATGCCCCTGACGGGCAGCGTTTGTCTATGGCAGAGGCTTTGCCTGAGCAATTTCTGCGCTGGTTTCAGAAAAAAGGCTGGGATTTGCATTCGCATCAATTTGCGATGCTGGATGCGGCAAGGCATCATCAATCGGCGTTACTGGTGGCGCCAACAGGTGGCGGCAAAACACTGGCCGGGTTTCTGCCCAGCCTGATCACGTTAGCCGATAAAGCCAATATATTAGAGCCGCCAAAGGCGTCCCTGCACACGCTATATATCTCTCCGCTGAAGGCGCTAGCCGCGGATATTGAGCGTAATTTGATGCTNCCAATCACGGAAATGGACTTGCCGCTNCGGGCAGAAATGCGAACAGGCGATACCAGCGCCTCTGATCGCCANCGGCAACGCCNGAACCCGCCTGATATTTTGATAACAACACCAGAATCATTNCAATTAATGCTGGCATGGGATGATGCGGATCATATGTTTGGGGCNCTTGATACGGTCATTTTGGATGAGCTACATGCCCTNGCNGGCAGCAAGCGTGGGGATTTATTGGCTTTATTATTGGCGCGGTTGCGGCGCTTTAATCCTGATCTGCGTGTTGTTGGGCTGTCCGCAACAATTGCCACACCTGATCATTTGCGCGGCTGGCTCCATCCTGATATTGATCGGGTTCGCATTATTCATGGTCAGGCCAGCCCGAAAGCCGATCTGACCTTGCTTGATAAGGCAGATACTATTCCATGGGCAGGTCATTCAGCCAATTATGCTATCCCCGATATTTATCAGCATATCAAGGAAGCAGAACATACGCTTGTTTTTGTAAACACGCGCGCGCAAGCGGAAATATTGTTTCAGCAGTTATGGCGCATTAATGATGATAATCTGACCATTGGATTGCATCACGGGTCTNTATCGCGTGANCAAAGGCAACGCATNGAGGCGCATATGGCAGCAGGNAAATTGCGCGCTGTCATTGCCACNTCATCGCTTGATTTAGGCATAGACTGGGCNGATGTTGANCTTGTCATTCAAGTCGGCGCGCCNAAAGGCACCTCACGCCTNATGCAAAGAATAGGCCGGTCAGGGCATCGCTATGATCAGGTTAGCCGTGCCGTATTAATCCCGTCACATCGGTTTGAAGTACTAGAATGTCTGGCCGCCATGCATGATGTCGCCGAAGGTCTGCTTGATGATCCACCTGATTATGATGGCGGGCTTGATATTCTGGCACAGCATTTGGTTGGTCTGGCTATCCATGCGCCATTTGATGCGGATGATATTTTTGCTGAGATAAAGACAGCATGGCCATATCGGCATCTGACGCGCGATGATTTTGACGAAACGCTGACCTTTTTGACGACAGGCGGCTATGCGCTTAAGGCATATGAGAAGTTTCATAAATTGCAACCCGGTCAAGATGGGCTTTATCGGATGGCAAGTCGCGGCGTGGCAACCCAATGGCGGCTCAATTCGGGCGTTATTGTTGAAACCCAGACCATGAAAGTTGATCAGCGCGGGGTCGGCAGGCTGGGTGAGATTGAAGAATATTTTGTCAATTCCCTCGTGCCGGGGGATAGTTTCATGTTTGCGGGCCGCATACTGCGCTTTCAGGGTATCCGCAAAGCCGGCATCGTTGACGTGGTCGCAACAACCGATACTGAGCCGAAAGTTCCGGCATATGCGGGTGGCCGCTTGCCTCTAACCAGTAATTTGGCTGACCGTATCCGCGACATGATGGGGCAGAGTGATGGATGGGCTCATTTTCCGCTAGCCTTGCGCCAATGGCTGTCGACGCAAAGCCGCAAATCCAGCTTGCCTGATAGCGATAGTCTCCTGGTCGAAACCTTTCCGCGTGGCGGTAAGTTTTACATGGTGATTTATGGCTTTGAAGGCCGCAACGCGCATCAGACGCTAGGCATGTTGGTGACGCGGCGGATGGAACGTCTGGGGCTAAAACCGATCGGCTTTGTCGCCACCGATTATGCCATTGCGGTATGGTCACTAAAACGTGTTGATATTCCTGATCAATTGCTATCTGCGGATATGATGGGGGATGATTTAGAAGAATGGATGCTGGAAAGCTCAATGCTCAAACGAGCGTTTCGGGTGGTTGCAACGATTGCCGGATTATTGGAAAAACGGCTTCCTGGCGCGTCGAAAACAGGGCGCCAGATGACGATCAATTCAGACTTGATTTATGATGTTTTGCTGCGCCACCAACCTGACCATATGCTGATCCGTGCGACCCGACAAGAAGCAGCAAGAGGGCTGACGGATATTCGCCGGCTAAGTGATATGCTGACACGATTTTCTGGCCGCATTAAAGCCAGGCATCTTAACCGCGTCTCGCCTCTTGCCTTGCCGTTGATGCTGGAAGTCGGGCGTGAGGTCGTGACATCCTCTGCGGTGGAAGATGCGTTGGCTGAATTGGAACAAGAGCTCTTGTCTGAAGTCATGAAAGATGATAGCGATCAAACTTCGTTGCCTGATCCCTCGCCGCCTTTACAGCCCCATTTGTTGATATGACCGTCACCTCATTTTGCTCTTTTACTCGTGCTGGTATCCCCATGCTAGCCTATGCTGATGGCTCATTATTTATCTCACATGAGAGGCTATTGGTGTTCTCAGACTTGCATCTGGAAAAGGGCCGTGCCATGGCTGGTCATACGCCTCTGCCTGAAATGGATACGGACACAACCTTAGCCGCCATGCAAGCAGCGATTGCCCGTGATAATCCCGACCGCATTGTGTTTTTAGGAGATAGTTTCCACCGAAGTCATATGGCGGCAAGCCTGCCTGATCGGCATCGTGACGCGCTCAATGTGATGCTATCAGGGCGTCAGGGTATCTGGATTACTGGCAATCATGATCCTGATTTGCCTGATTTTCTGTCGGGTTCTGTGCATCATGAATTAACCCTTGGCAATGTGATATTTCGTCATGAAGCCGGGGTCTTGCCGCGAAAAAAGACGGCAAAGCTGATTGAGATATCTGGNCATTTCCACCCAAAGGCAAGATTGGCAACACGCGCGCGGCGCATAACAGGACGATGTTTCATGGCGACAGACCGGCGGCTCATCATGCCAGCCTTTGGCGCTTATACAGGCGGATTATATATTGAACATCCGGCGCTTAAGCCCTTTCATGATGCTGATATGGAAATATTTTTCTGTCACGCTTGCCGTATCTATCGCTACGCCTATTCTCAAATAAAGAGCAAAACATGAGAAAGAGGCTATAATGTCAGCTGTATTATGCTGGTTTCATCAGGATCTGCGTTTATCCGATCATCCGGCGCTAACCGCTGCGATTGCTAGCGGCAAGCCGGTTATTCCAATTTATGTGCATGATGCGAAAACCCCGGGAAAATGGGCGGCTGGTGGCGCGAGCAAGTGGTGGCTTGATCAGTCATTACGCGCCCTTGATGCGGATTTACGGGCGCTTGGGTCACAATTAATTCTGGCGGCTGGGCGCGCCGATGAGGTGATACCTGCGCTGGCGAAAACCCATGCGATCAGTGATGTTTATGCCCATACTCACCACGAACCATGGTCACGGCAGATGCAGCAAANNCTNGCGTCTCNTCTGACATCNGAAGGCATCGGCTTTCATCATAGCGAAGGNGTCTTGCTATGGCCNCCGGGCTCAGCGCTGTCTAAAATGGGCGAAAGAATGCGGGTCTTTACGCCATTTAAGAAAAGCCTCTATCGGCTAGGGCGATATCGGCCGATAGCCCCACGGCCTGATCATATCATGGCGCCAGCGCAATGGCCAGACAGCCTAACTTGCGAGGCGCTCGAATTAGTTGACCACCGCACAGGCTGGCATAAAACGCTGATTGAGCATTGGACGCCGGGTGAGCAAAAGGCGCAAGTGATGCTGTCACGCTTTATTGATCATGCGATGGATGATTATAAAAGCCTGCGCGATTTTCCGTCTCTGGAAGCGACGTCACGGTTATCGCCATATTTGCATTTTGGCGAAATCTCACCCCTGCAGATATTGAATGCTGTTGAGGCGGTTACTGATCTTGATGATAATCGCGGCGCTGAGCATTTTATATCAGAAGTTGTGTGGCGTGAGTTTTCCTATGAATTGCTAGATCAACGCCCTGATATGCCCGAAGCACCATTGAAAGCGGCGTTTTCGCGCTTCCCATGGGTCGATAATTACGATCATCTGCTAACAGCATGGAAAAGGGGGGAGACAGGTTATCCGCTTGTTGATGCTGGTATGCGCGAATTATACGCAACAGGCTGGATGCATAATCGGATAAGAATGATTACCGCGTCCTTTCTCACCAAACATTTGTTGATCCCGTGGCAAGAAGGCGAGGATTGGTTTTTTGATACATTGGTAGACGCTGACCTTGCTTCCAATAGCGCAGGCTGGCAATGGGTTGCCGGGTCTGGGGCTGATGCGTCGCCGTATTTCCGGATTTTTAATCCGATCACCCAAGGCTTAAAATTCGATGCCTCTCGATATGTTCGGCGCTGGTTGCCGGAATTGAACGGGCTGTCTGATGATATGTTGTTTGACCCATCTTCGGCGCCGCCAGCACTAGTTGAGGCGGCAGGGATCACGCTCGGCAAAACCTATCCCTATGGTTTGGTTGATCACGCATCCGCACGACAGAAAGCCCTTGATGCTTATGAGAAAATAAAAGCATCTTAATGGCTTTCCAATTCGGTTATCTGACCTAGTTCATTAGCATAGAGAGTGATTATGGTGTCATGCGAATAGCTGTTATTGGTTCTGGTGTATCTGGTCTTGCTTCCGCCCTTATTATGGATAAAGCCGCAGATGTAGATGTCTTTGAAAAAGACACGCGTATCGGCGGTCACAGTAATACTGTTGATGTTGAAACTGAATATGGCACTATACCTGTTGATACAGGTTTCATCGTTTTTAATCCCAAACGCTATCCAAATTTAATCGGAATGCTGGACTATCTGAATGTTCCAAGCGAAGCCAGTGATATGTCCTTTGCCTTATCACTAGACCGTGGGCGCATTGAGTATGAAGGCTCAGCCAAGGGATTATTTGGTCAGCCCAGTAATCTCTTGCGGCCATCATATTGGCAGATGGTGTCTGATCTGATGCGGTTTTATCGTCAAGGTATGGCGGCGGTTCATGCGGGCGCGGCGGATGAAACGCTTGCCGATTTCATTGCCCGGATGCGGTTTTCAAATGCTTTCGTGAATTATCATTTATTGCCATTAGGGGCGGCGATCTGGTCTTGTCCTGCGGACACAATGCTGCAATTTCCGGCAAGGTCTTTCATGGCATTTATGGAAAATCATCAACTGCTTGATTTCACTGGCCGTCCACGTTGGCGCACCGTATCGGGCGGCTCACGGCAATATGTTCAGCGTATTTTATCACTCTTGAAAAAGCCTGTGCGGACAGGGGTTCACATCACCGGGCTAAGGCGGCAGGCAGGCGGCGTTATGCTGTCTATCGCCGGTGAGGGCGATGTATGGTATGATCGTGTGGTAATGGCGGCACATGCTGATCAATCACTGGCAATGATCAGTGATGCGACTGATGCGGAACGCGATATTCTTGGTGCTTTTGATTTTCAACCAAACATGGCAATTTTGCATAGTGATATTCGCCAAATGCCAAAACGTCGGCGCTTATGGGCATCGTGGAATTACCGAACAGGAAGAACCGAAACAGGGCATGCAGAAAAAAGACATGCAGAAAAAGGCAAAACATATGATCAATCTGTTACTTACTGGATGAATAAATTGCAGAATATTCAGGCTGATCAACCTATGTTTGTTACCCTCAATCCGATTGATCCCATTGCTGAGGATAAATGCCATGCGCAAATTTCATATGATCATCCGGTATTTGATCAGAAAGCCATGACAGCGCAAAACAAATTGCCGCGCGTGCAAGGGCAAAATGGCTTATATTTCTGTGGTGCCTGGACAGGCTATGGGTTTCATGAAGATGGGATGGCATCGGCGGTAAAAGTGGCTAAGGCGATGGGCTTTGATATTCCGTGGCCAAGCCCGACAGAGGCCGATTTTGACGATATGCCATTCATGCATCCGACAGAGGTTCCGGCACAATGATGTCACCAGTTATGCTGGTCTTATCTGATATTTCTCACACGCGCTATGGTAAGCCATCGCATTACCTCAAAAGAAAAGGTCTGTCGCTATGGATAGACCTTGATGATCTGGCAGAGGCCAATCATGCCAGCTGGTTATTTTCGGTTAACCGATTTAATCTTTTGTCTTTTAGGGAAAAGGATTACGGCCCTAATTTTCATGCGAGGCGCTATGTCATGCCATTAGCGCAATATATTCGAGAGCTGGCAGCAGAGGTTATCCCGGAGACGAAAATTGCCCATGTGCGCTTGCTGACCTTTCCGCGAATACTTGGTGCAGTCTTTAATCCCTTGTCGGTTTATGTGGCGAGTGATGCTTCTGACCAGATTGTCATGACAGTCTATGAGGTCAGCAATACCTTTGGCGAAAAACATACCTATGTTGCGCATGATCATGCCCCAGAAGATGCTGCAGAAACTACTGGCGCGCGGCCGGTTCATGTGACGGAAAAACGGTTTTATGTATCGCCCTTTTTCCCTGTTGAAGGCGAATATCAGTTGTCATTTCGGCATGCGAAAACCAGAATGCAAGTGATGGTTGCTTACAGCATCAATAACAAGCCAGCCTTGCTAGCGGTTTTGCGGGGCGTATTAACCCCTTTGACAGGGCTTAGTATCTTAAAGCATGTTATCAGCTTGAGGCAGTTGCCGATGCGACCTTTTGTTTCAATCCATGTAGAGGCATTGAAACTCTGGTGGAAACGTGTACGTTATTTCTCAAGACCTGTGCCGCCTGAACAGCCATGGTCGAAAACTGTATTGAAGAAAAACAGACCAAGATAATATCCTGATATTTTGGTTAAGGGTTAAATGCGATGACATCAAGATTGCAAAACTGGTTATTTATCCGATTATGTAGCCGCCTCCGCAAAGGATCATTAACACTAACCATGGCTGATGGTGCTTCGCATCATTTCAAAGGGCAGATGGATGGCCCTGAAGCAGAGCTGATTTGCCATGATCGGCGCGCCATTAGCATGATCCTCAAACATGCGCAAATGGGGTTTTGTGAGGCCTATATGATGGGCTATATCAGCAGCCCTAATTTGGTCAAAGTCATTGAGCTGGCATCTGTTCAGCATGATGTTATTGATAAAGGCGCAGGCTTTGGCTTTATTCGTAAGATGTTTCTGAAATGGCAGCACTGGCGCAATCGCAACAATAAGACAGGGTCGCGCCGCAACATTTCCTATCACTATGATTTGGGTAATCAGTTTTATTCGACTTGGCTTGATCAAAGCATGACATATTCATCAGCATATTTCGGCAATAATGCTGATGATCTCTATAAGGCCCAGCAGAATAAATATGCGCGGGTTGCTGAACTTGCTGGCATTGGCAAAGGCAGCAAAGTGCTGGAAGTCGGATGTGGCTGGGGCGGATTTGCTGAATATGCTGCCGCTGAATATGCGGCTGAGGTAACAGCTATCACCATCTCACAAGAGCAATATGATTTTGCGAAAGCGCGTATTGATAAGGCTGGATTATCACATTTGGTCAATATTCAGCTGCTTGATTATCGTGATATTAAGGGCAAATTTGACAGTATTGTATCTATTGAAATGATTGAAGCGGTTGGCGAGGCGTTCTGGCCATCTTATTTTCAAACCCTATCCAATAGCCTTAAGCCTGATGGTAAAGCGGTCATACAGATGATCACGATTAATGATGAGAATTATGACTATTACCGATCAGAGCCTGATTTTATTCAGCGTTATATTTTCCCGGGCGGCATGTTGCCAGCCTTGACGTTGCTCAATCCAATTTTCAATAAAACAGGGCTTGAGCTTAAATCCGTTGACGGCTTCGGGCTTGATTACGCTAAAACATTAGCCATGTGGCGGGATCAGTTTTGGAAATCATGGGAGCATATTGCCGATATGGGATTTGATGAGAAGTTTAAGCGCATGTGGGAGCTTTATCTGATGTATTGCGAAGGCGGCTTCCGCACTGGCTATATTGATGTCAAACATGTCCTGTTAAAGCGAAAGTTAAGCTAGTGGCTTTTGATCCTTGCCAATATTTTGATGGTCAATTTAAGGCAACGGGCTGTTTCATTGACCGCAAAGGCGTGATCCGCCGCCGCTTTGATGTTGATATTGTCGCAACCCCGCAGGCCAATGGCTTCGTTCTGGATGAAGATTTCCTTTATGATGATGGTGAGACAGAAAGCCGGCGCTGGATCGTGACAAAAACAGCTGATCATCACTTCACCGGCAAGGCCGATGGCGTTATTGGTGAGGCTGCCGGATATATAGATGGCAATGCCCTGATCTGGCGCTATCAATTTGCCTTGCCTGTTGGCAAGCGCAAGATTAACATCCGCTTTGATGATGTCATGGTGGAACAGCCTGATGGTGTGCTTGTCAATCGGGCGCGGTTAACAAAATGGGGCATCTGGGTTGGTGATGTGTTGATCAGCTTTCATCCGCAAAAATAGCGGTTATCAGCGTTTTTGCATCTTGATCTGAAACAGTCGCAATATCCGCCGCGTAATCCACCCAATATAGGGCAAGTGTTGCAGTAACTGGCTGGCGCTATCCCAATGGTCGATATGCTTTTTGATGAGACCATTTGCATCAAAATGCAGCTCAGACATGCCATTGAGGTTAAGCGCCAGCGCTGTTTTGCCTTTTATCTGACCAGTCATGACCCAGCGCATATAAACCGCCGCCTTGCCAATCGCGATTTCGGTAACGGTGAATTGAGGCGCCTCACATGTATCAAACATATGCTGAAAGACGCGGCGAAATTCATCTCTACCATGTGCTGTATTAAAGGGATCGGTGAAAACAATATCTGGTGCCGCTAAATTGATCAGATCATCGAGTGTGTCAGGCGTCAGCTGCTCAAATGCGCTGCGATACGCATGGGCAATCTCATGTCTTGGCGTAGTTGGATTGGGCGTTGCCTGATCTGTCATGATTTCGGCCATGATCACGGCTGTCCTGTGATGCGTTTGGTCAGCCAAAAATACAAGCCATGCGGCATAATCCGAAGGATTTTCAGACTAAGGGCAAACATAAACGGAAAGCTGATCATAAATCGTGGTGACCTCATGCCCTTCATGATCGCTTTTGCGGCTTGGGGCGGTGTCATCAGCATGGGCATGCGAAACGTATTTTGGGCAGTAGCCTCTGTCTCAACAAATCCGGGGCAGATCACTTGCAGTTTGATATTCTTCTGGCGGCAGAAAAAATATAGCGATTCAGCAAGCGATATGCTGGCCGCCTTGGTTGGGCCGTAGCTGGCGGCAAGTGGCAAGCCGCGCCAGCCAGCCACCGAAGATAGCAGAACAATATGCCCGCTTTGCCTTGCTTCCATAAGGGGCAGTATTGCCGCAAGGACATTGACTTGACCTAAGTAATTGATCTCCATTTGCTGACGGAATACGGCAGGATCAATACTCAAGTCTGATTGTGGGATATATATGCCAGCATTACATATCGCCTGATTGATCGCACCAAAGTGTTTTTCCGCCGCCTTAACCGCATTAGCAACAGCTTTACTATCGGCGACATCATCTGTGATACCAAGAAACTGATCATATTGATCTTCCAGGGATTTTAACGCTTCCCCGCGTCTTGCCATGCCGGACACCTGCATCCCTTGATCGAGCATCCTTTCGGCTAGCGCACGGCCAATTCCTGATGATACGCCAGTGATAAAAGCATGAATATTTTGTGTCGGATTTTTGATTGTCATTTTTTCTGATATAGCCCATAAGTAGTTCAAGTCCACGATAGTATTTTTGCTTTATATGCCTTTATCGCAGAGGGTAATGGTGCTAGTCGTAAATGAATATACAATTTAACACGCTATGTGAGGAACTGCTATGAAGATGACCACAGAAGAAGCATTTGTAAAAGTTCTACAAATGCATGGAATAGAACAAGCTTTTGGAATTATAGGCTCTGCTTTTATGCCTATTTCTGATTTATTTCCTAAGGCGGGCATTCGTTTTTGGGATGTTGCTCATGAAAATAATGGTGGCATCATGGCTGATGGCTATACCCGCGCGACTGGCAAAATGTCCATGTGTATCGCGCAGAATGGCCCAGGGATTACGAACTTTGTTACCGCCATCAAAACCGCATATTGGAACCACACTCCGCTTTTGCTGGTGACGCCGCAAGCCGCCAACAAAACGATTGGCCAAGGTGGATTTCAAGAAGTTGAACAAATGGCGCTATTTGAAGATATGGTGTGTTATCAAGAAGAAGTGCGTGACCCGTCACGTGTTGCTGAGGTGCTGAACCGTGTTATTGAACAAGCGCATCGCGCCAGTGCGCCTGCGCAGATCAATATGCCAAGAGATTACTGGACGCAGGTTATTGATATTGAAATGCCGCCAATTGTTCGCTTTGAGCGCCCTGCTGGTGGTGCTGATGCGATTGTTGCAGCGGCTGATCTTTTATCTGAGGCATCATTTCCGGTTATCTTGTCAGGCGCAGGCGTTGTTCTAAGCGGCGCTATCCCCGAAGTTGCTAAACTGGCAGAACGGCTGGATGCGCCTGTGGCATCTGGCTATCAGCATAATGACAGCTTCCCCGGCAGTCATGAGCTGGGGGTTGGGCCGCTTGGCTATAATGGCTCCCGCGCGGCAATGGAATTAATCGCGAAAGCAGATGTTGTTTTGGCATTAGGAACGCGGCTTAATCCGTTTTCAACCTTGCCCGGATATGGCATTGATTATTGGCCGAAAGACGCCAGAATTATTCAGGTGGACATGAACCCTGATCGCATTGGCCTGACCAAGAAAGTCACGGTCGGTATTTGCGGCGATGCGAAAAAAGTCACAACAGGCATTATGGATGCGCTTTCTGCCCATGCTGGAGACACCAATCGCGCTGATCGCAAAGCAGCTATTCACATGGCGAAATCATCATGGCTGCAAACGCTAAGCTCACTTGATCACGAGGATGATGATCCGGGGACAAGCTGGAATGCCGATGCGCGCCAGACAGAGCCTGATCGGATGTCGCCGCGGATGGCATGGCGTGCTATTCAATCAGCGCTCCCCAGAGAGGCCATTATCTCATCTGATATTGGCAATAACTGCGCTATCGGTAATGCCTATCCCAGCTTTGAGGACGGCAGGAAATATCTTGCGCCAGGGCTTTTTGGTCCGTGCGGATATGGCTTTCCTGCAATTCTGGGCGCCAAAATTGGATGCCCGGATGTGCCTGTGGTTGGCTTTGCTGGTGATGGTGCCTTTGGCATTTCTATGAATGAAATGACCGCATGTGGGCGTGATGACTGGCCCGCGATTACCATGATCATTTTCCGCAATTATCAATGGGGTGCGGAAAAGCGCAACACAACCTTATGGTATGATAATAACTTTGTTGGAACGGAACTTGATCCGCATCTCAGCTATGCCAAAGTTGCCGAAGGCTGTGGGCTGAAAGGGGTTAGTGTGACATCTATGGAAGACCTCACCAATGCGCTGAAGGCGGCCATTGATGATCAGATGAACAACAATGTCACGACCTTTGTTGAGGTCATTCTCAATCAAGAATTGGGTGAGCCTTTCCGCCGTGATGCAATGAAAAAGCCAGTTGAAGTTGCTGGCATTAACCCTGCGGATATGCGGCCACAACAACCAGCATGACGACAACACTTGTTATACGGCGGCCAGATGACTGGCACCTTCATCTGCGAGATGGTGCTATGTTGGCCGCTGTTGCGCCTGATACGGCAAGGCATTTTGGGCGAGCTATGATCATGCCTAATCTGGTGCCGCCAGTGACTGATAGTGCCGCTGCCGCCGCCTATCGTCAGCGTATTTTGGCGGCTACCAAGGGCATGGATTTTGTGCCCTTTATGACGCTTTACTTAACCGAAGATACCCAAATTGAGACAATTAAAGCTGCTGCTGCCGATGCCATGATCTTGGCTGTCAAGCTATATCCGGCGGGGGCGACAACCAATTCGGCATCTGGTGTTCGTGATATCAATAAGGTGATGCCGCAATTAGAAGCCATGGCAGAGGCTGGATTACCGCTCGCCATTCATGGTGAGGTAACTGATGCTGATGTTGATATCTTTGATCGTGAAAAGCAGTTCATTGATAATGTGTTAGACCCTTTGCGGCGGCGGCTGCCACAACTGCGGATTATCATGGAACATATCACAACGTCAGATGCTGTTGACTATGTTCGCGCATCAGGAGATCAGTCATCAGGAGAGCTGACTTTAGGCGCAACGATTACCGTTCATCATTTAATGATCACCCGTAATCATATTCTGGCTGGCGGCATTAGACCGCATTACTACTGTTTGCCAGTGGCGAAACGCAATACTCATCGTGATGCCTTGATTGCGGCCGCCCTATCGGGTGATAGCAGATATTTTATGGGGACGGACAGCGCACCGCATCCTGATAGCGGCAAGCTCAGCCCATGTGGATGTGCAGGAATATACACAGCACCAGTTGCCATGGGATGCCTGGCGCAGGTCTTTGATGACGCCAATAGCCTTGATAGGCTTGAGCCGTTTGTTAGCATAAACGGTGCAGGCTTTTATAATCTGCCGATTAATCAGTCAACCCTAACCCTGATCCGCCATGATGCGCCGGTTGGAATCCTGCCGCCGATAAATGCTGGCGGCGAGGCAGTAACTGTTTTTGATCCGATGCGATCGATCTATTGGTCTGTTGCCCCTGATACAGAATAGACGGTATAGATAATAATGTAGTCATCGGTGACTCAGATGAGGAATAACCACAATGTTTAGTAATAGTTTCCCCAAAAAATCATTTATTGCAAAGCAAGCGGCGAGTATGTTGCTGGAAATAGAAGCTGTTCATTTGCGCCCGGATGAGCCATTTACCTTAACCTCTGGCGCTAAAAGCCCTGTCTATATTGATTGCCGGAAGCTCATCTCATTTCCTCGGATACGGTCGGCTTTAATGGATTTTGGCTGTGCTACGGTTATGCGTGATGCTGGGTTTGAGGC
>NZIT01000093.1 GCA_002691725.1 SAR116 cluster bacterium | reverse complement strand
ACGGACATCAATAATGGCATCATACTGCCCGTGCCAAGTATCTGTTTTTTTGATCGGTGCTGGCATAAAATCTCTAATCCGAAACCGTTATCATGCCATCATTTGCATCAGTTATATGGCCTATGATAGCGGCCACATGATCGCTTTCCTTGAGCTGATTACAGATGATCTCAGCAAGCTGTGGCGGCACAATCATCAACAGCCCTCCGCTGGTTTGTGGATCATGTAGTAACGCATAGGGGAGCAACTGGCCAGAGGCATTTACATATCGCGTAGCAGCCATGTTATCAGCCACCATTGAGGAGGCGATATCGTTTGCCAGTAAAGTCTCAACCCCCGGTAGGCAGGGCAGTTTGGCTAAAGATATGGATAATCCCATTTGAGCATCAAAGCGGTCTGCCAAAGACCGCGCATGCCGCATTAAGCCAAAGCCGGTCACGTCAGTCATCGGGAAATGGCCATGATGTGTGGCTATTTCTGTCGCTTGTGCATTACTGCGCGCCATGACATCTAAAGCCGCTTTCACCATAAGCCCTGACACCGACGGATGATTGCGGTGATACCCCGCCATGATTAGCCCAATCCCCAGAGGTTTTGTCAAGATCAGGCAATCCCCAATCTCAGGCGTGTGTTCGATAAGTGATGATGGCCGTAATCCACTAACCGCCAGACCAACCTGCATTTTTTCAGCAGACATCGTATGGCCGCCATTCAAGCCTATCCCGTGTTCAGCCAAGGTAATCAGAATTGCGGATATGATTTGCAGCAAATCATCACCTTGTTGAACGCGGCTAGCTCTTGGTAGAGACACCAAACAGAGAGCAGACAATGGCTTTGCATGTGCCGCAAAAAGATCACTAAGCGCATGCAACGCGGCAATGCGTCCAAGCATAAACGGGTCATCTGTTATAGCGGAGATCGCATCAACAGATTGGATCAAGTCATATGATGTTTTCGTATTAGGAATAGGAATTTTACTGGCATCAGTATTAATACTATCGCGGAGGCTGGAAAATGGCAGATCAGGCCGCATCTGTTCAGCCAAATAATAGGCTTTTTCGATCGCTTGAGACAGTGTCGACCAGCCAGCCTTACCCCCGCAACCCATACATTGCATGGCCAAGAATACCGGATCATCAGATGGTTTCATCTCTTGTGCAATAGCTGGTTGTCGTGGCAAGGGCATTTCAGGCAGATCAGAAAATCGCTTAATAAAGCGGCGATCAATCCATTCTTTGAGCGTCCAAAATATCGGTCTGGGTTTCCACGCCATCGCGCCTCTAACAGCCATAGCAGAGCCGCCACCAACACCAATAAGAGCCAGATATTGGCGTTGAGGAGACCATAGTTTTAATGGCTTATTGAGAAGCGAGCGTCGGATATTATCGCGCAGGATGGGGCCAGCCCTAACCGCAAAAACGCCAGATTTTGGCCGCGCATCGCGTGTGAGTGTTGCGATATCGCCAGCCGCAAAAATATGATTATGGGAGATACTCTGACAATATCGATTAATAGCCAGAAACCCGGCAGGGCATTGCGCCAAGCCAGTATCCTTGAGCCATGCTGGCGGTGTTGCGCTGGTAGTGATCAGGGTCAGATCACTATCAAGAACCGAGCTATCATCAAGGACAATTTGATGCGCCGATACAGTGATTGCTTTGCGCCGAGTTATTGCCTTAATGCCGCGCGCTATCATGGCTTGCATCACTAGATTGGCGGCTTTGCTATTTAAGTGATCAACTAGCCGTTCGCCTGCGTGAATAACCCTGATATTGACTTGCCTTTGGGTGCTTATATTAAGCCGCTGATGGAGCGCAAAAGCAACCTCAACCCCAGCAACTCCGCCACCAATGATATTAATATTCTTGCATTGCCGGTACCCTTGCGTGATGGCATCAACCTGTTCCATCAGTTCAGGCACCGGCTTTACTGGCAAGGCGTGTTCAGACGCCCCATCAATATGATCAAGGCGAGGGGTTGAGCCTATATTGATTGATAGCCGATCAAAATGCAGAGGCGGATGATTGGCCAGCTTCAGGATATGTTTATTAGCATCAATGCTTGTGGCCGTATCATGAATAAATCGAGCGCCAGCAAAATGCGCCAACCGCACTAAATCAATCATAGACTCCGATTTTGTGTATTTCCCCTCAATATATCCGGGTAGCATACCTGAATAGGGGGTTAGGCGATCTCGGCTGATAAGGGTTATACGCAGCCCAGCAATCGGATCCATCCCCAATGATTTGAGAACAGATATCTGTGCATGGCCACCGCCAAGCAAAACCAGATGCATCAGTTCAGGTGTTATTAAATTCATCTCAATACCTATAATCGGTTTTTGACTATGCGTCTATCTTGTCTGAGGCGTCTATCTTGTCTGATGCGGCGGTCTGATTGGAAGTCTGGTTGGACGTTTGGCGGGCGGGTGCCAGTTCAACCAATAAAATAGCTACCATAATAAGACCAGCGCCAAAAATAGCCAATAATGTCATATCTTGTTTAAGCATAACCCAGCCAGCGACAGCAGCAAAAACACCTTCCAAAGATAATAAAATTGCCGCCGCAGATGATGAGCAGTTTTGCTGAGCGATTAGTTGCAAAGTGAAACCAAGAGCAATAGATAAAACTCCAGCAAATAAAATATCTGGCAGCACTGCATAAGCTAACATCAGATCAATCTGATCAATTACAACATAAACAAGTAAAGAGAATATAGCGGTTAATATTGTTTGCACAAAGGCAAGCTGAAAGGGCATTTTCGTCAACCCCACCAAGGCACCTACCAGCATGATGTGAAAAGCCCAGAATATCGCACTAGAAATCACCAGCCAGTCACCAAAAGTAATAGTTTGAAGGTCTGTTCCGGTCATAAACCAGCTGCCAATCATAAAAACAACAACAGCCATCCAGCGCATCCATGGCAGGTGAATCCCAAAGAAGATTAAGCCAAATACAGGTACTAATGGCACATATAACGTCGTCAGATAGGCGGCGTTTGCAACGCTAGTCGTATGAAGCGCAATTTGCTGAAGGCTTGATCCCACAAACATAAAAACACCAAGCCCTAAGCCGCCCCATAGCACCTGCTTTTGGCTAATCTGCTGTCGCTGTTTCCAAAACGAATTTCTGCGATATTCCATGATCGCAAATGGCAATAGCGCAAATGCGCCTGCCAAAAACCGATAAAACTGAAACCCGAATGCGCCTAAATCTCTCATCCCTGTTGTTTGAAAAACAAAACTCACCCCCCAGATAAATGCGGTCAGCATGAGAAGCGCATGAGCAAAATAGCGAGAAGTTAGCAATGACATGAGGGATAATCGCAGTAAGTGAGAAAAAGGTTTATGCTTTATACAAGCGTGATGCGTTGAATACTATTACTAATTTTCCTTCATGAGTAATGATTTTCGCGCCGAAAGATGACTTTTCGTGTCGTATAATTACTATATTATGTCTATTCTTGATTAAATGGGTGGGGTGATCCAGCCTTTGATAAAGGTAAGGAGAATATTATGCCCAAACATCATTCACATGAACATCCAGATGAACATTCAGATGAACAAAGCACAAGCCTGACAAATCCTGATAATCCAGATGATCAAAATAGTAATAGTAAACCCATTCGCCGCGGTAGACGCCAACGCCAGGCACCTGATCTTGCAGACCATAAAGCCCCGGCTGTGTTCACGCAGTTGCAGAATAATCTTGGCTATATAAATCCGCTACGCCAGGCCGATATTCAAAGCATCCATGATAACAGCATGGCCATCATCCGTGATCATGGGATTAAGGTATTGAGCCCGTCTTTGCGCCAACATTTGAAAAAAATGGGCTGTTTGGTTGATGATGATAGTATGGTTGTCCGCGCGGATGAAGATTTTGTTATGACGCATATCGCATCGGCGCCAAAGCAATTCACTTTAACCCCCAGAAATCCTGATAAGCAAATCGTAGTCGGCGGCAATTATATCAATTTTGGCCTGGTCTCAGGCCCGCCAAATGTCAGTAATAGAACTCGCGGCAGACTATCTTCACAATTATCAGATTTCATTGATCTTATTAAACTTGGACAGATGCAGCCCAATATTAATTTCTTTGGCAATCAAACCGCCGCCACCAATGATCTCAACGTCTTCACAAGGCATCTGGATAGTATGCTGGCAACGCTAATCAATTCAGATAAGGTGTCGGCTTGCATGTCGGTTGGCCAAGAACGGGTCAATGATGCGATGGAAATGCTGGCGATCGCACGGGGGATATCAACCGAGGATATGAAATCCTCACCATCTGCTATCACTAATATTAATGTCAATTCCCCGCGCGTCCTAGATACCGAAATGTCGGACGCAGCACTCGCGATGGCGGCACTCAATCAAGCCACAATAGTGACGCCGTTTACCTTGATGGGCGCGATGGCACCGGTCAGCCTGCCTGCCGCGTTATCGCAGCAAAATGCTGAGGCTTTATTTGTTATTGCTATGATTGAGTCTGTTAGCCCTGGTGCGCCTGTGGTTTATGGCGGATTTACATCTAATGTCGATATGAAAACAGGCTCGCCAGCCTTTGGGACGCCTGAAAATGCTATCACCAATTTAGCTGGCGGGCAGCTGTGTCGGCATTATGGTCTGCCCTATCGAAGCAGCGCGTGTAGCGCGTCTAACATTCCTGATGCACAAGCCGCTTTTGAAACCCAAATGTCGTTATGGGGCGCGGTTTTTGGCGGCGCCAACATGATCTATCATGCGGCGGGATGGATGGAAGGCGGGCTGGTTGCCTGTTATGAGAAAGTCATGCTGGATGGCGATATGCTAGATGCTTTTGCAAAAATGCTGACGCCGATAGATTTTTCACCTGATGAGCTAGGTTTTGATGCGATTGGTGATGTCGCGCCGGGTGGCCATTTCTTTGGTCATAATCATACTCTTGATCGATATAAAACGGCCTTTTTTGCTCCGATATTGAGTGACTGGCAGACCTTTGAGAACTGGCAAGCTAATGGTTCAAAAACGGCGTTTGAACGTGCCGAGGAGAAATGGAAAAATGTTCTCAATCATTTTGAGCCGCCAGCCATTGATCCTGCTATTGCTGAGGCGTTGCAAGCCTATGTTGCTAAGCGCAAAGAGGCTATTGGCGACCGGCCATTATAGCATCTATTTTAGATCAATGCTGATCTCACTAGGGGATGGATAAAGGCTTGGCCTTGCCTGTCCTTGAATTATAAAGCACCAACCCGCCACTCGGCGTTGAATATCTCGTCACGGCAGAGATAACCACCTGATGTGTGACCATCAAAATAAGCTCATCATCTGCAATCGTCTCTAACCGATCAGACAGCAAGGCCAGCGTTTCTTTTCTATCAACATGATCTTGGAAAAAGGAATTAAGACCAGCAAAGCGCTGCCACTCACCTAAATCCAACGCAATGGCGGTATCGACACAGCGGCACCACTGGCTCGATAAAATGGCATCAAACCTAACCCCTTGGGATTTGATATATAGGCCGATATCTTGCGCCTGCTGGCGGCCAGTAGCATTGAGATTTCGCTGGGTGGCGCATTGATCAATATCAAAATGATCAGGATCACCATATCCAGGGGCGAGGGCATGCCGCATAAAGACAACATTGGCATCTATCTGATCTATGGCAACAGAAAATGCAGTGTGTTGAGCGTTGAACTGGTCTGATTGCCCTATTTGCTCTATTTGCCCTAATTGCTCTGGGGAAGCTGTTAAAGGCGCGAGGCCAAGGCTAATAAAAGCTAAGAATATATATAAATATCTAATCATAATGCCCTGAATTACTTGTCAAAAACTAATATGTGCTTTCAGGGGGTGGAGGCCCAGACCGGAATCGAACCGGTGTACACGGCTTTGCAGGCCGCTGCATCACCACTCTGCCACCGGGCCATCATGCAAGCATGACTTGAATAGCGCAACTGTTAACTAACGTCAACTAATCCTGCAACATTCATGATCAGTGTAGTCGTGTTTAATATGCTATTAGCTGAAGAAATATTAATTGATCTCAACTTTTTATATTCTAGTCATTTCGCTTACAATTGGGTATTATAGCATTTCTTTTATCAGGAACCCGGAAGGTGGAGTCCCTTTATATGTCTGTTTATGCTAGTCGTCGGCGAAATATGGTTGAATCCCAACTCCGTGTGAACAAAGTTACCGATGATCGTGTCATTATGGCGTTTGAGAAAATGCCGCGTGAGGAATTTGTTAGCCCGGAGCTTAAAGGCTTGGCTTATATTGATGAAGACCTTGTTCTTGGATCAGGTCGGTTCATGCTTGAGCCGATGGTTCTGGCCAGATTGATGCAGGCATTAGCAATTAAAGCCGATGATACTATTCTGGATATTGCGGCAGGATGCGGATATAGCACGGCGGTTTTATCATCATTAGGGCAGTCTGTTGTTGGCATTGAAGTGGATGAAAGTCTTGCTCATGTGGCACAACAAAATCTGATCAAATTATCTGTTGATAATAGTGTGATACTTCATAGTGATCATAATCTTGGTTTTGCTAGCGAAGCCCCTTATGATGCGATCATGATAGAGGGCGCGGTCGCCGAAGTGCCTGAGATTATCCTTGAGCAATTATCGGATAAGGGTCGCCTTGCGACTGTTATTCGGGAGCATCATTCTGCCCCTGGTAAAGCCGTTCTGTTTCAGAGAGGTAAAAGCGGGTTTTCAAAACAGTATTTATTTGATGCCCAGACACCAATTTTAGATGAGTTTTCAAAAAAAGCTGAATTTCAATTTTAACCCAAATTTCCGGGAATATTTATGTTTGCACGCATTCTTATGGCTTTTGGTCTTATCGGGGCAGTTTCATTAGCCTATGCAGATAATGAAACCAATCCTATACAGACATATCTGCAACAGGCTTTGATCAAAAGTGAGCTGTTGCAAGCTGAAATTGAAACCATAAAATCAGTGCGAGAGGAACTTATTATTGCTGGCTCCAGCATGGATTTATCAACAACGTTAAGCTCTAATATTAATCGCGGCGAGCGCGCCATTAATGGCGCCTCCAGCATAGGTACTGAAAATGAAAACCTCAGCCTTACTGTCACGAAACCGATTTATGATGGGGGTGAGGCGAAGGTTGATCTAAATACCGCCAGATTGAAATTAGACAATGCGATCTTGTCTTATCGCGTGGTTGAACAGAATGTTCTGATTAATGCGTTAACCGCGCATGTAAACTTAGTGACGGCGCGGCAACGCCTGCAAGTCGAGCAAACCAATGTTGAACGGCTAAAGCAGCAAGTTTCTGCCAGTGAGTTAAGAGTTCAGCTTGGTGATACAACTCCAACGCAATTAGCCTTAACGCAATCGCGGCTTGCCAGAGCAGAAGCGTCACTGATTTCTGCTGAAACCCAGCTCAATATAGCAAGCGCAACATATCGCCGTTTTTTTGGTCAAATCCCAAGCCAGTTAACCTTACCCGAAGTAATTACAAATCAGCCGACTAGCGCTGGTTTAGCTGGTGATTTAGCCCTTGATAATCACCCCGGGCATCAGCAGGTTAAAGTCAATGAACGGTTAACGCGCTTTGGTATTGATACGCTTGTCACCCAGATCAGACCGCAGATTGTTTTCAGCGTTACAGGTTCAACAACCAATTCAAATGTGGCGGCATCAAATATTGATTCTATTTCAGCCGCTATCACTTTGACGACGCCTTTATATGCAACAAATACGTCGCGTGCCAAATCTCGTGCATTGGTAGCAGATCATAAATCCATGATGCTGAGACTGACAGATTCTGAACTGGTGACTCGGCTCAATGCTGAAAATGCGTATCGGCAATTCATTGCGGACAAAAGCTTGATCAACGCTAATCAGGCGGAACGTGATGCCGCCAGCCTTTTCCGTGATGGCGTTAGGAAAGAGGTTGAGTTTGGCTTGAAAACATTGTTGGATTTGCTTGATGCGGAGCAAGATGTGGTCAATGCAGAGCTTAGCTTAATCAGCACCAGAGGCAACTATGTGTTGTCTGGATATAATTTGCTCTCACATATGGGGCAATTAAATGCCGAAGCCTTTGAGCTTGTTCCGACTTTTATTGCTGTTGATGAACTGCCGCGTTATGATGTGCCTTTTGGCGGCTTCCCATCACAAGTTATTTATCAGGACTAAGCCATGACAAACCGCCCGAATAAAGATCGGACCAAAGACCAGACTAAAAATCGGGCTAAAGACCAGAATAAAGATCGGACCAAAGACCAGAATAAAGAGAAGGCTAAACCAGATGACGCGGCGTCTAATCTGGAATTAAAGCAAGTGATTGCAGAAGGCCAAACAGCTAATTCATCGCTCAAATCTGTTTTTCATGAACTAGAGGCAAAACTATCATCCATCCCGGAAGATAAGGCCGTTTTAATTCTGCAAGAGGTGACTAAGCTTATTGAGACGGCTTCGGCATCAAAAACCGCTAACAGCAATGATGTATCGGGTACAATTAACGATAATATCCGATCATCTATCGAAGCGGTGATCATCACAGAGTTAGAAGATTGGATCCGAAATCGGCTACCGACGGTGTTTTCGGAGACCATAGCGAGCCAAATGTCATCGAGCCAATTATCTGAAGATGAATCCACCCCCGATAATGAGGCCGATAAATAGGCCTCATCTATCATCCCGCCAACGCTTTTTTCATAAAGGTGATGGCAAAATAACTGGCAAGGATAAGCCTGATCGCATTCTCTTTAGTCATAAGACTTGTGATATCTTGCGTAAATGTCTAAAAAGCAGTTTGTGAAACCATTAATTCAACTTTTGATATGCTAGAAAAAACCTATAATCCTGAACAGTTTGAAGCGCGGTGGTATAAAGCATGGGTTGATAGCAACGCTTTTGCTAGTGTCCCAAGCAGCCTCAAATTGCCTTATACGATCATGATGCCGCCACCTAATGTGACAGGCTCGCTTCATATTGGTCATGCGCTCACCTTTACGTTGCAGGATATTCTCATCCGCTATCATCGCATGATTGGCCGTGATGCCTTATGGCAACCGGGTACTGATCATGCTGGTATCGCCACGCAAATGGTTGTTGAACGCAAACTTGATGCTGAAGGTGTTAAGCGCCGTGATTTAGGCCGCGATAAGTTTATTGATGAGGTCTGGAAATGGGTTGACACATCTGGTGGGACAATCTCACGGCAATTAGAATCGCTTGGCGCGTCCCCGGATTGGGCGAGAGAACGCTTCACTCTTGATGAGGGATTATCGAAAGCGGTTCGGCTGGTTTTTGTTCAGATGCATGAACAAGGCCTCATCTATCGGGATAAGAGGCTGGTTAACTGGGATCCAAAGTTACAAACCGCTATTTCAGACCTTGAGGTTGAACAGCGAGATGTGAACGGCCATTACTGGCATATTCGCTATCCCGTAGAAAATAGCGATAAGCATCTCATTGTCGCAACAACGCGGCCTGAAACCATGTTTGGTGACACAGCAGTAGCGGTTCATCCTGATGATCCGCGCTATCAAGACCTGATCGGAAAATATATTATTTTACCGTTGATGGGGCGGCGTATCCCGATCGTTGCTGATGACTATGCCGATATAGAAAAAGGCTCAGGTGCGGTCAAGATTACCCCTGCCCATGATTTCAACGACTTTGAGGTTGGTCGGCGCCATAATTTAGAAATGATTAATGTCATGGATGCCGATGGCCGAATGAATGATGTCGTCCCTGAAACCTATCAGGGTATGGACAGGTTTGACGCCAGAAAAAAACTCATCGCTCAGCTAGAAGATGACAATTTACTGGCACAGACTGAGCCGACTACGCATAGTGTTCCGCATGGTGACCGATCAGGTGTTCCGCTAGAACCTTGGCTGATGGATCAGTGGTATGTTGATGCCAAAACCCTTGCTGAGCCAGCGATTAAAGCGGTTGAAGACGGCCGCACTCGGTTTGTTCCCAAACGCTGGGAGAAAACATATTTTGAATGGATGCGGAATATTCAGCCGTGGTGTGTTTCGCGTCAGCTATGGTGGGGGCATCGAATCCCGGCATGGTATGGCCCTGATAATACGCCTTTTGTCGCCATGGATGAGGCGGCAGCCAGAGTAGTAGCGATACAGCATTATGGCAAGGATGTAGATTTAAGACAAGATGATGATGTCTTGGATACATGGTTTTCAAGTGGTTTATGGCCATTTTCAACGCTTGGCTGGCCAGAAGAAACCGAGCACCTCAAGCGTTATTATCCGGGTGATGTTTTAGTAACCGGTTTTGATATCATCTTTTTCTGGGTCGCGCGTATGATGATGATGAGCATGCATTTCATGGATGGCGAAGTGCCTTTCCGTGATATTTATATCCATGCGCTTGTGCGTGATGAAAAAGGCCAGAAAATGTCTAAATCCAAGGGCAACGTCATGGACCCGTTGGATTTATCCGAGAAATATGGGGCTGATGCCTTACGCTTTACGCTAACCGCATTAGCGGCACAGGGCAGGGATATCAAACTGGCAGAAAGCCGGATTGAAGGATATCGCAATTTTGCTACAAAAATCTGGAATGCTTGCCGCTTCCTTGAAATGAACAAGGCAACGGGCAAACCTGGATTAGCGGGCGTTGTCATTACTGACCCGATTAATCAATGGATTTTATATGAGCTTAATCGGACAAGTGAGACGATGAAAACTGCGATTGCTGAGTATCGGTTTAATGATGCGGCTGATGCCATCTATCATTTCATCTGGCATTCCTTCTGTGATTGGTATCTGGAATGGATAAAACCTGTTTTAGGGGCTTCTGGCGATGCCAATGACCCGTCTAATAATGAATATACACGAGTCGCGGCAACCGTCATGGCAGATGCGATCACCATGCTTCATCCCATCATGCCGTTCATCACAGAGGAGCTATGGACAGAGATTTTTGATGCTGATGAGATGCTTATTTCTTCTTCTTGGCCTGAACGTAAGCCAGAACACGAAGCGGATGATTATGCGAATGCAGGGAAAAGAATTGGCTTCATCTTTGCGATTATTTCAACGATCCGCTCGCTCCGTAATGAGATGAATGTTCCAGCCGCCGCCAAGCCTGACTTAGTCATATTGGATAGCAAAACGCTCAATCATGATTGGATCAATGATCACCGTGAGGCTATTTTGCGGCTGGCGCGGCTTAATGATATTCGCATTGAAGGCGATATGCCTTCGCAATCTGCGCAAGCGGTGGTAAGCGGCATTGAGATTGCCATTCCGCTGGCTGGCGTTCTCGATTTTGATGTGGAAAGAAAACGACTTTCTGATGCGCTCAAAGCCACCGAAGCAGAAGCAAAAAAGCTTGAATCAAAGCTCAATAATCTCGGTTTTGTGAGCAAAGCACCAGTAGAAGTCATTGAAGAAAATAAACGCAGACTTGACGCCGAGTTAGAACGGCGCGACAAATTAGATACGGCTATAAAGCGATTGCAATAAGAGGAGATCAATCATGTCATCTCAGTCATGGGATAAATCAAGACTGCCCAGCCGCTATGTCAGCGTAGGGCCAGAACGAGCGCCACATCGATCATATTATTATGCGATGGGCATGACCGAGGAGGAGATTAATCAGCCGCTGGTTGGTGTCGTTTCGACATGGAATGAAGCCGCACCTTGTAATATTGCCCTGAGCAGGCAAGCGCAAGCCGCCAAAAAAGGTGTTGCTGATCATGCAGGAACCCCGCGAGAGTTCACTACCATTACCGTCACGGATGGTATTGCGATGGGGCATCAGGGTATGAAATCATCCCTCGTTAGCCGTGAAGTTATCGCCGACTCTATTGAACTTACCGTCCGCGGGCATTGTTATGACGCGATTATTGGCCTTGCTGGATGTGATAAATCACTCCCTGGGGTGATGATGTCTATGGCTAGATTAAACGTGCCATCAGTGTTTATGTATGGCGGCTCAATTCTGCCCGGCCGTTA
>NZIT01000092.1 GCA_002691725.1 SAR116 cluster bacterium | reverse complement strand
CAGAAACCAGAACACAAATGCCACCATGATAAAAGCTAGAAAAACGGTAATCCCTTGTGTTGTTTTAATCGCCAAGCCTTCGTTCAAGCCAGTCATTTGCTTAAAACTTCGGGCTTTCATGATGAACCGCTCACCATCCAAAAAGCGCTGATCATTAGGGCCAATAATGAAACGGATGACGCCGCCAAGGAAGAACATTAACCCCATTGATACAATCAATAGCGTAACCGGTGGTGCCTTGATCGCTCGGTAATATTTGAAGACAACACGATCGGCGGTCAGCACCAGAATAATGGTTCCCGCAATGCCAATAGGCAAGGCAAGCAAAGCTGTTGGCAGAACCCCAAAGGAAATGCCCTGAGCTTGCATCCACCAAGTCACGAGAATTGTGATCATGGCACCGAATGACATCATTTCGCCATGGGCAAAGTTTGAAAACCGCAAGATTGAATAAATCATGGTAATGCCAAGCGCACCAAGAGCAAGCTGGCTGCCATAGGTCAAGCCCGGAACAAGAACAAAATTGGTGATCAGGACGATTGCATTTAAAATATCGGTCATTATCATCAGCCTCCCAGAAAGGCTTGCCGAACTTCAGGATTGGCTAATAATGCCGCGCCTGTATCGGTATATCGGTTCTCGCCTTGCACCAGAACATATCCCTTATCCGCAATCTCCAGAGCTTGTCGGGCATTTTGTTCAACCATCAATATAGCAATGCCAGTCTTGGCAATATCAATAATTCGATCAAACAGCTCATCCATGACAATCGGTGACACCCCAGCGGTTGGCTCATCTAGTATCAATATTTTAGGCTGTGTCATGAGCGCGCGGCTTACCGCCACCTGCTGCCGTTGGCCGCCTGATAACTCCCCTGCTGGCTGGCGGCGTTTTTCCTTGAGAATAGGGAACAGCGAATAGACTTGTTCCATCGTGTCTGAGAAATCATCTCGACGAATGAACGCCCCCATCTCAAGGTTTTCTTCAACCGTCATCTCAGTGAAAATATTTGCAGATTGCGGAACAAATCCCATGCCTAGCATAACGCGATCCTGGGGTTTCAATCCTGTGATATCAACCCCATCCATAGTAACACTACCTTGATTGAGCGTTAGCATCCCAAAAATGGCTTTCATAGCGGTCGACTTGCCCGCCCCATTAGGGCCAACAATAACGGCAATCTCGCCTTGATCAACGCCAATGGTACAGCCATTAAGGATCATGGCACCGCCATATCCGCCGATCATATCTTTGCCGATTAAGAAGCTCATGTTGCCGCGCGCCCTTTTTTGGATTTAACGCCTTTTCCCAGATACGCTTCTATGACCTGCGGATTTGTTTTAATCTTGTCAACCGTTCCCGTTGCCAGAACCTCACCTTCGGCCATAACAATCACCGGGTCACAAAGCCGACCAATAAAATCCATATCATGTTCAATCATACAGAATGTATATCCGCGCTCTTTATTTAAGCGCAGGATAGCATCGCCAATCGTTTTCAACAGTGTTCGGTTTACGCCAGCGCCAACCTCATCGAGAAAAACAATGCGCGCATCAACCATCATGGTACGGCCAAGCTCAAGCAGTTTTTTCTGGCCGCCAGAAAGATTGCCAGCATATTCATTACGGACGCCACTAAGCTGAAGAAAGTCGATCACTTCATCAGCCTTGCGGGCAATATTAATTTCATCTTCACGAATTATTTTGGGGCGGAACCAGACATTAAATAATTGCTCTCCGGCTTGCCCGCCGGGAACCATCATCAGATTATCATGGACAGTTAATGAGCTAAACTCATGCGCAATTTGAAATGTCCGCAACACACCACGATGAAAAAGCTCATGCGGGGGCAGACCAGTAATATCCGTATCGCCAAGCATAACCTGACCGCTATCGGCTGCATAAACGCCAGCAATGACATTGAATAGGGTCGTTTTGCCAGCGCCGTTAGGGCCGATTAGACCTGTGATCGAGCCTTCTTCTATGGTCAGAGATGCGCCATTAACAGCCTTTATGCCGCCGAAGGTTTTGATCAGATTTTTAACGGTAATCATGCGAAAAATAAATCATAAAAAAAATATCAGGACGGCCACCATACGGGCAAACCGTCCTGATATGTAATCAAGATTAACGGAACTTAACAGTTACGTTTTTGCCGTTTTGAACTTCGATCTCGCGATAGTTACCAGCAGACTCGCCACCATTAACAAGCTCAACAGCAGAGGCACCAACATAGTCGATATCTTTGCCAGCTGCGATCATATCGAGTGCTTTGCCTAGCTCACCCGGATAGATTTTTTCGCCCGGTGCGTTAGCAATGTCTTCGATATGTGACTTGAATGTCTGGCTGTCGGTTGACCCTGCCTTATGCATAGCCATCATAATCAGCGCGGCGGCGTCATATGATTCTGGTGCAAATGGGCCTGCTTTGAAGCCAGCATCTGTTGCCATGGTTTCAAATGTTGCGGCGCCTGGGCTGTCTGTGCCCGGAACGTCACCAATAGACCCATTGAGGTCTGGACCAATAGCGGCTGGCAGGCTGTCACCAATCATGCCATCAGGCATGTAGAACAGATCAAATGCACCATTATCCAGTGATGCCTGAATGATGCCCTTACCGCCCTGGTCAAGATAACCAGCAACGATCAGGATATCGCCACCAGCCTGAGCCAGTGATGCGACTTCTGCGTTGTAGTCAGCTTTGCCATCTTCGTGTGGGGCGTTAATGGTGATCGTGCCGCCTCGTGACGTGTAGTTGGCTTCGATGCTATCGGCCAGACCTTTACCATAGTCATTATTTGTATAGGTCATAGCAGCTGTTTTGAAGCCACGCTCCATGAGGATGTCAGCAACAATTTTACCCTGACGCGCATCAGATGGTGCAGTCCGGAAAAATAGTCCGTTATCTTCAACAGTTGTCAATGCAGGTGAAGTTGCAGAAGGTGAAATCATGACAATTCCATTTGCCATAGCAACATTCTGCAGGATAGCAGTGGTAACACCTGAGCAGTCAGCACCAACAATGGCGCTAATACCTTCGGCAGTGATCAGACGTTCAGCGGTGGCTGAAGCGGCTTGTGCGTCAATACATGTTGAATCGCCACGCACAGGCGTGACAGTCATGTTGTTCATGAAATTACCAGAATCATTGACTTCTTTCATTGCCAGCTCAGCGCCATCAGCCATGTCAGGTGTCAGTGATTCGATAGGGCCAGTATAGCCCAAAATTACGCCAATCTTAACTTCATCAGCGAAAGCCGGAACAGCAAGTGCCATGCTGAGCGCGGCGGTCATAATTACCTTTTTCATACGAGTAATCCTCCTCCAGTAAAATTACATAATACATAAAACGTGTTTAGTAATTAGGCAATAAGATTAGTATTTTTGAATAAAACATGCTGAAAATAGCAAATTCGGATTTGTCTTCGATTATTCCACGAAATTGGCTGGACAAATAAAATTTCGGTCGTATTCAAAGTGATTGCTATATTTAGCACAAGCCATGATGATGGTAATCAGGAATTATTTGACATTATGAGGTGAAGACATGTCACAGCATCGTATCCCTGCCACCGTCATTACGGGCTTCCTGGGAGCAGGAAAAACGACATTGATTCGCAACTTATTGCAGATGGTAGATGGTGATCGTCTTGCCCTCATTATTAATGAGTTTGGGGATATCGGGGTTGATGCGGCACTGGCCAAAGAATGTGGCGCGCCATCATGTGATGCGGATAGTATTATTGAGCTAGCTAATGGCTGTATCTGTTGCACGGTGGCTGATGATTTTCTGCCGAGCATGGAAGCCTTGCTTAATCAGTCGCCGCCGCCTGACCGCATTATCATTGAAACATCTGGTCTGGCCTTGCCGCAACCCTTGGTACAAGCGTTTCAGTGGCCAGATATTCGCACTCGTGCCATGCTTGATGGGGTGATTACAGTTGTTGATGGCCCGGCGCTTGCCATGGGTCAAGTTGCAAGCGACCTTGCCGCCGTTGAAACGCAGCGCCAGAATGATCCTGAACTTGATCATGAAACCCCAATAAATGAGCTTTTTCATGATCAGCTATCGGCGGCTAATATTCTGGTGCTTTCTAAAACTGACCGCATGGCAGATGCCGATAAGCAGAATGTCAAAGCCAAGCTGGCACGCATGATGACGCAACATACGCCGATTGTCGAAACCAGCGCTGAGGCGGCACCTATCGCCGCATTATTCGGGCTGGGTCTGGAAACAGAGGCCTTTGCCCGCAGCACCCATTCGCTTCATGATCACCATCACCATGACGATGATCACCACGATAACGATGATCACCATNATGACGATGANCATNATNANGATNANNNNCATGATNANNATCANGATCACGGGCATGATGCGTTTCANACGGTTGTTTTATCAGTTCCAGCCCTTACCGANCCNGCGCAAGTTGTTGATGCGATCAGTGAGCTAGCTGAACAGGGCGGNATGCTTCGCGCCAAAGGGTTTNTATCGGTGCAGGGGAAACGNGCGCCATTAGTTGTGCAAGCNGTGGGCAGCCGTGTCGAGCATTACTACACCCAAAATAGTGCTGCGATGCCTGATCAAGGTGCCTCTGATCATGGCAGACTTGTTATTATTGGTCAGGTTGGAATGGATGTTGATGCTCTGGCGAAACGGACTGGCGGTTCTATTACAGATTGATCGTAACCGAATGAAGGCCGTAACCGCGAGGGCTAAATGCATCTTCTCAAGATAGAACAATCAGGTGATCTTTATGCCAGCGGTGAGGCGGTTGATCTNAATCAGTCGCCTGCTGATATGGTTGTTCTGACCGCCGCCGATAGTGAGATAAGCCTGTTAGCTGAGGCGGCACGGCAATCCGGGTTTGNGCCAGATGATCTGCGCCTAGCCAATATCCTCAGCCTTTCGCATCCGTTTTCAATTGATCTCTATATCCAAAACACCTTGTCGAAAGCGCGGATTATTGTTGTTCGTCTACTTGGCGGAACAGGCTATTGGCCTTACGGCTGTGAGCAATTATCGCTGATGGCTAAAGCCAACGGCATCACTCTTGCCATGTTGCCGGGGGATGGTCGCCCTGACCCTGAACTTGACCGTCTATCGACTTTGCCTGCCGATATGCTGGCNCGGCTTGCCGCCTATCTGGATCATGGCGGCATGGCAAATGCCAGCGCATTACTGGCCGCTATGCGAGATATGATCAGCGCATCTGATCAAGCGCCGCCGCCTCGGCCATTATTAAAAGCAGGATTATATTGGCCAGAACAATCGCCGATTGATATCCAGGATATGCAGNCGATATGGCAAACCGCTATTGCCGATAAAACCAGTCATGGTGATCAAGCTAGTCAAGGCAATACCCCGAAAGCGGTGGCGGCAATTGTGTTTTATCGGGCGCTGATGCAATCGGGGCAAACGGCCCCTGTTGATGCGCTTATTTCGGCATTGAGTGATCAGGGCATTTGTGCCTTACCGATTTATGCGGCTAGTTTGAAAGAGGCTGAGGCGGCAAGCATAACGGCTAGTCTTTTGGAGCAAGCCAGCGCTGGCGTCATTCTTAACGCAACCAGCTTTGCTGTATCTGATCCCAACTCACATATGGATTTAGGCATGGATGCGGGACAGGCTTCGTCTGTTTCACCGGGGCCCTTTGGCGCTGTTAATGCGCCGGTCATTCAAATCGTCTTTAGCACCTCAACAAAACAGCAATGGCAACGCACATCAGCAGGGCTAAATGCGCGTGATCTGGCGATGAATGTTGTCTTGCCAGAATTAGATGGCCGCATCATTAGCCGTGCTATTGGCTTCAAAACAGAACCTCTGAAAGACCCACTCACCGAAGCTATGGTGAGCCGTTATGAAGCTGATGACGCGCGCGCGAACTGGGTTGCTATGCTTGCNANGAATTGGCTTAACCTTGCACAAAAGCCGCGCTCTCATATTCGCCTTGCGATGATTATGGCAAATTATCCAAACCGTGATGGGCGGCTGGCCAACGGTGTTGGTCTGGATACGCCTGCAAGTGCTATTTCAATCATGCAAAGGCTAGAATCCGAAGGCTATGATATTTCGGGGTGTCCCGCTGATACCAAAACGCTCATGGATGCGATCAAGTCACGGCCAACCAATAGCGGCATAGAAGGCAGGCAGGTTGATGCATGGATGCCGCTAGCTGCCTATCAATCATGCTTTGCGGCTTTGCCTGCGGCAACGCAAAAGCAAATTACCGACCGCTGGGGAACACCTGATAGTGATCCTATGCTGGGTCTTGTGCCTGATACAGATGATCAGGGCTTTGCTTTACCTGTCGTCATGATGGGGCATGTTGCTATCGCAATTCAGCCAGCGCGTGGATATAATATTGATCCGAAAGCCAGCTACCATTCACCAGATTTGCCGCCGCCGCATCATTATCTGGCATTTTATTTCTGGTNCCGATCCGAGTTTTGTGTTGATGCGATTATTCATCTTGGCAAACACGGCAATCTGGAATGGCTACCGGGCAAGGCACTTGCCTTGGATGCCGATTGCCTGCCNGAAGTGTGTTTGGGGCCAATGCCGCATTTTTATCCNTTTATCGTTAATGATCCGGGTGAGGGNAGCCAAGCCAANCGGCGNAGCGCGGCAGTCATTATTGATCATCTGACCCCGCCTATGACGCTGGCTGACAGTCATGGCGTTATGGCTGAGCTTGAGGCGAGCATGGATGAATATTACGAAGCTGTTGGCGTTGATACGCGGCGAACCAACGCGCTTATGGATGATATCTTATCGCATGCTGATATCGCTGGCCTCGCCACAGATTGCGGGATCAATGCTGATGATAGCAATGATGAAAAGCTGCAAAAGCTGGATAATTATTTATGCGATATCAAAGATATGCAAATCAGAGACGGGCTTCATATCTTCGGGCAGCTAGCCCCCAAAGACCAGCAAAGCGATTTGCTCACCGCTATTTTGCGGATACCGCGTGGTGATGGGTCAGGTGTTGGGCAATCTATTCTGCGTGCGCTTGCGGCTGATATTTGGCCAATGGTAGAAGACTTTGACCCATTGACCGCCGATCGTGCCGCCGCTTGGCAGTGGCAAAAGCCAGCTATGCTGGCGCATCCAGAGTCAGGGGTTTGGCGCAGTCATGGGGATACCATAGAGCGACTAAATGCGCTGGCAGTTGCGCTAATCTCTGGCCGTCAGCAAGCCCCCGATGACTGGACACATACCAAGGCTATCCTGGATCATGCCTTGCCATCAATTCGGTCAGCGGTAACAACCTCACCAGAACATGAGCTGTTTTATTTAATGCGCGGCTTAGCTGGGGGATATGTTCCGGCAGGGGCATCAGGCGCACCAACACGGGGCAAACCCGAAGTTCTGCCAACAGGACGCAATTTTTTCTCCGTTGATACAAGAGCCGTGCCATCACCTGTCGCATGGCGGATAGGCTGGGCATCAGCGCAAGCATTGCTGGATCGCTATCTGCAAGATCATGGTGATTATCCGGCGGCTATTGTTTTATCGGTCTGGGGGACGGCAAATATGCGGACCGGTGGCGATGATCTGGCGCAAGCCATGGCCTTGATGGGGGTTGAGCCAAAATGGGATAGAGCCAGCCGCCGTGTCACTGGATTTGATGTTATGCCGGTCAGCGTGCTTGGTCGGCCACGGGTTGATGTGACGCTGCGGGCATCGGGCTTTTTCCGTGATGCCTTTCCGGCGCAGATCGCGCTTTTTGATAAGGCTGTGCGGGCGGTTGCTAGTCTTGATGAGCCAGAGCAAGATAACCCCATTGCCGCCAGATGGGCGAGTGATCGTGATGATCTGATTGGCCAGGGGATGCCAGTTGAGGATGCTGAACATCGGGCCGGGTTTCGTGTCTTTAGCTCAATGCCGGGGGCGTATGGGGCAGGTATGCAAACATTAATTGATGAAGGCATCTGGCAAAACCGCGCTGATTTTGCTGAGACCTTTATTCAATGGGGCGGTTATGCCTATGGTGAGGATGATGAGGGCGTTGCTGATCACGAAGGGTTAAGCCGGAGGCTAAAATCAACCGACGCGGTTTTGCATAATCAGGATAATCGTGAGCATGATATTCTGGATTCGGATGATTATTATCAATTCGCAGGTGGCTTAGCGGCGACGGTAGCGGTTCTGAAAGGCCAGGATGTTCCTGTTTACATGGGTGATCATGCGCTTGCTGAACGGCCACTGATCAGAAGCCTTGCGGAGGAAATCTCTCGTGTTGTGCGCGGTCGTGCCTCTAATCCGAAATGGATAAAAGGGGTGATGCGGCACGGCTATAAAGGCGCCTTTGAGATGGCCGCAACATTAGATTATCTGTTTGCTTTTGCGGCAACAACGCGGCAGGTCAAAGATCATCATTTTGATGCATTATTTGACGGCTGGGTTGAGAATAAGGAAGTCGCCCAATTTCTTAAAGAGGAAAATCCCGATGCATGGCAAGATATTTTAAGCCGTTTTCAAGAAGCGATGGAACGCGGATTATGGCATCCTAGACGAAATGCCACGGTCGAAAAGCTGATGACAGCGGAAACACTAGCAAGGAAGGCGAATTCGGGTCACAATACATCTATGCCTGAATAAGCTACATGTGAGGATATCATGACAGATCAAGATGATGACATCACTCGCCATAATTCAAAAATGGCGAAGAAAAAAGCGGCACGCGACCGTATTATGTCGACAAAAACCGAAGAAAAAGGGTTGATTATTGTCCATACGGGAAAGGGCAAAGGCAAGTCATCCGCCGCCTTTGGCATGGTGTTTCGCTGCATCGCGCATGGCCTGCCCTCAGCAGTTGTGCAATTTATCAAGGGCGGATTATCGACAGGCGAGCGTGATCTGATCATGGCGACGTTTTCTGATATATGCGCTTTTCACACAATGGGTGAGGGGTTTACATGGGAAACTCAAGATAAAGAACGTGATATCGCCGCCGCCACCGCAGCATGGGAGAAGGCTAAAGAGCTGATCCGCGACAGCAATAACAGGTTGGTGCTGTTGGATGAGATTAATATTGCGATGCGTTATGGCTATATCGATACAAGCGAGGTCATTGACTTCCTCAAGGCAGAGAAGCCGGCGATGACGCATGTTGTTTTGACTGGTCGCAATGCCAGTGATGAGCTGATTGAGATTGCCGATTTGGTGACAGAAATGACGCTGATCAAGCATCCCTTTCGGTCAGGGATCAAGGCACAGATTGGCGTGGAATTCTAATCATGACGGCCAAAATAACGGTTCCCAAAATAATGATACAGGGTGCTGGCTCAAATGTTGGGAAATCTGTGCTAGTGGCTGGATTATGCCGCTATTTTGCGAGCCAAGGATTAGCCGTGATGCCGTTCAAGCCGCAGAATATGTCAAATAATGCGGCGGTGACAGCTGATCAGGGTGAGATTGGCCGCGCTCAGGCGCTGCAAGCTCGCGCCGCGAAAACTGATGCGCTATCGGATATGAACCCCGTTTTATTGAAGCCGGAAACTGATACAGGGGCGCAGATTATTGTCCAGGGAGAACGCTATGGGACGATGCGCGCCGCCGAATATGGCACCCATAAAGCGAGCTTGATGCCGAAAGTTATGGAAAGTTTCAGAAGACTGGAGGCCAAGGCTGACCTCATCATTGTTGAGGGCGCGGGGAGCCCGGCTGAGGTTAATCTACGGCAAGGTGATCTGGCGAATATGGGTTTTGCAGAAGCCGCTGATGTGCCTGTTATTCTTGTTGGTGATATTGATCGCGGCGGCGTTATTGCCTCATTAGTCGGGACACATGCGGTGCTTGAGCCATCTGAAAAGCAACGGATCAAAGGCTTTTTGATCAATAAATTCCGCGGTGATACGCGCCTTTTTGCTGATGGTATGGATATTATTGCGGCGCGAACAGGCTGGCAAGGGCTAGGGATTTTGCCGTGGTTCGGGGCTGCCTCGCGCTTGCCTGCCGAAGATATTCTTGATCTGGAAAGCAAAGCCAGTCTATCCGCTAACCCCGGCACATGCCATGTTGCTGTTCCGGTCATTCGCCGTATTGCTAATTTTGATGATCTTGACCCATTGAGCCAAGACCCTGGCTTCCGCGTCACATTAGTTAAACCCGGTGAGCCATTACCATTGGACACAGATTTGGTATTGCTTCCCGGATCAAAATCAACGATTGCTGATCTTCAATTTCTGCGCGAACAAGGCTGGGATAAAGACCTGATGACATTGCGCCGTCATGGTAAGGCGGTGATCGGATTATGTGGCGGCTATCAGATGCTGGGCAAGGGTATTCATGATCCCAACGGCATTGAGGGCATCGCGGGCAGTGTTGATGGTCTTGGTCTCCTGGACATTGAAACGACATTGACAGATGAGAAAACGCTCACCCATACAAGCGGCATTGAGAGCCAAACTGGCGCGGCTATTGCTGGCTATGAGATCCATTTAGGCCATACCACAGGCAGTGATACAACAACCCCAATGATCCGTGACATTAAGGGGCGTCAAGGCATAACAACAGATGGCGCAACTAGCCCCGATGGACAAGTCGCTGGATGTTATATACATGGGCTTTTTGCCAGTGATACGTTTCGGTCTGCATGGCTTCAACGGCAAGGCCGATCAGCTAGTCAGATCATCTTTGAAGATCAGATTGACCAGACATTAGATCAGCTTGCTGATCATCTGGCGCAACATGCTGATCTGGAGGCAATCGCGCGTATCGCCGGGCTTTAGGCCAATAGCATCGCCTTAAATTTCATTCCCCTTTAGAGATATGGCCAGAAATATGGCCAAAACCCGATGGCAAGTAAGCTTATGATGATGATGGCAGTGACGCGCCACAAATAATTCAGAGCAGAAAAGATATCAGCACTCGCAGCAATACGGCCTTTGCGGTTAAGTGGCACATCTGTTGACATTCTGGCGCCGTATTTTCTGGGGCCAGCCAAGACAATATTCAATGCGCCTGCCATAGCGGCTTCTGGCCAGCCTGCATTTGGTGAGCGATGAAGCCCTGCATCGCGCCACATGATGCGGAAAGCGCGCGCCGCCTGTGCTGGTTGCGGCAATAAAGCGGCGATCACAATCAGCCATCCAGTTATTCGCGCTGGCAGCAGATTAGCAACATCGTCAAGCCTTGCCGCGGCCCAGCCAAAGGCGAGCCAGCGTGCCGATTTATACCCTATCATGCTATCGGCGGTATTGATCATTTTATAGCCAATTATCCCCGGCAGACCTAGAAGCAGATAATATAGCGCTGGCGCAACAACGCCATCAGACAGGTTTTCGGCGGTTGTTTCTATACTGGCACGACAAATTGCAGGGGCATCTAGCTGCTCTGGATTGCGGCCAACAATCATAGAAACCGCTTGTCGGGCGGCGGTCAGGTCATCTTGCCGTGATGCGGAATTGAGCGCATGGGCGACATCCCGAACATGCTGATCCAAGCTGCGCCCAGCTAATAGTATCGTCACAAGTATAGCTTCGGTGATGATGACAGGCCATGCTCCGATATCGGTCATATCGCCGATCACTTTCGCTAAAGCGGCAAGCCCTGACCCTCCCAGAATAGCGATGAGAACAAGCAGGATAATGGCCGCCAGACCACGGATGCGGCGGCGGTATCCTNTTATATGCGATGAATGCCAGGATGCGCTGATGGTTTTTATCATGCGGCCAAAGATCACCACCGGATGCGGCAAGTGCCGCCATAATATATCAGGCTCACCTATGATCGCGTCGGCGGCCAAGGCAACAGCAAGGATGATGGCGCGTGTGGCTATCGTTAACGGGATGGCAAGAATAATGATTTCAGCAAAGGCTATCATATCTCCTTTATAATTTGATTGCTGACAATTCCAATCCATATTATANCANTGTCTTTGGGTTCCTTGTCTGACAAGNTGGAATAGATCTTGGTGCGGCGGACTTACAAATCAGTGAGAGCTTTATCCAGGGCCCGTTGCTAATACAGTGATGCTTGGCTGCCATGCAATAAAGGCTGGTGCATCAGGTTCAGTATTAGNAATCCACCTTTCGCTGACATTGTTCTCAAAAAAGTGAAAGGATAATATCATGATATATTCAAAAATGGCNTTAACGCTGGTAATGGTGGCGACACCAAAGCTGGCCTTGGCGCATATTGGGCATATTGGCGATCTGGCTGGCCATGGGCATCTGATCGGGCTTGCTGGATTAGCGGCGGCGGGTGCGGGCGCGGTGCTATGGGGTATTNTGCGCGCTGGCGACAAGACAGCTGATGATGATAGTGCTGAAGATAGCCCTGAAAATAGTGTTGAAGATAGCGTTAAAGATGCTGGCGCGGCTAGCTAGTCAAAGTAATGGTCAAGCGAGCCCTGCCGTATCTTAATATTTTTATTATGTGAGGATAATTATGTCACAAGCAAAGCAGCCAACATCACAACAGCCGAAATACGGGGTCATGATCTGTGGTCATGGCAGTCGGTCAAAATCTGCCGTTGCCGAGTTTGCGGTATTGTCTGAAAAACTGCCTGCCTATTTTCCTGACTGGCCAGTGGAATATGGCTATCTTGAGTTTGCGACGCCGGTGATTAAAACCGGATTAGACAAATTAAAAGAACAGGGCGTTAATCATGTGCTGGCGGTGCCGGGNATGCTNTTTGCGGCNGGTCATGCNAAAAATGATATCCCGTCNGTGCTTAANACNTANGCNGCCCANAANGATATNACNATCCAATATGGGCGTGAGCTGGCNATTGATCTGAAAATGCTGAAAGCCGCNGGTGANCGTGTCACNGNAGCGCTTGATGCCGCCGATAAAGCCGAAGGTGTGGTGGCGCGTCATGATACNTGTCTTGTTGTTATTGGGCGTGGGTCTTCTGATCCTGATGCCAATTCCAATGTNGCAAANGTNGCGCGGATGCTGGTGGAAAGTCTGGGGCTTGGCTGGTGTGAGACAGGGTTTTCTGGNGTCACNTTTCCACTNGTTGANCCATGNCTTGAAAATGTGACAAANCTTGGCTTNAANNGGATTGTGGTNTTTCCATATTTTCTGTTTTCAGGNATNCTGATTGACCGGATTTATGGCTTNACCGATGCNGTNGCTGAACGTCACCCCNATATNTCATTNGTNAAGGCNGGATATCTNAATGATCATGATCAGGTCATTGAAACCTTTGTTGAGCGTGTCCATGAAATCTTAAATGGATCGAACAATATGAACTGCTCGATGTGTAAATATCGAAGCGCCGTTCTCGGCTTTGAGGATGAGGTCGGGCTACCCCAGGAAAGTCATCACCATCATGTTGAAGGCAAAGGCGTATCCGCACCGGGTAGTAATGTTGAGGATTGTCAGCTGTGTACAACCTTCTGTACAGGGGAATGTCGGCTAAATGCAGACCATCATGATCATGATCACTCACACGACCACGGGCACGACCACTCACATGATCACGGGCATGATCACTCGCACGACCACGGGCATGACCACTCTCACGACCACGGGCATGATCACTCGCACGACCGCGGGCATGATCATCATCACCATCCCTATCCACAAGCTAATCATCCCCTTGGGCCAAAATCAGTATTGAATAGGCCAAAAGATAAAAATTGATGGCAACCTTATTTGATTATATCAAGGACCCAGATGCCATTTATACCCAATCCTTTGAACGGGTGCGCGCGGCGGTTCCTGCATTAGCCGATTTGCCGCCAAGCATAGCGCCATTGGTTGAACGGATTATTCATGCCTCCGCCATGCCTGATGTCATTGATGACCTGATATGGTCAGACAATATTATTGACCGCGCGGTCAGCAGTTTGTCCAGGGGCAAGCCAATCCTATGTGACTGCCAGATGCTAGGCTCCGGCATCACGTCAAGATTTCTGCCTGCCCAAAATCCGATTATCGTAACGCTTAATCATGCTGATGTGGCAAGCGCGGCCAAGCGGCTTGAAACAACACGTTCGGCGGCGGCGGTTGAACTTTGGCTGCCGCATATTGAGGATGCGATTGTCGCATTTGGCAATGCCCCGACGGCATTGTTTCACTTGCTTGAGCGCTTGGCCTCAGGCTGGCCGAAACCTGCGGCGATACTCGGCTTTCCTGTTGGATTTGTTGGCGCGGCTGAATCGAAACAAGCGCTTATTGAATCCGCGCATAACTCGGCATTTATTACCCTGAAAGGCAGGCGTGGCGGTTCTGCCATGGCGGCGGCGGCGGTTAACGCCCTCACCATCATGGCGTCAGCAACAGAGCGTGGTGATCGGCTATGATCTGGCTTGATATCATAGGCGTTGGAGAGGCAGGCTTATCTGATCTTAACGCTGACCAGAAAGACAGGATTCTAGCGGCACAGCATATCATTGCCCCAGACCGCCTCATCGCCGCTTTAGATGATATGACACTCAATGCTGAGCTGATCACTTGGCCGCGCCCATTTCGCCAGATTTATGATGTGTTAGAGGCGTGGAGAGGCAAGCCAACCGTTATATTGGCAACTGGTGACCCGCTTTGGTATGGCGCAGGAAGCAGTTTAGTGACGCGCATCCCAAGTGATGAGATGCGGATTGAGCCAGCCCCATCAGGGTTTCAATTAGCGGCTAGCCGCATGGGTTGGCCGATGGCACATCTTCATGCCATGACGCTGCATGGCCGGCCTCTTGAGATGATCCGAGCCGCTATCATGCCATCGGCGCGATTATTGATCTTGGCTGATAGCGCCGCCACACCAGCGCAAGTGGCAGAGCAATTGGTTGCTATTGGGGCAGGCACAGCAGCAATGGCGGCATTGGCGCATATTGGCGGTGATGCGGAAACAAGGGTTGACGGGCGCGCGACCGACTGGGCGAAAAAGCCGCCGCAAGTCGCCGATTTTCATGTTCTCGCCGTTGCTTGTCCAGATATCATGCCAGGATTTTATCCGTCTGTTCCGGGGCTTCCTGATGACGCTTATGACAGTGACGGCAAGCTGACAAAATCTGATATTCGCGCCATTACGCTAGCGCGGCTCAAGCCTGTATCGGATCAGCCATTTTAAGCACCGCCGGTTCATCCGCTTTCAGATCAACGCTATATATATACCAGCAATAATATAGGGCGATAAATCATGATCAGCCATCAGGCTAGCCACCAGCATCTGCATCTCAGCCACCGGACAGCCGCGTGACGCCCCTACCCCAAGGCTTGCCAAACGCGGGTGATAAACCAGATGATCCGGCGATGCAGGGTCGGGGTCAGGGTGCAAGGATAGCATGATCGAGATATCCGCCGCATCAGCCGCATCAGCCGCACCAGCCGTCTTTGCCTCCTCAGCCCTAGCAGCTAGCTCTGACTCTGGCACGGAAGTACCGGAGATAGCCCCCGTTTCTGCATCCCCCTGCTCATCACTGGCCACAATCGCAGGCTTGCTCTCGGAACCCACCTCCTTCTCCTCTGTCTGACCCGCAGTGCCGGCACCCTCTCCCTTCCTCGACTCGCTCAACAAAGCCTGCGCATCATTCAAGGTGCTCTGCATGGCCTGCACCTCGACCCAGTCCACAGCTCTCGTCTTCTCGGCTTCAAGAGAGCTTGCTTCGGTTTGACAACCCACCTCCACCCTGCGAGCACCGGGATGGTCTGCG
>NZIT01000091.1 GCA_002691725.1 SAR116 cluster bacterium | reverse complement strand
AACGTGACATGAGGTTAAAAATCGGAACACCGACCGTTTTTTTCCCAGTCACCGAACCGCGTTGGCTCAAGCCCTTTTGGCCCACCATGTTCTGTTACTTCAGGTTCTATTAATTCAGGTTCAGCTAATTCAGGTTCAGCTAATTCAGCCTGCTCTGGCTGTTCTGATGTCGCTACTGCGGCATCATCATAATCTGCATCATGTTCTGAATTGGGGTTTAGGGCTTTGGGGTCAGCCTGATTGTTATCTGTCATCATCATACTCAACTATATGGTGGCATTTAGCGCTAAGAACAAGGGGATACTGATCTGCACAGATTTTGTTGTGCAAAGATTTTATTCTGCCAACTAGACAAAACCGATCTTATGCCTATGATCGCGCCATGGCCAAAAGAAATCAACATCCCGAACCTTCAAGAAAAATTGCCTTGGCAGGCATGAAAGCTATCATGTCATCAGGCAAAGCGCTTGATGAATGGCTAGAACATCATGAGCCGTATCACAGGTTAGAGCCTAGAGATCGCCGGTTTTGTCGGCGGCTATTGGCGTCCAGCATACGCTATCATGGGCAGGCCATGCTGGCGTTAAGACACTATGTTCCGCGCGCGCCAAAAGGCCGCCAGCAGATGGCCACCTATATTTTGTTGCTGGCGCTGACGGAATTGATCTGGCTCGATGGCAAATCACATGCGGTGGTTGATCAATCCGTCCGCTTAATTCGGTCGGTTGGGCTTGAGCATCTGCATGGGCTGATTAATGCCAGCCTGCGGCGATGTGTTAAAGACATTGAAACACATCCAAGTTTAATTCAGGCATGGAAAGATGATCATGCCACGGGCTTCCCCGACTGGATTAAATCCCGATTAATCGCTGATTGGGGGATGGATCAGGCTGATAAAATTATGGCCGCCTTATTGACGCCGCCGCCACTTGACCTGACCATGGCTGACCCGGAAACAGCCGCCGATATGGCAGAACAGCTTGGCGGCACTTTGTTGCCACAAGGCAGTATCCGGTTAAGCGACGGCGCACCTGCTCAATTAGAGGGCTATGTTGACGGCAGATGGTGGGTTCAGGATGCCGCTGCAACCATACCTGTGCGGATGATGGGTGACATCAAAGGCAAGCATGTTATTGATGCTTGTGCCGCGCCCGGCGGCAAGACCGCGCAATGTATCGCAGGTGGTGGCAATGTCACAGCTATTGATCAATCAGCAGCAAGGCTCATCAGGCTAAAAGAAAATCTGACGCGATTAAATATGACAGCTGAAGTGATCACGGCAGATATATTGGACTGGTCACCTCAAGCTGCGGTTGATGTTGTTCTTATTGATGCGCCTTGTTCAGCGACAGGAACGATCCGCCGTAATCCTGACAAATTAACGCATCAGAAAACCCCCGATGTCGCCATGTTAAGCGATATCCAGATGAGTATGGTAAAACAGGCGGCCACTTGGCTCAAATCTGGTGGTATTCTGATCTTTGCGACCTGTTCTTTATTTCGGGCAGAAGGTGAGGATATTGCGGCCAGAATAATCCGTGAAACTGATCTCATTCCTGACCCCATTGACCCCCAAGCCTACGCTGGTTTCATGCCATATGAAGGCATTGCGCCCCATCTCTTACGGCTTTTTCCTGATGCGCTTATTGATGCTGATAAGGATATCAAAAAAGATGCTGACAATGCTATGATGACACATGGTAATGACGGGTTTTTTATGGCACAATTTCGTCGCCGTTAAAGTTTCGGCTTTGAGGATAATTAGCGGGCACAGTAGACGAATATAGTAGACGGATATAGTAATGACCAAGCTGAATATGATAAACAGCCAAAGCCCTCCTAAAGAGTGGTCGATATCCTTGTTCACGCAAATCATCCGGCGCAGTCAGTTTTTTAGATGGCATTACCGAAAAGCCGCTAAATCTGGCAAGGCTTTCAGCCAGCATATTGCCAGCCATAACATCCCCATCACCGATCCATGGAAAGGCGATGCCAATAAAGGCCAGCCTCTTGCAACGGGAATAACGCCTCTGATTATGCTAGAGCAACGCTGGCATGATTTCGCATGGCTCCGTGATATGCGTGAATATGGCGGCCAGAATGCACGCACTTATGCGCGGCGGTATTTGCTCGACTGGATTATGCAGCATGGCATTTGGGAAAAAGCAACGTGGCATCCGATCAGATTAGCCCAGCGCATCCGATCACTTATCCTGACATGGAGCTGGTATGGCCAATCGGCACCAGAAAGCCAGCAGATACAGATTTTGACCAGCCTGATTATACAATCTGGCTTCTTGCAAAAAGATTTATCCAGACTGACCGATAATGATGACCGGCTAAACGCCTATTCTGCCATATTGATGGATATCGCGTTTCGTCAGCCTGATGCAGATATCAGCACCCTTACCAGCAAAATATTTGCCACACTTGATGAATTGCTGATGGAAGATGGCTGTCATATCTCACGCCGCATAGATAAGCATATGACTTGTCTTGGCTTTCTGCATGACATGCGATACGCCCTTGCCATTATCCAGAAAACCCAAACAGAGGCTGATATCACCGATCATCTTGCGCGGTTGGATCAGCAGATTGCTATGATGGGTGCGATTGGCAGAATGTGGCGGCTTGGCGATAATGCGTTGCTGGCCATGCGGCATGGCATTGATGCGCCGCCTATCTTGACCGAATTGGTGTTGGATAAAAGCGGGCCACGCGGGAAAATCTGCCAGCACGCGACGCAAGGCGGCTTTATGCGGATGGCAAGCGGGCGAAGTGTTGTTGTCATGAATACTGCGCCGACCCGAAACGGCAATCTGCTTTCGCCTGATGCTGATGCTGATGCCGCCGCTAATGCGATTGAGTTCTCATTCCAGAAACAGCGTATTCTGATCAGTAGCGGATATCATCATGACCTGATGGCATCACATCCGCATTTGGCAGATTTAATGAAAGGCACATCTGCCCATTCAACCCTGAGCATTGATATGATTAATTCAAGCCAGATAACTGAGCCAACATCCAGCACCATGCGCGCGCCGGCAATGGCTGGTAGAAATAGCGGCCATATGCGCGCCCCGCGGCAAGCCATTGCAACAAAGATTGATTACGGCCCCGCTAGCGGCGGCAGCCTGGCCGTTGCTGAACATAATGGCTATCAAAGCCTGTTCGGGGCATTGCATGAAAGAAAGTTGTATCTTGCGACTGGCGGTCATATTCTAAAAGGACAGGATATTATTCGCTATACAGGTGACCCCGGAAACATCCCGTCGGAGGCAATTATCCGCTTTCATTTACACCCTCGGATACATGCCAGCCAGACAAATAACCGCACAATACTGCTCAAGCTTCCTGCTAATATGCCGTCATGGAAGTTCATTTGCTCAGAAGGCCATATTTCACTTGAGGACAGCATTACCGCAATTAATGGACATCCCCAACGATGCCAGCAAATTGTCATTTCAGTTGCACTTTCGGAGTTGAGAGAGCATATGAAACTGGAAACATCCTGGGGGTTTGTGAAACTCGCCCGCAAGCAGGTTAAACCAGTATAAGCAAAACAGGCAAAGGCAATACCAGCCATATCAACATCAAGATTTAATGGATCACGACCATGACGACACCTGATAAACCGCAACCGATTAACACCGCATTGCTTTCTGTTTCTGATAAGACAGGGATCGTTGATTTTGCGAAAGCCCTTGCCGCCAAAAACATAGTGCTATTATCGACTGGCGGGACAGCTAAATTGCTTGCTGAGGCAGGGATTGCTGTCACCCAAGTGGCCGAAGTTACGGGCATGGCAGAAATGATGGATGGGCGAGTGAAAACGCTGCATCCTGCTATCCATGGCGGTATTCTGGCGCGCCGCGATAATGATCAGCATATGGCAGATATGACAGCTCATGATATCGCTGCTATTGATCTGGTTGTCATCAATCTTTATCCCTTTGCCGATACATTAAAACGGCCAGATGCCAGCCGCGATGACTTGGTTGAAAATATTGATATTGGCGGGCCTGCGATGATCCGTGCCGCCGCCAAGAATCATGATTTCGTGACCATATGCACAGATGCTGCGGATTATGCAAAGATACTGGATGATATGGATACTCATCACGGCATTACGGAACCAACGCGCCGGCACCTAGCGGCTCGTGCCTTTGCCCATACCGCCGCCTATGACAGCATGATTAGCGCATGGATGACAGAAGATCAGGGGCAGTCAGCATTAACGCCTGAGATTAGCCTTGCTGGCACGGCTGATATGGTGATGCGTTATGGCGAAAATCCGCATCAAGCGGCGGTGCTGTATCGGATGGCGCAGCGGGTGCCGCGCCCCGGCGTCATGACAGCCGAGCTAATCCAGGGCAAAGCGCTGAGTTATAATAACATCAATGACACCGATGCGGCATTTGAATTGGTTGCCGAATATGATCGCCCCGCGATTGCCATTATCAAGCATGCCAACCCCTGCGGCGTTGCAGTGGCTGATCATCTGATGCCGGCATGGGAAGCGGCGTTAGCGTCTGATCCGGTTAGTGCCTTTGGCGGTATCATTGCGCTCAATCGGGCGTTAACCGCTGATCTTGCAACGGCAATGACAAGTCTCTTTACTGAGGTCATTATCGCGCCTGATGCTGATGATGCGGCAAAAGCTATTTTGGCTAAAAAGCCATCTTTACGGCTGATGCTAACTGGCGGTATGCCAACTGAGGCGCCTAACCATATAATGATTAAAACACTTGCTGGCGGCTTCCTCGCGCAGAACGCGGATGCCGGACAAATCGCCTTGGCTGATTTGCGCGTTGTCACTAAACGGCAGCCTGAAGCGCGCGAATGGGCTGATATGATATTTGCCTGGAAAGTCGCAAAACACGTTAAATCCAACGCCATTGTCTANGCCAAGGATGAAGCCACAAAAGGCATTGGCGCTGGTCAGATGAGCCGATTAGATGCGGCNCGTATCGCCATTNCNAAAGCCGCAGACATGGCGGCAGAAGCTGGCATGACGGGCAACCCGTTAGCGCAATCNGCTGTCGCATCTGACGCCTTTTTCCCGTTTGCTGATGGCCTGATTGCCGCCGCTGATGCTGGTGTCTCCGCAGTTATTCAGCCCGGCGGCTCAATCCGTGATGAGGACGTTATTGCCGCCGCTGATGAGCGTGACTTGACCATGGTATTCACTGGCATGCGGCATTTCCGGCATTAAGCTCTGCCGCCAAGCCATCAAGACATAAAACGCCCTCTATGCGCTTCGGCTAGTGTGACGACTTTGCGCATAACGCTTGGCATGGCTTCGCCTGCAAGCTCCGTTAATGGGCACCAGATAACTTGCGCCAGTAAATCTTGCGCCAGTAAGTCTTGCACCAGTAAATCTTGCACCAATAAGTCTTGCATAAGTTGCCGCCGCACCCCTGTCATTATCGTCACTTTCAGCTCTAATTCAAAATGGCTGAATATATGGTGAACTGGCTGATTAAGCCTGTGCTGATTGGCGGTCGCCTGATACATCTCTAATAGCGCCCCAAGCAGACTATTTGCCTCAATCGGATAATCAACATGCCGACGTGAGCCATCTGGCCAGCTAGTTGTCGGAAACAGCATCATACCGCCAAGCAGCCCTTGATCAGGACGCCGCGTCAATGCCACATGATTATCATCTGATACCAATATCAGCACCTCACCTCGCCGCATCGCGCGGGCGCGCTTTGCCGGTTTTCGCGGCCATGATGATGGATCAGCATGCCGCCCCTGACATCCCGAAGCGAGTGGACAGATGAGGCATTGCGGCTGTGACAACTGGCCAGCTTTTTTCCGTGGCGGGGTACAAATACGGCTGCCAATATCCATCAGAGCCTGCGCAAAATCACCAGCGCGTTCGTTTGGCGTAAGGTCATCCAAGACCGCGCGAATAGCTGGCTTTGCCGCTGGCAATAGATCAGGGATTGCCGCATAACGCGCTATGATGCGTTCGATATTTGCATCAATCACCACCGCCCGTCTGCCAAAGGCAATCGCCGCGATCGCCGCCGCCGAATAGCCGCCAATTCCGGGTAATTTCAATAATTCATCTTCCTGGTCAGGAAACTGACCATCATATTCGGTCATGATCAGTTGCGCGGCTTTGTAGAGATTCCGCGCCCGCGAATAATAGCCAAGCCCTGCCCACGCCTTCATGACTTCATCCTGTGATGCCGCCGCGAGATCAGACAGCGTTGGCCAAAGCGACAGAAACCGCTGAAAATATGGCTTTACCGCCTCAACCGTTGTCTGTTGCAGCATAATTTCAGATAACATGACTTTATAAGGGTCTGCATGCTGACCCGGAGGCATCCGCCAAGGCAAGTCGCGGCGATGGCTGTCATACCAATCCAGCACATGTTGGGTCATATCCATGCAAGCAGAATTATCAGTATCAGTGATTTTTCTTTTGGTTTCGGATGGCATGACGTCTATATAATGGTCTCATGAACAGAGGCAAGGATAAACGCATAAAACGGGCGACACGGCTTAACCTTATCGCAGATAAAATTCTTGCGCCGGTTCTCCGTAAACAAGGTAAACTGTTTCAGGTTATTGTCAAAAACTGGGCTGATATTGCTGGTCATGCGGCGGAATGGGCCTTGCCTCTAGCCGTGCATTTCCCCGATGGGGATAACGCCCCGCATTCCATCAATAATGCCAGCATTGCTGTTCTTAGTATTGGCACGACATCGGCGCGCGCCCCTGAACTACAAATGCTATCCGCTGATATTATTGAAAGGGCAAATAATCAGGTTGGATATATGGCGTTTGGCCGTATCCGCATTAATCAATCGGCTGCCGGCACCCAAAACCGCGCAAATGCGGGCAAGCCCATAGCAAGCTCGCAAGCGACACCGCACCCATCCCTTCCGCCGAAATGGGATATGGATGACGCCGAAAAAGCCGAATTAGAGGCCATGATCAGCGCCATTAAAGATGACCAATTGCGGCAAAAGCTCACCGCTATGTTGATGCTTCGCCTTGCTGATGCAAAAACACCATAGACTGAACCGTGAGCATACCTTATAATGAGGTTGATTAATGCAGATATACAGCATGTTGATTAACGAAAGGTTTATCCATGGCGCCCCAACAGACAAAAAGCCACAAAAACAGACGCCATTTTCTTATTGCTTCTATGGCAACGGGCATGTCGTTTGGGATAGCTGGTTTGGCTACACCTTTTCTTTCAAGGCAAGGTTTTGCTCAAGATTTTAATATTGATGCGGCGCTTTCCCCACGCATTATTGGTGACCCTGACGCGCCTATTCTAATAGCTGAATATTTTTCCATGACATGCGGGTATTGCGCCCAATTTCATCTTGATACCTATCCTGAGGTCAAAACAAATTGGATTGATACAGGCAAAGCGCGATTCGAATATCGTGACTTTCCCTTATCAGAATTAGCCGTCTATGCGCATGCGTTGGCGCGCGCTGTTCCCGAAGCCGCTTATGAAGGCATGCTGGATATTTTATTAAGCCAGCAATCGAAATGGGCGGCCTCACAATATCCGCTATTAGAATTGCAGGATATGGCGCGAATTGCCGGTATTAATGAAGATGAGTTTTCTGGCATGATGAATAATCGCCCCTATCTGGAAGGGATTGTCAAAATCGCCCAGGATGGCTATGACCGATTTGAAATTAACTCAACACCTACTTTTGTGATTAACGATAAGGAAGTGATTGCAGGATTTAAACCTTATGATGAGTTTGAGGAGATTCTTAATCGCTTCATGACATGATCATGTGATGTTCTGCCTTATCTCCTCAATTACCCCAATTCACAGTAATCTGAGTTCACAGAAAGACTAATGACTATTGCCATTCACGCATCTTAAGATAACCGGTTTCAAATCCTTTGCCGAACCTGAGGAAGTCACCATTGATGAGGGTCTGACAGGAATTGTTGGGCCAAATGGTTGCGGCAAGTCCAATATTGTTGAGGCGCTGCAATGGTTAATGGGCGAAACCTCAGCTAAATCTATGCGCGGCGGTGAGCTGGATGATGTCATTTTTGCCGGAACATCACAGCGTCCTGCGCGCAATTTTGCCGAAGTCATGCTCACTATTGACAATGGTGATGCCAGTATTGCCGCCTATGCAAGTGAAGATAAACTAGAAATATCACGGCGCCTTGATCGCGGCAAAGGCAGTACTTATCGCATTAATGGAAAACCTGTTCGTGGCCGCGATGTGCAATTATTATTCGCTGATCTGGCGACTGGCGCCCGCAGTCATGGCATTGTTAGCCAAGGCCGTGTCGGTGCATTGATCAATGCTAAACCTACCGAGCGCCGGGGCTTACTCGAAGAAGCCGCCAACACCAAAGGGCTTCAACATCGCCGCCACGAAGCCACATTACGGCTTAATACGGCAGAACGTAATCTGATGCGTGTCGATGATGTCCTGACCCAAATGGATGAGCAAAAATCGTCACTTTCAAAACAGGCAAGGCAAGCCGCCAGATATCGCTCTATCGCCGACCGTATTAGCATGGCAGAAGCGCAGTTACTGGAAAGCCGTTATCGCGTTGATCTATCCAATCTGGAGACAGCAAAGGAACGTGATCGAGCCTGCAAACGTGTTGTTGCCGAAGCCACTGTCAAAGTCAGCGCCTCCGCTGCGGCATTACAGCAGGCCAATGATGCCGTGCCGCCTCTGCGCCAGCGAAACGCCGAAGTCATGGCAGAAAAACAGCGGCTTGATTTGGCGATGGCTGATATCGACAAAGAAGAAGAACGCATGGCATCACAAACCCGTGAGGCACAGACACGGCTTGACCAAATCAGTTCTGATATCGACCGTGAAACTCAGCTCCAGACCGATGCCACCAACGCCCTGGATCAGCTAAAAACCGAACAAGCTGAGCTTGAAGCAGCCGAGAAAGATGATCAACCTGATCTGATCAAAGCCCAGGAAGAACGCGGCAAAGCCCGTGATCTGGCCAATCAGGCCGAAGCCGAGCTAGCCGATATTACCGCCCGCTATCATGCTGTTGAACGTGACCAAAGCACCCTTGAGCGCCAGCGCCAGGATAGCCAGCGGCGGCTTGATGATGTTCGGGCTAAATTATCAGCGCTTGATCTGGCGCGATTAACCGAAGCCAGCGATACCGCTAATGATAGCTTAAAACAGGCCGAGGCCGCCGCGATTGAGGCGATCAGCCAACGTGAAACCGCTATGGCTAATGCTGAGAACCTGAAAGATACAGCGCAAGTAAGCCGTGATAAAGCTGTCGAGGCAAAAGCCTTGGAACGCCGAATAAGCGGCGAAATAGATACGCTTGCATCATTGCTTATTGACCAAAACGCAGAGCAGGATGGGCCGGCTGTATCAACCATGATCACGATCAAAGACGGCATGGAACAAGCCCTGGCGGCGGTATTGGCAGAAAGCCTCGCCTCACCTGTTGGCAATAACGGGCAATATGAGGGCGGTGACGGCTATTGGCGGCAAGATATAAGCTCACATGCCACGCCTGAAGCGCCTGCCAATACAACTCCATTAACGCAGTATCTGGATATCCCTGATGCCTTGATATCTGCGCTATCCGGGGTGGGTGTGGTGAGCGATATTGAAACCGCCATATCGCTCCAACCGCATCTTAAAGCCGGGCAAATGATCACCACTTCATCAGGTGGATGCTGGCGTTGGGATGGCTATATTAAATTGCCGGGCGCCGCCGCTAGCACCGCAGAACGCCTTCGCCATGAAACGCGGCATAAAGAGCTTTTAGGCCAGATTGAAGATATTCGCAGCAATGCCCTGGCCGCGAGTGAGCAAGCCAATACCGATAACCATATAGCTGCCGAAGCTGAGCAGAATATTTCCACCTTGCGTGATATGGAAAGACAAGCACAGCATCATGTTTTGGAAGCAACCCGTCAGTTTGAGCAGGCGCAAGCCGCGCGTGCCACCGCCGAAACTCAAAAACAGGATTTAGCGCAAGCGGTCGCTGATTTGACCGATACCTTATCGCGCATAGAAAAAGACCTGTCTGAGCTAAACTCCCATGATGAGCTGGCCGCCCAGTTACAAGACAAGCGCCTCACCACAGATGAAGCAAGGACGCGCTTGGCTGAGGCGATGAGCAGCGAGAATACCATTATGCGGTCTCGCGAATTACGCCAGCAAACCCTCCGTGATGTCACGCGCAATCTGGAAAGCTGGACGCTCCGCTATGACGGCACCTTTAGCCGCTTGGCAGAGCTTAAACAAAGACAAGACCATGTGACTGAGGAATTAGCAAAGCTCCAAGACCAGCCTAACATGCTGATCGAAAAGCGAAATGCTCTCGCCGCTTCTATAGCAACATCTGCTGAAACCGTTCAGCAAGCTGGTGACGCATTAGCTCTTGCCGAAACCGCCCAATCCACGGCGGCCAATGAACACCGCACAGATGAGGCGGCGTTAGCGCAAACACGCGAAGACATGATCAGAAAAGAAGGTGAGCTAGTGGTCGTCCAAAACGCCTTTGATGAGACGATTAATCGGATCAAGGAGAAATTGGATACAACGCCTGATCAGCTTGCTGACATAACAGGTAATACCGATACCGATACCATACCAGATCATAGCCAACTCTCTATGCTGGAAGCTCGGCTAGAGAGGCTGTTACGGGAACGCGATAATATTGGCCCGGTTAACCTGCGGGCAGAAATCGAAATGGCAGAAGTCAAGGAGAAGATCATTGAGCTGACCACCGAACGTGATGATCTGGTGAAGGCGGTGGCGACGCTTCGTGATGCGATTAATCAGCTAAATCGTGAAGGCAGAGAGCGTTTGCTGAAAAGCTTTGCTGATGTGAATAGGCATTTTGGTGATTTATTTAAGCGTCTATTTAATGGCGGCACTGCTGAGCTGGTGCTGACCGAAGGTGATGATCCATTAGAGGCAGGGCTTGATATTATGGCCAGCCCACCCGGCAAAAGGCTGCAATCGCTGTCACTTCTATCAGGTGGTGAGCAGGCGTTAACCGCGCTGGCGCTGATTTTTGCTGTTTTCCTTACCAACCCTGCCCCCGTTTGTATTCTTGATGAGGTTGATGCGCCGCTTGATGATCGAAATGTTGGCCGATTCTGTTCCATGATTAATGAAATTGCGGCTGAAACCGATACACGATTTATCATTGTTACGCATCATCGCCTAACCATGGCGCAAATGGACCGCTTATTTGGTGTTACCATGCAACAAAAAGGCATTAGTCAGGTTGTATCCGTTGATCTGCAAACTGCTGAAAAATACAAACAATCTGCCTAGTTTTGAGGTGATGGGACTATTTGCCTCATGATATGTGGACATATGGGGGAAATCTCCTTTCATGATCACTTGACATAATGGTGCTGTAATCATACTTTGCAAGCGCGAATTGTGAGGTTTGTCTATGGAATTCATTTACAAACACTTATAATGCGTTAAGACATTCGTTAGGATATCATCCAGGTGAATATATAACGAATTTAGTGACCGAATATTTTGAAAGGATAATTATCATCTCCGACAAGCCCAAGGCTGAAGATGACAAAACCAAAGACAGTTTGGATGAACGTATAGGACAAGCTGAACATCATCTCGCCAATCCAAATAAAGCTCACCATTCGAGAGCAAGACTGCCTGCCGATGCTATGGCATTAATTGGACGCATAGCAACCGAATTAGTAGCCGGAATAGCAGTAGGAACATTTATCGGATGGATGCTGGATCAATGGCTTGGAACATTGCCGCTTTTTATGATTATACTTTTTTTCTTGGGCGCAATGGCTGGCATGGTAAATATCTGGAGAATGGCAACAGGCCAAGGGTTAAAATTGGGGTATTTTGATCAGCATAGATCGGATGATAAGAATAACGATCAGAACTAGCTGTTCAAACAGGATAATAAGGATAGGAACATGCACTCACCAGTTGAGCAATTTACCATCAAGTCCCTGATGCAACTTGAGCTGTTTGGATATGATATCTCATTTTCAAACTCAGCTTTGTTTATGATGTTGGCCGTTATTCTTAGCACGCTATTTCTAACCCTTGCTATGCGTGGCCGCCAGATGGTGCCCGGCCGTATGCAAGGCGCCGCTGAAATGATGTATGAATTTATTGCCGATATGGTGAGCGGCACCGTCGGGAACGAAGGCAGACCTTATTTTCCATTTATTTTTACCTTGTTTGTGTTTCTGCTTTTCGGAAATATGCTTGGTCTTATCCCATATTCTTACACCTTTACCAGCCAGATCATCGTCACCTTTGTGCTGGCATTATTCATTTTTATCGGCGTTACGCTCATCGCCATTTTCAAGCATGGCACGCATTTCCTGACATTCTTTGTGCCGCCCGGCGCGCCAAAGGTCTTGATCCCGTTCCTCATTATTATTGAGGTTGTGTCATATTTTGTGCGTCCGGTCAGCTTATCGGTTCGACTGTTTGCCAATATGCTGGCAGGTCACACTATGCTGAAAGTGTTTGCTGGACTTGCGGTTATGATCACAGGTGCTGGCGGGGTTTATGCCCCTGGGGCGCTGTTACCATTTCTTGCCTTGATTGGCTTGACCGGACTCGAAGTTCTGGTCGCCGCATTGCAGGCATATGTCTTTACTATCCTTACCTGCATGTATCTTAATGATGCTATCCATCTTCATTAAACAAGCAGACAATGAATTCCGTTGAAAGGCGGATAATTAACCACAACTTAACATCAGTAACGGAAGGAAAAATCCATGGAAGCTGAAGCAGCAAAACTCATCGGTGCCGGTATTGCCGTACTCCCTCTTCTGGGCGTTGGTATCGGTATTGGTAACATCTTCTCATCACTGGTCAACTCGATTGCCCGTAACCCATCAGCACGTAACGACGTCTTTGGTATCGGCATTCTGGGCTTTGCCCTGACCGAAGCGATTGCGCTTTTCGCACTCGTTGTTGCCCTATTGCTTCTCTTCGTATTTTAATACGCTTAGAAACAATATTTTGAGACACTATTAAGCCATAGATCAGGGATTGCGTCATGAAACCATCAGGTCAGACGGAACCGCGTCAAATCAAATCTTACCCTTCCGGCCTTTTGGCTGGCGGCATTGTTATGACAATGTCTAATGTTGCGCTTGCCGCATCGGAAAAGGGTGAGGCAAGCGGCGGTCTGCCACAGCTGGATTTCACCACTTGGCCAACCCAGATCTTCTGGCTGATTGTGAGCTTTATGCTTGCTTATCTGTTGATGTGGCGTGTCGTTGTTCCTCGCATTGGCTCAGTGCTGGAAGAACGTCACAATCGTATCGAAGATGACTTACGGCGGGCAAGACAAGCATCTGAAGATGCTGAAAAGGCGCGGGTCACGTTTGAAGACATGCTGGCAAATGCTCGTAATGAGGCCAGCGATAAAACACGCCAAGCCACCGAAAGCATCATGAATAAAATGGATCGCAAAATGGAAACGGCTAATGCTAATCTGGCAAAGAAAATGGCGGCAGCAGAAGCTGATATCGCCAATGCCAAGAATGCAGCACTAAAAGACGTTTCAGAGATTGCGGCAACATCAGCCATTGATGTTGTGCGCCAGCTTACTGGCATGAAGGTTACTAAAACCGATGCTAAAAAGCAGGTTAAGCAAGCGGAAAAAGCGCTCGCGTAAAGCAGTTTGATTGGAGGACGCTGACATGGCGGCAGGACCTGGTGGACCAATGATTGATGAAAGCCTTTGGGTGGCGATCTCTTTTGGAGTATTTGTTGCCCTTGTTTGGAAAAAGGCTGGATCAGCAATTTCATCTGCTCTTGATAAGCGGACAGAAGATATCCGTAAAAATCTTGATGAAGCAAAATCGCTTCGTGACGAGGCTCAGAATGAGTTGCAAAAATACCAGCGTCTTCAGCGTGAAGCGACGGATAAGGCGGCTGAAATTATCGCCAATGCCGAGAAAGCCGCGTTGCAAATAGAAGAAAATGCCAAAACCAGTGCCGAAGCCAGTATCAAACGCCGGAAAGCACAAGCCGAATCAAAGATCAAGGCATTAGAGGCCGAAGCCATGGCTGAGATCAGAACGCGGGCGGCGCAACTGGCGACTAGCGCTGCGGCTCATATTATTTCTGAAAACATGGATAAAGCGGCGGCAGATAAACTGCTAAAGGCCGATATCGCATCAATTAAATCGTTTAACTAATCTGCGCATTTATCGGCTAATGATAACGTGCTGAGCCTCGCGGCATGGTCTCAAAACCCATACCGCACTCATCTTGCATCCATGCCGCACCCATAACCTGATGTCATCATAGTCCATATAACGGGTATCAGCTCACTCTGCCACGCGGCCTAGCGCAAGCACGACTTTATGCCCATAAGGAACATCCAGGCGCTGTTTCCATTGCGGCTGTGATATTTCCATACCAGACTGGAAACTGGCATCATCGGCAAACACTACACGGCTAACGACATTATCATCAGCGTCAACAATAGCCGCTGTTATATGAATATCAGTCCGTTCAATATTACTGCCTGTTGTCATATCACGGCGCAGCAGCAAATTGATATATAACCGCATATCAGTATAGCCTTCACGCGGAACACACTGGCCTGCAATCCCGTTAAACCGCACCTTTATAATCTGACCCAGACTTGTGCCATAGATATATTTCTCCTCTGCGCCTTCTGCGGCATAGACGGGCGGGCATTCCCCATATTCAGGTTCAAATACTGCGCATCCTGTGACTCCGGCTGTTATTCCAGCAAACAGGCCAATAGCCAGCAATGGTCGCGTCAGGCGTTTTATTAATGGTGTCATTCCTAAATATTGGTTTTGCATTATGGTTGCCCTTTATTCAACTGATCTATGCACTATACTCGTTTATTCCTGTGTTTCAAGTTGACCAAATTCAAAACTTCAAGCAGAACATAATCATGACTAATGATTTTACAGATGATTTATCAAAAACCATCATCCTCGCAGAGCCAAGAGGGTTTTGTGCAGGAGTTGATCGCGCCGTTCGAATTGTTGAAGAATCGCTAAAAAAGTTTGGTGCGCCTGTCTATGTCCGGCATGAGATTGTCCATAATAAGCATGTTGTTAACAGGCTGGCGGCAATGGGTGCTGTATTCGTTGAGGAACTTGATGAAATCCCCGATGGTGAGCATGTTGTGTTTTCAGCGCATGGCGTGGCAAAGGCAGTTGTTGATGAGGCCGCGCGGCGGCAGATGATTGCTGTTGATGCGACTTGCCCCCTGGTGACCAAAGTTCATGTTGAAGCCACACGGCATTTTCAGGACGGCGCGCATATTTTGCTTATTGGGCATGCTGGCCACCCTGAAGTTGAGGGAACAATGGGGCAGGTTGACCGCCAGGCCATGACCCTGATTGAGACAGTTGATGATGCAAGAGACGTCATGCCCACCGACACTGATAATCTGGCCTTTGCCACACAGACGACTTTATCCGTTGATGACACGGCAGAGATTATTGCCGTCTTGCGTGAGCGTTTCCCTGATATCAAAGGTCCACGCGGCGAAGATATTTGCTATGCCACTACTAATCGTCAGCAAGCTGTCAAAGAAATTGCTGGCAAGACTGATCTGGTGCTTGTTATTGGTGCCGAAAACTCATCTAACTCAAAACGCTTAGTTGAAGTAGCAGAGAGGTTTGGCGCCACATCAGCACGGCTTATTGCCAATGCGGATGCGATCGCATGGCCGCTTGTTGAGGGTGCTGAGACGATTGGCGTGACCGCCGGCGCATCTGCTCCTGAAGAATTGGTCGAGGATGTTGTTGCTGCTATTGCTGGCCGTTATCATGTCAGCATAGACAGGCATGTATCGGCAACCGAGTCTGTTATTTTTAATATTCCATCTGTGTTGAGATCATAACCCAATGGCTGTTTATACTGTTGTCAGTGATGAGATGATTGACCATGTCCTGCTGCAATATGATATTGGCCAGCGGCAATCGCTCATCGGAATTACCCAAGGCGTTGAGAACACAAATTATAAACTTGAAACGACTGAAGGCAGCTTCATTCTGACGATTTATGAAAAACGTGTTGATCCCGCAGATTTACCATTTTTCATTAATCTGAAAACGCATCTGGCGCATAAAGACTATCCTTGCCCGATGCCTATTGCGGCTAAGGATGGCCAAGTCCTTAGGCAGATTGAGCGAAAGTTCATGGCGATTGTCAGCTTTCATAATGGCACATGCACGGCCTCGCCTGATCTGGAACAGTGTCATGCCGCAGGTGCTATTCTAGCGAAAATGCATATAAAAAGCGCCGATTTTACCATGCCCCGCACCAATGCCCTTAATCAGCATACATGGCAGAAATTAGCTGATCAGATTAAAACTGATCTCGCCGATAATAAGCATTTCAGCCAGATGTCACAGATTCAAAAATGGCTCATCCAAATTGAAAAAGACTGGCCAACAGAGCTGCCTAAAGGCGTTATTCATGGTGACTTATTTCCGGATAATGTGTTGTTTGAAGATACTGCCATTACTGGTGTCATTGATTTCTATTTTGCTTGCCAGGATATGCTCGCCTATGATCTGGCGATCATGATTAATGCATGGTGCTTTGATAATCCCGAACAGTTTAATTTGCATAAAGCAAAAGCCCTAATTGCCGGATATTCCGCCCATCGCATGCTGCAAGATGATGAGATCAAGGCCCTGCCTATCCTGGCCAGAGGTGCCTCAATGCGGTTTTATCTCACCCGTCTTTATGACTTGATCCATACCCCGAAAGACGCCCAGGTTAAGCCTCATAATCCTGATGATTACTGGCATCGCTTGAAGTTCTTCCACCTTATCGCTTCTTCTCAAGAGATCGGCGTGTCCTGATGCGTAAGCCCCACGAAGACAGGATTTTAGAGATTTACACGGATGGCGCCTGTCTAGGTAATCCGGGGCCCGGCGGCTGGGGCGCGATATTGATCTGGCAAGGGCAGGAAAAAGAACTTTCAGGTGGTGAAGCCGATACAACAAATAATCGGATGGAACTTGTTGCCGCTATTCGGGCGCTTGAGGCGGTTAATCGTCCTATCCCGATCCGGCTCGTCTCTGACAGTATTTATGTCCGTGATGGCATCACCAAATGGATAAATGGCTGGCGCAGAAACGGCTGGAAAACGGCCAGCAAAAAACCGGTGGCTAATCAGGATTTATGGCAGCAGCTCGATGCGCTAAGTCAGCAATTTGATATTACATGGGAATGGGTCAAAGGCCATTCTGGCCATCCCATGAACGAACGCTGTGATCAATTAGCAAAAGCTGAGGCAGAAAAGCTCACCACTTAGGATGATGATTTGCGGATTTGCGGTGGCGCTAAAGTCTTTCCAGCATATATTCGGCTGATGAGACACTAAACACCGATGGCTCTTCTTTATAGATGTCGGTGACCAGCCCTGATTTTGCAACCAATGCCAGCCGTGCGGCTCTATTTTTTCCCAAGACTGGCGTTGTAACAACATCAATCCCCATAGCATGTGCCGCTAAACCATGGACATCAGCAATCATATCAACCTTGCCATCCGCCCCACTATCCTTGCCCCATGCCGCCATGACATGAACATCATTGACAGATAAACAGCCAATAGCATCAATACCCTTGGCTTTTAAGGCGTCAGCATGAGCAATATAACCCGGCAAATGCTTTTCGGAACAGGTAGGCGTAAAAGCTCCGGGGACAGCAATTAGAATAACGGATTTATCACCTGCCCATTCTACCAAGGTTGTTTCCGTCACCTTGCCATCACGTTTGATATGAACAGTGACGTCTGGCAGCGATTGTCCTACTGCAATATTCATTATTGCTCCTTTTATTACTATTTTTGAGAATTAGTTTTTAAATCAGCAATTTCAATGGACTCAAAGACAGCATCAACGGTTAGTAATTCAGGCAGAATAATGCCATCAATAGCATCAGGTCCATAGATAATATTAAAGGGGATACCATAACGCCCAAAAACCGATAAATAGGTCAGAATATCATCATCTGGCTTTGTCCAGTCAGCTTTCAACAAAATCACATTCTCAGCATCCAGATAGTCTTGAACACGGCCTAAATCTAGCACCAGAAACTTATTTGCTTTGCATGTCAGGCACCAATCTGCCGTCACATCAACCAGCACAATGTTACCATCACGAGCATATTCTTCGGCAAGCCCAGGCTGCCATTGCTGCCAGTCACCTGATAATGGCGCTTGGCTATCGCTAATGACAACCGATAACACATAGCCCAGCCATGTCGCTGTTATCAGCAATCCTGCGGCTAGCACATATCTGACATAGATAAGCCACTTGCCGGGACGCGGCAAATATCCGGCACATTGCGGAAACAGCGCCACCAATAACCAGGGCGTCGCCAGACCGCCGCCCATTGCAAAAAATATAATCAGCATGGCACCTGATGGCGCGGTGAAGGCAAAGGCAATAGCCGTTCCAACAAATGGCGCCGAACATGGCGTTGCCAATATTGTCGCTAATGCCCCAGATGCCAGATCATGCCAACCGCCATGGCCAGTTTTTAATTGGCCTGACCAGCGGCGCGCAAAATCAGGGACAGGTAGCATCACCTTATCAATCATCATGAGCGCAAATCCTATCATCAGGATAGCCATGACCGCCAGAAAATATCGGTTCTGGAACTGTATCCCCCAGCCGATGGCCAAGCCTGCTTCGCGCATCCCCAGCAAGCCGCCAGCAAGCACCATGAAGGATAGAATGATACCTGCCGCCGACATCAGAAAAGATCGCCTGATCTGTGCCTTATTCGCATTGCCGTGGTTAAGGATACTCGTCAGCTTGAGCGATAGCACAGGTAACACACACGGCATAATATTGAGGATAAGCCCGCCGATAAATGCCAGCACCAACATCGGCAATATAGCGGTTAGAATTGAACTCGCGCTGCCAGTTTCTATGGCAATAGTTTGCTCAAGCAGAAAGGTCGGATGAATAATGGTCAGCGTCGCCATGTTGCCAATAAGCGGCGCGGCATCACGGCCTGTAATAGCGATATGACTCATACCCTCACGAAACTGAGGAGCAGCAAAGCCATAGCCTTCGGCATCAGTTTCAATCAAGATATCGCCCTGCCACATCGAATAGACAGCGCCAGCTTGATCATGGATCGTTACCGCAAGCTGATCACCTATAATTTGCGCTGATTGAACTTGATAGCCATTTCCCGTGGCCTGTGACGGAACCGCAGACCGCGCCTGAGCAATGGCAAATGCATGATCAGATGGTGCCGGCTGATCGCTGGCTTGCCCGCTGATAGTACTGACAGGCACAGCCATGGTCAGCGTTTCCTCAACCGGGATACAAATATCAGCACAGACCAAGCCGCTAAATCCCGCAACAATAACCAGCTGTCGCTGTGATGAGAGATCAGGGTCAATATCAAGCGTTAGAGGAAAAATAACATGCTCGCCATAGCCAAATGTATCAAGACCAAACAGACTGAACCGCTCAGGCGCTGGAAACAGCATCTGATGGCCTTTGACGGCTGAACTATTAGAAAAATCTAACACTGGCGGCAAACCAGCATCACCGGGGCTACGCCAGTAAATCTTCCAGCCTTTGGCTAGCTTTACCTCAAGCCCTGCATTTAGCGCATGATTGGTTTTAACAGAATCATATTGCCCCGTAGCTGAGATGAGGCGCAATTCTACCTCATCGCCGCCTTGCCAAGGGCCAGACGCCGCATCAGCATGAGGGCTGGCAAAAACCGCAAAAATACCCAGCACCCAAACTGCTAGCATGATATGTAAGGCGCAATGCATGTGGTGTTCCATCACTGTTATTTTTATTCCATAGCAATGACTGACATAATTCATCTGGTCAAGTGACTGATTTGTCGCTAGCATTTATTCATAATGATGAAAAACGCGCTAACTGGACAATTATTGATCGCTTCGCCGCAAATTGATGACACACGTTTTGCGAATAGTGTCATTTTGATCTGTAAACACGATAGTGATCAGGCTATGGGTTTAATTATTAATCAAAAAGTAAATAATCTTGATCTGGATGCTTTGACCAGCCAGCTTGATATTGGCACCCCTCTTTTTAATGGCGATGTGCCTATTCACTATGGCGGCCCAGTGGAAAAATCACGCGGAATCGTGTTACATTCGAAAGACCATATGATACCTGAATCAATAATAATTGGTGATGTTGCCGCTATGACAGCCAATATTCGCATCATTTCAGAAATTGCCGAAGGCCATGGCCCTAGTGAGTTTATTATTGCTCTGGGTCATGCCGGCTGGACAGCGGGTCAACTTGAAAAAGAGATTAAGGATAATTGCTGGATCACCATGCCTTACGCGCATGATCTGGTGTTTAGCTGTTTAAGCCGCAACCAATGGCAAGATTGCTATTCGCGCCTCGGCATTGCCACCGAACATATGTCGAGTAGCATAGGCCACGCCTAATCCGCATCAAACGCTCCTAGCGGGCTAGTGTATCCATCTGATCGGTTGACATGAGCATATTGGCGCGCCTATCCCCAATCGCCGCCATAACTGGATATTCAGCCAGAATCCGCGAACTCATCCGTTCAATATCACGGCAAGTAATGGAATTTATCATATCCAGATAGCTTGCAGCATCTTTGAGGCCGCCATAACGCCACCATTCGCGCGGCATCGCCTCACATATATTCATGACGCTTTCCCGTTGCATGAGAACAGATGACCGCATCTGCGCTTTTGCCCTCTCACATTCATCTGCGCCTGTCTTTTGGGCTAAATCCGCTAGCTGATCAAAGGCAACGGTAATCAGTTCATTGCCATCATCCGCGTCAGTGCCAGCATAAACGCCAAAATTGCCATAATCAGACATTGTCTGACCAAATGCAAAAACACTGTAACATAAGCCTCTTTTTTCACGAATCTCTTGAAATAATCGTGAGGACATACCGCCGCCATATAAAATCGCTAACGCCCGTAAGACAAAGCGATCATGATCATTAGACGGCTGCACAGGCCAGCCAAAGACAAGATGTGTCTGCTCCAGCTCTCTTATGAGAATATCCTGCCGCTTGCCTGCATGGTCAGGCCATTTCGGGGCATGTCGTTCAGGCGTATCAACCGGCTTTAATAATTTGGCTTCGATTGCATCAACATGGCGCAACAAATCATCATGATCAATCTGGCCAGCCACCGACAGTACCATATTACTGGCGCCATAATAGCGTTCCATAAACGTCGCCAAGTCATTCCTTTGAAAGCTGTTGACGCTATCGGTTGTCCCAAGGATAGGCCGCCCAACCGCATGCTGCGGATAGCATAATGACTGAAACTGATCAAAAACGATATCATCAGGGGTGTCATACGCCTGACCAATCTCTTGGATAATGACGCCCTTTTCTCTGACAATCTCATGATCAGGTAAGGTCGATTGCGTCAGGATATCAACCAGCATATCAAGACCAAAGCTTAGATGTTCGGGCAATAAGCGGATATAATAGGCGGTTTCCTGACGGCTCGTATGGGCGTTTATAAAGCCGCCAATATCCTCCACCTGACGGGCAATGGTTTCCGCATCTCGGCTCTCCGTCCCCTTAAACGCCATATGTTCCAGCATATGGGCGATGCCATGTTCACTTTCGCGCTCATCTCTGCTGCCTGCTGAAATCCAGATACCTATNGCTAGNCTGCTNGCATGTGGCATCGCTGTTGTGGCAACAATTAGCCCACTATCACGGCGCGTGATCTGTGCTGTATTGCTATCAGAAAAGGCGGATGATGCCGTCATAGGTGCAAACCCCTCCTACCGGCTATGGTTTTGAATAAGGCCTGCAACCGCATCCGTTGTTGCGGCAGCAGTCAGACGCTGATGTTGGCGTTCCATCAGATCAGCGAGATGCGGGGGTAATTCTGGCCTGATGCCTGTTGCTTTTTCTACCGCATCAGGAAACTTCGCCGGATGCGCGCATGCTAGTGCAACAATCTGATCATCACTTGATTTGGCAGCCTCACGCCCTGCCGCCAGGCCAATGGCGCTGTGGGGGTCAACCATGATACCATCGTTGCGCCACGTCTGGCTGATTTCATTCAGCGTCGCCGCATCATCACAGCGAAAACCGCTAAACATATTGATATCAGATGCCATCATATCACGGGTCAGCGTGAACTGCCCGGTGTTGTTAAAACGGGTCATAATATCACGGGTTTGCGCCCCATCACGGCCTAGCAATTCAAACATCAGCCGTTCAAAATTGCTTGATACCTGAATATCCATTGACGGGCTAAGACTTGGCTCAACCATGCGGCGTTCCATGACACCAGTATCAAAAAACCGTGTCAGAATATCATTGCAGTTTGAGGCACAGATAAATTGTTTGATCGGCAAGCCCATTTTCATCGCCGCATAGCCAGCAAAAATATTGCCAAAATTGCCAGTTGGAACAGCAAAGGATATTGGCTTTTCAAGCCCGCCTAATGCCAGAACTGACGTCACATAATAGACAATTTGCGGCATCAGACGCGCCCAGTTAATCGAATTAATCGCCGATAACCCGACGTGATCACGAAACGCTAAATCACCAAACAGCGACTTGACAATCGCCTGACAGTCATCAAAATCACCAGCAACGGCGACCGCATGCGCGCCATCGGCAATTACACTTGTCATTTGCTGTTCCTGGACAGGTGACACGCGACCATCAGGATAGAGGATAAAGATATCAACCATGTTACGGCCGCGAAAAGCCTCTAATGCAGCCGAGCCTGTATCACCGCTAGTCGCCCCCAGAATAACCGCTTTCGAGCCACGCTTTTTCAGCTCATAATCAAACAGCCGAGACAGCACTTGCATCGCCACATCTTTGAAGGCAATGGTTGGCCCGTGATAAAGCTCACATAAATGTATCTGATCATTGATACGGGTTAATGGGGTAACTTCATCTGCCGAAAATGTCGCATAGGCGTTCTGGCTAATCCCCAGCAATTCATCAAAAGATAAATCATCACCAGTAAACTTAGCCATAATCCGCGCCGCAACCTCAGCATATGGCATGCTCGCCATAGCCATCAGCTCACCATCAGCAAATTGCGGCCATTCTGTTGGCAGATATAAGCCGCCATCACGAGCTAATCCAGCTAACAGCGCATCAGCAAAGCTAATCGGGGCATCCTGCCCTCGCGTGCTAATATATTGCATGGAACCTGCCATTTTCTATGATTTCACCCGTCCAAATCGGCCTGCCGCCCTATGCCATGCGATATAGACGCCAATTAAGCCTAAGGCAAGACCATACCATGTAATTGCATATTGCAAGTGATTGTTAGGAAGATTGATATCCACCGCTGCCCCGATCGGCAATGTATTAGCCTCTCGATCGCGCAACGCATCCATCGTAAAATTGGTGATCAACTGGCCGTCAAGCGAGTGATAACGGGCAATATCAGCAATAGATAACGTAAACCAATCATTTTTCTCCAGATTATTTTCAGGAACAAAATAGCCTTTTTGAGCAGGTAAGCGGATAATTCCATCAACCAAAACAAGATCATTGATCAAAGTTGATGGGCGGCTGTCTGGCATTCTATATTTCTGTGATACCCAGCCCCGATTGACCAGCATTATGCGGCCATCAGTTAACGCTAACGGGGTAATGACATGATAGCCTGCTGTTCCCTCATAGGTGCGGCCAATTAACTGCACCTCATACTGATGCAGCCAAGTGCCTTCTGCGGTCACCCGTTGGTATCTTTGGGGGCTATTGGCATCAATCGCTATCACCGCTTGCGGGGCGGCATGCGCGCGTTCTTCAAACTCAGCAATCAGCTCAGCTTTCCACTGCAAGCGATAAATCTGCCAGCTCCCCAGAGCGATCAATAAAACCAGAGCGATGAGCGAACAAATCGTCATCCACAAGGCTGGACGAAATCCCATCCTGTCAGTGCCTTTCTAAAAATACTTTTTATCCGGATCATGTATCCGAAATTGCCAACCAATGATCAGTGCTTTTAATGGACGCAGGCTTTTGATTGTTGCGATTAACATGACCACCCCCCAAAGCAAGGCTTGTAGCCATAACGGCGGTGAAGCCAATACTTCAAGCAGGAAAGCCAGGGGGACGATTAATGCGCCATAGATAAGCACAAGAAATGATGCTGGCCCATCGCCAGCATCAAGTTCACTAAAGTCAAAATCGCATGAGCTACATGAGGGCGCCATTCTAAGCCATGATGTAAATAACGACCCTTCGCCACAATTCGGGCAGGTATTATTTAAGGCTCGCCTTACCGGCCCTATCGGGCTTCCCTCAAGCATGTTAATCAACCGCCCCAAATATAGACGGCAACAAATAAGAACAACCAGACGACATCAACAAAATGCCAATACCAAGCGGCGGCTTCAAATCCGAAATGATGTTTGGCGGTGAAATGGCCAATAGCACCACGATATAAACAGACCAATAAGAACAGCGTTCCAATAATCACATGCAATCCATGAAAGCCTGTCGCCATGTAAAAAATAGAAGGATAAATGCCATCTGTGAACGCGAAATGGGCATGATGATATTCATAAGCCTGAAGCGCGGTAAATAAGGCACCCAGACCAACAGTTACCGCTAATCCTATCATGAAATCACGGCGGTTATCATGCAGTAGCGCATGGTGCGACCATGTCACTGTACAGCCCGATAACAGCAAAATCATGGTATTAATCAATGGCAGGTCGAGCGGGTTAAAGGTATGTATCCCCTCTGGCGGCCAGATGCCACCAACCGGAAATAACGCCCGATCAAAGAACGCCCAAAAAAAGGCAACAAAGAACATCACCTCCGATGAGATGAAAAGCATCATTCCATAACGCATACCTATTTGAACAATCGGAGTATGATGGCCTTGATATTCCGCCTCACGCACAACATCACGCCACCAATAAAACATGGTCGCCAGAACCAGCGCCAAGCCCAGCATCATCAGATACCCACCATAAGCATGTTCATGCATGAACAAAACGCCACCAATAGCCATGGTCAATGCTGCCATTGATCCTAATGCTGGCCAAGGACTTGGCTCTACTAAATGATATGGATGCTTCTGTTCTCCACTCATGTTTTCCCCCTTCAGTGTTTCAGCAGATCAATTATATGATCTAGTCTTCATTTTCTACAGCAAAAAACGTGTAGGACAAGGTAATTTCAGGAACTTCCTGCGTGTTAATATCCTGATCAATGTCCGGGTCAAGATAAAATACAACAGGCATTTTCACCGTCTCGCCAGGTTGTAATGTCTGTTCCTCAAAACAAAAACAATCAATTTTCATAAAATATGAGCCTGCCTTAAACGGCGTCACATTAAATGTTGAGGTGCCAGTTGCTGGCACATCGCTGATATTCGTTGCCGTGTAATGGATCAAGACTTCTTCACCCGGCGCCACTGATACAGGCTTCTCAGGGCCAGCGAAATGCCATTTCAAGTCCGGCATTGTTGACGCATTAAACCGCACATCACGAATAATCGCCCCAGCCGCTGCCCCCGGCGCTGCCAGCGATTCTTGTGTCGTCCCCCCATAACCGGTAACTTTACAGAATAACTGATAAAGCGGCACTGACGCATAAGCCAGCCCAACCATGCCCATCACCAAACCCATGATAAAGACCATCATGCGTTTATTGCGATAGTGCTGATGTGTCATGTTACTATGCATTATTCAACGCTCATCTTAACAATGGTGATGACAAAAAATAATACTGCCAGACCAAGAACAACCCCCAGCATAACCAAATTACGGCGCCGCATAACGGCAGCATGATCAATGTCCTGATAAGGGGCTTGACCAACGTCTTGACCAATGTCCTGATCAGGAGCTTTTTTAGTGGCTTTTGGCGTATCCGTTTTCGCTTTAGCCATGATTTACGTTCCCATCCAGAACGGCGCAATCGCCGCATCAAGACCAAGCCCCAAAAAGATCAGAAACAAATACAAAATCGAAAACCGAAATAACGCCATTGGAGTTTGCAGATCAGCATCATCAGACCGCCAAACCGCCCATGACAACATAACAAACCGCAGCCCCAATACGGCGGATAATGCCATATAAGCATAGCTCGATAAGCCGATCAGCGTCGGTATCATCCCCGCAACAGCAACAATAAGGGCATAGATGAATATCTGATTTTTGGTTGCCTTAAAGCCGTGAATAACAGGAAACATCGGCACTCCAACACGAGTATAGTCATCGTTCCTGACCAAAGCCAATGCCCAGAAATGCGGCGGTGTCCAGGCAAAAATGATCAGAAACAAAATAGCCGGAGCAAGACCAAAATCACCACCAGCAGCAAGCCAGCCAATGACAGGTGGGAATGCCCCTGCCGCCCCACCAATAACAATGTTCTGGGTCGTGCTGCGTTTCAACCAGACCGTATAGATAAATCCATAAAAGAAAATGGTGAAGGCCAGCATAGCCGCCGCACTTGCCCCGCCTGTGAAATACAACACCAGAACCGACAACACCGAAATGATCAGCCCAAGGCTCAATGCTTCGTCAGGTTGCACCAGCCCTTGCGGTAATGGCCGGTTAGCTGTCCGTTCCATCTGAGCATCAATATCGCGGTCATACCATTGGTTAATCGCTCCTGATGCGCCTGCCCCTGCGGCGATTGCCAATAATGAGATGATCATCAAAATAGGATGTGCATCCATTGGCGATACTAACATCCCAACAAGGGCTGTAAAAATCACCAGGCTCATGACACGCGGCTTCATCAGGGCAAATAAATCCCCTGGTGAAGCAAGATGTGGTTGTGTCGTTATTACCTGAGCCATAATGGATCCTGATACGTTATGTTTGATCACCTGCCAGCAGTTGATTAGACTTTTGGCAACTCATCAAAGGTGTGATAAGGCGGCGGTGACGCAACTTTCCACTCAAGAGTAGTTGCCCCCTCACCCCAAGGATTAGCCGCCGCACGACGCCGTGAGATAAAGGCCTCAGCCACCAGGAACAAGAATACCAGAACCCCAAAGGCACTGATATATGAGCCAATAGACGCCACCATATTCCAGCCTGCAAAGGCGTCTGGGTAGTCAATGTAACGGCGCGGCATACCCGCCAGACCCAAGAAATGCATGGGGAAGAAGGTTAGATTAACGCCAACAAATGTGATCCAGAAATGCAGCTGCCCCAGACGCTTGCTATACTCAAATCCCGTCATTTTTGAGAACCAGTAATAGAACCCGGCAAACAGGCCAAATACCGCCCCAAGTGACAACACATAATGGAAATGCGCGATAACGTAATAGGTATTATGCAACACATGGTCAATACCGGCATTAGACAGCACAACCCCAGTGACACCGCCGACCGTGAACAAGAAGATAAATCCAACCGCCCATAGCAACGGCACTTCAAAGCGAATAGAGCCGCCCCACATGGTCGCAATCCATGAGAAAATCTTAATCCCCGTAGGCACAGCAATCACCATTGTTGCCGCCGTGAAATAGGCTTGCGTGTCAACGTTTAGACCAACCGTGTACATATGGTGCGCCCAGACGATAAAGCCAACAAAGCCAATACCGACCATCGCATAAACCATGCCCAGATACCCAAAGACAGGCTTGCGGCTGAAGGTTGAAATAATATGGCTGACAATGCCAAAGGCTGGCAGAATCATAATATACACTTCGGGATGCCCAAAGAACCAGAACAGATGCAAGAACAAGATCGGGTCACCGCCCTCAGCCGGAATAAAGAAGGCTGTACCAAAGTTACGGTCTGTTAGCAGCATGGTAATAGCACCAGCCAGAACAGGCACGGCAAGCAGAAGCAAAAATGCGGTGACGAGCATTGACCAGGCAAAAAGCGGCATACGATGCAAGCTCATCCCCGGTGTCCGCATATTAAAGATAGTAGTAATAAAGTTAGCCGCGCCAAGGATAGATGATATGCCAGCAAGGTGAAGCGACAGGATCGCAAAATCCATCGACATCCCCGGCGTTCCATCACTGCCTGAAAGCGGCGGATAGATTGTCCAGCCAACACCAGCACCACCATCGGCCACAGCAGACATCAGAAGCAAAATAAAGGCTGGCGGCAACAACCAGAAGCTAATGTTATTCATGCGCGGGAAAGCCATGTCCGGCGCCCCAATCATAATCGGCACAAACCAGTTGCCAAAGCCGCCAATAAGCCCCGGCATCACCACAAAGAACACCATGATCAGCCCGTGCGCCGTTGTAAAGACGTTCCAGACATGGCCATTTTCCATGTATTGAACACCCGGCTCCATCAACTCCATTCGCATGTAAATGGAAATACCACTACCAATCAACGCCGCGAGAATGGCGAAAATTATATACATCGTCCCAATGTCTTTATGGTTGGTAGAATAAAGCCAGCGCCGAACAAATCCTTTCGGCGCTCCGTGATGCTCGTGATTATCAGCTGTTGCTGTCGCCATGATATTGCTCCTCAGACTTTCTGATTACTATTCGACTGATGCCAGTTCCACCTCAGAGGGTGTAATTGGACCAGTTGCAAATTCTTCTTTCGCGCCCTCAAGCCAAGCCGCATAATTCTCAGCTGAAACCGCCTTAATAACGATAGGCATATAGGAATGATTAGTGCCGCAAATCTGATTGCACTGGCCATAATATGTTGCCTCACCCATTGGCACATCAATCCATGTTTCATTGGTGCGTCCAACAACTGTATATTTCTGAACCGCTAGTGAAGGCACAAAGAATGAATGCATGACATCAATGCCTTCGACCAGAAGCTTAATCCGTGTTCCTTCGGGGACAACCAGGGGGTAATCGACTTCTAATAACCGCTGCTGGCCTTCTGTCAGGTCTTCGTCTTCAATCATGTAGCTATCAAAGGCAACCTGCTCATCAGGATACTCATAGCTCCAATACCACTGGGCGCCAGTCACCTTAATCACCATATCGGCCAGGTCGGTGCGATCCTGATAATAAAGCAGGCGGAAGGATGGTATAGCAATCACCACCAATATGATCACCGGGATAACCGTCCAAAGGACTTCGATCAGTGGGTTATGGGTGGTTTTGGAAGCAACCTTGTTTTTGGATTCGCGGAACCGAAAACATGTATAAACCAACAGCAGCAAGACAAATACCGAAATAGCCGTGATGATAACCAATAAAAGGTTATGCAAGTCATTGGCTTGTTCAGCGATTGAGCCTGCTGGCGGGTGTAGCCCCATTTGCCATGGCTCAGGTGCTGCCGCCATCGCTGTCGCCGACATCACTAGCATGGCAACAAAGCTCAGCAGACTGGTAACTGCGCCCAAAGGTTTGACTAAATTGCTATTCCGCATGGATATTCCCCCTTATTTGAATTCGGAAACCAAATTCTGATACCGAACATAAACAGATATTAATAGAAATGCCACAATCGAAACAAGTTCAACTTACTGATTTCTTGCGACAGGTGGTCGCATGAGCGCCGCCAAACCCAAATTGTAAAGATAATTTTCCTTTTCATCCTTCAATATCGTATCATAGCACTATATAAAGATGTGAGCGTAAGTTATGTTTAGGCATAGCGCTCAAATAAGTGGAATGATAAATGGAAACATCAATTAATCATATGATTAAGAACATATCAGGGATTGTATAATGGACGCGATTAGCAAGACAAATGAGCTGTTTTTTAACAAAACAGAACTAGATGAAGCGCAAATCATGCCCATCATTAGCGACGCGCTTAACGCCAGCGATGATGGTGAGCTATTCCTTGAAGAAAGCCATTCCGAACAACTTGTCTTTGATGACGGCCGCATGAAAGCCAGTAACTATGACCGATCCATCGGTTTTGGCCTGCGCGGCATTTCAGGCGAAGCGCATGGCTATGCCCATTCTGATGAAATGACGCTTGATGCGTTAAAACGCGCTGCCGGAACGATTAAAACGGTGAGTGATGGCTATGACGGTCATTTCGCGATCCCGCCGAAAGGTGGCCATAACACCCCGCTTTACACAAGTGAAAATCCGCTTGAAGCAACGGATTTCAATACCAAAGTCAAATTGCTCCAGGATATAGATGCCTATGCGCGTTCAGCAGACCCCATGACCAAACAGGTTAGCGTATCGGTTGCAACAACATGGCGAGCCGTTCGCATTATCCGCCCTGATGGCTTTCAAACCGCTGATATCCGGCCGCTGGTCAGGCTGAATGTATCCGTGGTTTTAGAAAAAGATGGCCGCATGGAAAGCGGCGGCAGTGGCGCTGGTGGCCGCGTCATGCTGGATCAATGGCTTGATCCCTCATCATGGCAAAGTCAGGTTGATGAGGCGATCCGCATTTCCAGAGTTAATCTCACATCGGTAGCCGCGCCTGCTGGTGAGCTTGAGGTCGTGCTTGGCCCTGGCTGGCCGGGGGTGATGCTGCACGAAGCCGTGGGACACGGGCTAGAAGGCGATTTTAACCGCAAAGGCACATCACTATTTAGCGGCCGCATGGGTGAGCAAGTTGCCGCCAAAGGCGTTACGGTCATTGATGACGGCACCATGATGGATCGCCGCGGGTCTATCACCATTGATGATGAAGGGACTGCATCACGGCGTAATACTCTGATCGAAGACGGTATTCTTGTTGGCTATATGCAGGATCGTCAAAATGCCCGCTTAATGGGCGTTGAGCCAACAGGTAATGGCAGACGTCAATCCTTTGCCCATTCCCCGATGCCGCGTATGACCAATACCTTCATGACCAATGGCGATTATTCTAATGCGGAGATTCTTGCTTCGGTTAAAAATGGTCTTTATGCGGTCAATTTTGGTGGCGGTCAGGTCGATATCACAAGCGGTAAGTTTGTCTTTGCCGCCTCAGAAGCCTATCTGATCGAGGACGGCAAGATCACCGCACCAGTCAAAGGCGCAACACTTATTGGCAATGGCCCTGATGCGATGGGTAAGATTACCATGATCGGTAATGACCTTGAACTCGATCACGGGGTTGGGACATGCGGTAAAGCCGGACAAGGCGTGCCTGTTGGGGTTGGCCAGCCGACATTGAAAATGGGCGGCATCACTATTGGCGGCACAAATATCGGCTGATGAGCTAGCCTTATTGCGCCAGCCTTATTGCGCCTAAAACGTTTAGATAATGTTTTGGTTCAGTTGTTTTTTTGGGCTTTGCGCCAATCTTTCGGCCGTGAAAAACTACCTGCCCACATTCCACGCATTTCCCTGGCAGCATATTTCTCATCACTATTATACTGGTTTCCATATTCAGCAACCGCCAGGCCAGCGCGGATGAGCATGCGCTGAACATTAATACCCGTTTCGATTGAGCCGATATAACAGCTTCCTAAATCGCGCTTATAGCGGTCTTTACCATTGATCTGACAGACTAATTCCTGATTATGGCTTTCGAGCATGGCCTTGAGGGAATCTCTGGCCATAACCCCACATGCCCAGTCATGACCACCCGAGGTTTGGCAGGACTGCCTGATCTCTGGCGCATCCATACCTAAAAGTCTGATTTTATAGCTATCAATATGGATGGTATCACCGTCAACGACACGCCATGATTGACCAATATGGATGGTAGTGCCATCAACCACCCGCACTGATTGGCCTAACGAAATCTCAACAGAAGCTACATTTTCTGACCATGCCGGATTAGAAAGCAGAGCCGAAGCAGACAGCAGGGCAGGAGCAGACAGCAGGCATAGAAGCATAATTAAGCATCTGCATCCGTATTCTAAAGTGGGTATTACTATACGCATAATGACTAAACTTATCGGCAAATATAATGTCTCGATATGACCCTTAAAGGCTTATTAAGCCCAGATAAAGGGTCATCACTTATTCTTTATGATGATAGCATAGCGCAACAAGTTTGAGAATATGGAGAGTGATTTAGAATAGGGGGGCTTCTAAGCCCGTGACAGACGGCGGCGGCGTGGCCGCAAAATCATCATGGAAACCACAACAAACAACGCAAAGCTGATACAAGCCCCAAAGCCAAAAGTGAGAACACCGCCACCAAGTTCATAAAACGGCCCTGACATAACAAGGCCCAGCACCTGACCAAGCGAGCCAAGACCCTGAATAACGCCCATGATACCGCCAATCTCATTCTTGCGGATGACCTGACTGGCGGCAGCGGTAATCGTTGGATTGGCAAGCGCGAATCCCATACAAACCAGTGTCGTGCAAATTATCATCGGCCAGAATGATGGCTCAAAAAAGCCGACATAATACCCGACCATGAGGACCGTCAATACTTGCCCAAAGACCAGCAGAAACGCACCCATGGCTGAAGCGCCAATAGTTGTTAAAAACCGCGTAATAGGGCCAATAAAGACCCCCTGCACAAGGATTATGATAACCCCAACCCATGTGAAAACATAACCTGTCTGGCGGCTGGAATATTCCATCACATCTTTCAGCACCAGGGTAAAAGAGGCTTCAATCTGAGCAAAGGCAAGATTAAGCAAAAACACCGCCAGCCCGAACATCATTAAACCGCTCATCCTGATCAGAACAAAACGCCGTATCAGCGATAATTGGCGTGGTCGGGCATTGCCTTTGCTTTCAGGAACAAAGAAAATTGATATGACAAATCCGATAAGAGCCAAGGCAGAGGCAAACAGAAATGGGGCGGTATGGACAGCGCCGCCATAGCCAGATAGCAAGCCGCCAATCGCCGGCCCTGAAACAAAGCCAAATCCGACAAAGGCCCCTAATAATCCCATAGCTTTTGCTCTGTCTTCGGCATCAGTTGTATCGGTGATGATTGCCTGAATGACGCCAATACTGCCCGAGGCAAAACCTGTCACGATACGGGCAGCAAACATCATGCTGATATCCGAGGTCATCGCAAACCAGAAATGCCCGATCACGCTGAAAAAGATGGAACATATCAGAACTTTTCTGCGGCCAAAATAATCTGATAATCGCCCCAGAATAGGGGAGCCAATCATCATCGCCAGCGCAAAAGATGCCAGCAATAATGTCATCACCGTTTCGCTTGAGCCTGCCTCATCAATCACCGCATAGGGTAGAATTGGGATAAGCGCGCCAACCCCAACAAAATTAACGAAAACAACAATCAACAAGCCTTTCATCATGGCAAGAATGCCTCACATACACTAATTCTTTAGGCGATATTCATCGTAAAGATGATCAATATTCTGCTCCCATTTTTCATGATAACATGCGAGCAAATGCTCCGCTGGTGTCTCATTTTTATCAACAATAGACTTCACGACATTAAGGAACATCGTCTCATTATCGCCAGCATCATTAAGATGATTGCGGCGGCGCAGCCCTTGATCGGCAATTGATACCATGCGTTTAGCAATGGCAGATATTTCCTCACCTGCTAATTGCCCATTAAGACCATCTTTTGCGGCGCTAATCCGCCCAGCCAGCACATCATTTGCGGTAATATGCTTCGCTAAATCAGTGGCTTCGGCAAGCGCTTGCTCATCATATAATAGCCCCACCCATAATGCTGGCAGCGCACAAATCATATTCCAGTCACCGCCATCAGCCCCGCGCATTTCAATAAACTGCTTGAGCCGGACTTCGGGAAAAGCCGTTGTTGTATGATCTTCCCAGTCATGAATAGTGGGATACTCGCCATCATATCCGAGCAAGTGGCCAGCCATAAAATCCCGAAAAGATAGCCCCGCAACATCTTTATAATCATCACCGCGATGGAGAAAATACATTGGCACATCGAGCAAATAATCAACCCATTGCTCATAGCCAAAAGCTGGGTCAAAAACCACATCAGGAACGCCACATCGATCAGGATCAGTATCAATCCAAGCGGCGGCTCGGCTTGAAAGATGGCCAGACGGTTTACCCTCAATAAATGGTGAATTGGCAAAAATGGCTGTTGCAACAGGTTGCAGCGCCAGAGATGTACGGAACTTTTTGACCATATCGGCTTCGCTGGAAAAATCCAGATTGACCTGAATGGTGCAGGTGCGAAGCATCATATCAAGCCCTTTCGTGCCGACTTTCGGCATGTAATCACGCATGATTTTATATCGGCCTTTCGGCATCCACGGGATATCCTGACGCCGCCATTTTGGATCAAACCCTATCCCCAGCATCCAGATACAATCTGCCGCCATAATCTCTGTCATGAAATCAAGATGAGCATGGGTTTCCGCGCATGTTTGGTGCAAGGTTTTAAGCACTGCCCCTGACAGTTCTAACTGGCCACCCGGCTCTAATGTGATGGATGAACCATCATCATGCTTAGTGGCTATGATATAGCCTTTTTCAATGACAGGCTTCCAGCCATCTCTATCAGCAACACTTTGCAGAATCTGCCTGATGCCATGGTCATCTTCATAACCGGGGCGTTCCCGTGTTTGGCAATTAAACAGAATTTTCTCATGTTCAGTGCCAATACCCCATTGGTCAGCAGGTTTTTCGCCAGCAGAAAACCATGCGATCATGCTGTCACGATCCAGGGGTGGTTGCGGATTGAGTGTCATGATGTCTATTCCATTCTTTAATTTAAACTAGCCTGCCAAAGGCCAAGGGCAAGGATTGAGGCCGTATCAGATCGCAAAATTCTTGCCCCCAATGATACTCCATGAATATTCGGTTGATCTAGTAGGAAACGCTTTTCTTGATCAGAAAACCCACCCTCAGGACCAATCAGGATATGTGACGGTCGCTGGCTGGCGCGCAATTCTAAAAATGCCAGCATATGGGCGGCTTTATCCCCTGCCAAGGCTTCGTCACAGAAAATCATCGCTTCCCCATCCAGCCCCTGACAAAAGGCCTGAAGTCGTTTAGGCTCATCAAAATCTGGGATTGATAATCGGCCAGACTGTTCTGCGGCCTCGGTCGCAATTGAGTTTAGGCGCGGTAAATTAACCTGCGGCGTCTGAGTATAATCCGTCAAAACAGGCGCGCATCGTGTCACCCCTAATTCGGTTGCCTTTTCTATCATTGTTTCCATCCGTTGCCGGCGGATAGGGGCAAAGACCAGGGTTAAGTCTGGCTCTGCTTGCGGCGGGCTGATCTGGTCCGTGCAATGCAGCTCTATTTTTTTGCGGCTGAGCATGGCAATTTTGGCCAGAAACTCCCCATCATTTTCATTAAACAGCCGAATATCTGCGCCATCTTTAAGCCGTAACACCGATATCAAATAATGGCTCTGGCTGTCGCTCGGCGTAATGATGGCACCCGAATACAGAGGCATCGGCATATATAAGCGTTGGCTATGGCGTGTTGTCATATCACCTGATTACCCACCAGTGTTGTTTGACGCAACTAAAATATCGGCTAAATCAGCCTCTAGGATAATGACCAACATATTAGCTAAATATTAGCTAATTATCAGCTAATGATAAGGGGTGGCTTGTCACTCACCGCCTGATGACATAAAACCACAATCATGCAACATCCATCACACCGCAACGCTAGCGATATCAAACCGTTTGAGCATGGGCTATGGCTTATATTGCCGGCATGGGCGCGCGATATGCTTATCCTGATGCGGATTGATCGGCCTGTTGGCTGGTGGTTATTGCTGCTGCCGGGGTGGATTGTTATGCCGGTGGCGGCGCGGCTTTATGCTGTTGCTCCGGCGACATTACTGTGGCTGATGGGATTATTTTGGATTGGCGCAATTATCATGCGCGGGGCTGGCTGTATCATCAATGATATCTGGGATCGCGATATTGATCCATTAGTCGCCAGAACCAGCACCCGACCCATTGCTGATGGCCGCATAAGCGTCTTTACCGCTCTCATCATGCTGGCCTGTCTTAGCGGCATTGGCTTGGCCATATTGATGCAATTGCCACTAAAAGCGATTATCACTGGCATGGCCGCATTGCCGCTAGTCGTCATTTATCCGCTGGCAAAACGCTTTACAGGATATCCACAAATCATCCTTGGTCTGACCTTTGCCTGGGGCGTTT